>JAWAHD010000008.1:0-32038 GCA_038889555.1 Desulfurococcaceae archaeon
AGGTATGCAACCATCACTGTAGCACAGCCCAGCATGATAATAGCGCTGAAAGCTAGTAAACCCTGGTAAACTACCTTGGTTTACCCACGGGGAAAACATAGAGAGCTATGTAGTTCTCTCCGAGACCAATTAGCTTAAGTATCTCATCGTCCTCGAAGGCACCAATGGCAACTGTTCCAAGCCCCATCTCGGTTGCAGCGAGGTATATGTTCTGCCCAACGTGACCAGCCTCCATGTAGATGTACCTGAACCCGCGCTCACCGTACCACCTGGTGGTTCTCTCGTAGTACGCCACCAGAACAATGTTAACAGGTGCTTCTCGAACCCACCTCTGATCAAGGCAAGCCCTGGAGAGCTCCCTGGAGAAATCACCCTTCTTAACCAGCACGAGTTTGTGCCCGCGATCATCGTACCTGTAGATTCCTGGTTCCAGGTCTTCAACCCATCTCGCGAACACGTACACTTCAATCGGGAACGTTGCTCCCGCTGACGGTGCAACATGCCTCTTCGAATCTACGAGTCCATAGGTGGCCCAGAGAAGCTTAGAGAGCTCGTTCAACGTTAAAGCTTCATCAGCATACTTCCTAACGCTTTTTCTCTTCAGAAGTAGTTGCATCAAGGGGCTACTCGTATCCGGTTTAGGCAGTACCACCTCCACCATACCAAGGTTCACCGTCATATACTCAGGTGTCTTAAGGTAAATATAGTGCAAAATGTAACAGGTGTTCAACTCTATATAAACCGCGTGACCTGATCTACTCGAAACGGTGGAGAGTCTTTGAAGCTGCTTTCAGACGTACTTCCGGATTCACTCATGACCAACCTGGAGAAGTACGTTTCTACAGTGGAGGATGCTAGCAGGGAGTTCACGAAGGCCATAAGCCTACTTAACAACGTTAGAATCGGTGAAGCAAGGGTTTCGTTCACAAGAACAATTAAGCTTCTAGACGAGTCAGGCGCTCTGAAGAGCAGTATTGAAGAAGAGATCGCAAACCTAAGCCTCGACCCTGGCTTAAAGGAGGAGCTTCTATACCTTATAGACATGTTCGACGATATCAGTGACTCATTGAAGGAGTCTGCTAGAGAGTTCACGATCATACCATTCCTAGAGCTACCGGAGCGACTACGCAACGGTATACTACGACTCTCGGAGAAAGTAGTAAAATCCATGAACCTACTCGCGAACACACTAAAGTTCTTCATAGCAGGGCGCTACAAGGAAGTAGAGAAAGCGTTCTCCGAGATACTTAAAGTAGAAGAAGAAGCAGATGCTCTAGAGCTGGAGAACAGGAGTCTCATACTAGAGCTCAGCGAGAAGATAAAGCCCTATGCGCTACAGCTTCTAGCTTATCATTTAATTAACCAGCTTGAATCAACAACAGACCTCTGCGCTAGGGTTGCTGAAAGAGTAAGACTTATCTCGATGGCTTGGCTCACGTAAAGTCTTCCTTAAGTTAATTCCCTGAAGTAAAAATAAACGAATAACTTAAGTATAATAAATATTCTGGGTAGGATCGTAATAAACAACTTGGTGATCTGAATGGCGGAGAAAAAAGTTGAGGAAATAATGAAGAAGTACCTAGGGTTCAGTGCACCGAGATTGGTAATTTCATTGTTAATGATAGTCTTCGGTGTAGTGATCATAGTATGGCCTGACCTCGTAGCAATACTCATCGGAATTTACCTGTTGATCAGCGGAATATTAGCACTGGTTGACGAGCTACTCAAGGGTAAAGCGTTAAAAGCACTGTCCAAGTAAAAGCTGAGCAGGACTAATTTAAAGCTCAAGTCAAATCAATTATTTTTAAGCCTCTCCTTCACACAAGCTATTTTCGATGAACGCGCTAACACAAAACTGTGTTTCATATAACGGGTATTTGTAGCATCAGTAACTCGTCTTATGCTATAAGTCACAGGTTCTACGTATCTAGGCATGGTGAGGATTGCTGAGAATCGTTTCAGCAAAACTGTGTGAAACCCTGATTCATTTACAGAACACTTTGAAGATTAATGCTCGTGAATTTTGGAAGATGTTTTTGAGAACACTGAGTTCTCTGGGAGTCTTCTGGTTTATACACGCAGCTTAGCCTACAAGTTACTTGGTGTGGAAAAGGTTTATTGGTAGTGAAACTTGATGCAGATGCGTCTTGTTACGTTTGATGAGTACTTTGAGTACGTTAAGAAGCGTGGAGAGGTTGTTGTTGAGGATACTGTGATCAGGGTTGGTGTGAAGCACGAGATCAAGGAGTACCAGCCGAGGGACTTCACTCTCGAGACCACAACCGTTTGGAGCTTTCCTGAGAGAGGGGACTGGGCTACTCACAGAGGAGATTACAGAGGAAACTGGTCACCGAGGCTTGTACGAAATCTCCTCCTGAGGTACACGAGGCCCGGTGAATGGGTGCTGGACCAGATGTGCGGTAGTGGTACAACCCTTGTCGAGTGCAAGCTACTAGGGAGAAACGCGATAGGTGTAGACATAAACTACGAAGCTGTAATCCTAACCCTGGACAGGTTGAACTTCACGTACAAACCGCTCATCCCCGACTGGAGGGAACCCGAGATCAGAGTGTACCACGGTGACGCAAGGAACCTTGACCTGATCGAGGACGAGTCCATCGACTTCATCGCGACTCATCCACCCTACTTCAACATCATACCCTACTCGAAGAAGAAGCCTATTCCAGGAGACCTATCGCAGGTTTACAGCTTGGAGGAGTACCTTGCAGGTATGAGAAAGGTTGCAGAGGAGAGCTTCAGGGTGCTGAAGCCTGGAAGGTACTGTGCTATACTCGTTGGTGATACGCGTGTTCACAGGCACTACGTCCCCATAGCCTTCAGGGTTATGCAACAGTTCCTCGATGTTGGCTTCATACTCAAGGAGGACATTGTCAAGGTTCAGTGGAACACAAGGGTTACAGAGCAACGGTGGAGGAAGCTGGTTAAATCCTCCTGCGAGTGCTGGGTTGAGGAGAGCAGTAAGGGGAAGGACTTCTACCTGATAGCACACGAACACCTCTTCATCTTCCGCAAACCCGAGAGGAACGAGGACGTAAGTCAGTACAAGCTGAGCATGAAGTGGTGGTAGTAAACATGACGTTAGTATTCTACGACTACGAAAACTTGTTCTCGGCTGTATTGTATGGGCATATTTCGATTTTAAGGCCTGTTGTTCGCTGTAAGAGTGAAGAGTCTTAGAGCATGTTCTAGTACTAGTCTACGTGGTTCAGAGGACAGCGTTCAACTATAAATGAGTAGACGTGTGGATTATTAAGGTTGGAGCACTTTATACACTTCTATGCGGGTGGTCTTTGTGGCGTACAGATTGCTGTACCCGTTTAGAACGTACCTTGTTGTTTCTGGTAGGTATGGTGAGGAGGTGAACGTTATGACTGCTGACTGGGTTACACCAGTTTCAGCTAAGCCGTTCATGGTGGCTGTAGCTGTTGCTCCGACTCGTTACACTTACAAGCTACTGGAGAAGTACGGTGAGTTCGTGATTAGTGTTCCAAGCCTTGAAAACCTCCGCGATGTTTGGATCGTTGGCTCAGAGCATGGACCCGAGAAGCTGAAGAAAACAAAGTTTGAGTTTGCACCTGCAAGTAAAGTGGGCACACCGATCATCAGGAACGCTCTTGCGAACCTGGAGTGCAGAGTGTACGATAAACGCACTTACGGTGACCACGTGCTCTACGTTGGAGAAGTTCTGGCGTATCATTATAAAGAGGATGCATACGTGAACTATGAGCCAAGGCTCGAAGCGGGTTTCATAGCTCACGTAGCTATGAACAAGTTCACAACGTTCAGTCGAGAAGTGATCACCGTTCAGTAGTGTCTCTTTCCAAGCACGCTTTTTAAATTAGAGCTACCATATGCAAGCTGGGGTTGCGTATTGGCAAGACCGGACTACGTCAAGTTCCTTAGTAGTAGATGCAACTACGTTGAGCCGAGTCCTATACGTGAGTTTGTATCCAGAATTGCTGCTAAGTCCAGGGAAACACCGGTTATAAGCTTTGCAGCAGGAGACCCTGACCCCGATGTTGTCCCCAGGTTGGTGTACGCTGAGCTTGCAAAAGAGATTTTCGAGAAGGAGAAGCGCTCCGTTTTATACTCACCAACTGAGGGGATTCCAGAGATTCGCGAGGAGATAGCTAAATTCATGAGAGAGTACGAGGGTGTTAACGCGAAGCCAGGTAACATCGTGGTTACTCACGGTGGTAGTCAAGCAGTAGACTTGATTGGTAGATTAATGATAGACCCCGGTGACATCGTTATCGTCGAAAACCCGACCTACGTGAACACTCTACTAGTATGGAAGCACTACGGTGTAAGCCTCGTAGGTGTACCAATGGATGAACAAGGTATGAAGACTGATGTGCTAGAGCAAACCGTGAAGAAGATGAAAAGCGAGGGTAAACTCGTAAAACTAGTGTACACTATTCCTACTGGTCAAAATCCCTCTGGTTTAACGCTTTCCCTTGAGAGACGCAAGCATCTGCTTGAAATCGCTAGTACCTATGACCTGCTGGTGGTAGAAGATGGGGCTTACAACCACCTTGTTTACGAGCCGATTGAGGTAAGGTCTCTCAAGTCCATGGACAAGGAGGATAGAGTTATATTCGTAGGTACGTACAGCAAGGTTCTTGGAACAGGTTTAAGAGTAGGCTGGCTGGTACTTCCCGATGAGATAACGGATCTGTTCAGGTCTGCTAAAGGCCCCACCGATATGTGTCCAAGTGTACCATCACAGCTACTCATAGTCTGGGCTTTGAGAAAAGGTGTTTTCGAGGAAACCAGAAAGAAAGCTATCGAGGAGTACAGAGCTAAGAGAGACTTAATGATCAAAGCTATTGAAAACTACCTACCGGGTTCTAAGCACACTAGGCCTGTTGCTGGAATGTTCGTGCTGCTCTGGTTACCAGAGAAGATAGACTCGTGGAGCTTCGCGATCGAGCTACTAGACAAGTACGCTGTTGCAGTGATCCCAGCAGCACCCTTCTACACTGACAACACGGGTAGAAATGTTCTACGATTAAACTTCTCAATGCCAAAGAAGGATGTTATCGAGGAGGGAGTAAAGAGGATCTCGGTTCTCTTAAAGGAGAAGCTACAGTAGTAGTCTCAATTGTTTTCATTTTGCTTTTGAACTGCTACTCCTCGATCCAGCCACATGTTGGGCACTGCGGGTTTCTGGTAACGCTGATCTCGTGGAATTTCATGTTGTATCCGTCGTAGACTATGAGCTTGTTGAGTGCGGGAGCACCGTAGCCCGTTAGAAGCTTTATGGCTTCTGTAACCTGTATCATAGCGATTAAACCGGGGGTAGGGCCAAGTACGGGGAGTCCAGGTCTCTCCTCGGCTGGTTCCCTGGGTAGAATACAGCTTAAGCACGGTGTTTTACCTGGTACTATAATCAAGACTTGCCCATAGAGTCCTTGTACACCTCCGTGTATAAACGGTTTTCTGAACTTAACGCAGGCTTTGTTAACTATGAACCTCGTTTTCCAGTTATCCAGGCCATCCACTACGAGGTCCACTTCTCTGATCAAGCTCTCAATGAGCTCTTCATCAGCGTCCTTTTGTACGGGAACCACTTCTACATTGGGGTTGAGCTCCTTCAGCTTCTCGAATGCGACCAGAGCTTTTGGTTTACCCAGGTCTTTAGCTGTGTATAGGATTTGCCTGTTGAGGTTGCTCAGTTCAACCTTCTCCTTGTCCACTATTACGAGTTTACCCACACCGGCTGCAGTTAGATAGATTGAAGCAGGAGATCCTAAGCCTCCGAGCCCAACGACAAGAACACGGGAATTCTTAAGCTTGAGTTGACCATCGATTCCGAACAGCTTGATCTGCCTATCGTAGCGTTCCAGCTCCTCTGGTTTGAGCAACTCTTGCATCACCAGGTTATCAGTACCATCAACGAGTATATAACCGGATGCGTGTTTTCAATAAATTAATTGTGTTCACGTGCTGGTGTACCCTTAAATAGCTTCATGCAGTACCATGTATTCGGGATGACGACGCCCTGCCGCTGGTGATCCAGTGAGCCCACGAACCCCTGGCTGACTCCAAGCAGAGTTTCCACCATGCAAGTATTCATCGTTGCAGGTTCTACTTAACAAGGAAAATGGTTATAACGAGAAAAAGTACAACGGAGTAGAGCAAAAAATCGTTTCTCTTGAAGAAGGTGAACTTAGCTCTAGGCTTCAGAGATGCTCTGTAGATCAAGTGTGCTTCGTATAGTCCTCTCGCAGTGTAGAGCGAGAGCAGTATAAGGGGCACTACTAGCTTGTAGAGCTTTCTGCCCTTGAACTTCAGCTTGATTGCTACAGCTGACTCGGAGAGGTAGTTCAAGAGCACTGGTATATGAGCTACAGTAACGGACAACACTAACGCCTGAGTTTTCAAGCCAAGCTTGTTGAACAGGTATCTCCACTCCTCAAGGCTTAGCATCTGGAAGAAAAGCGAAAAGGATAAGAAGAACGCTACGAGTCTTAGTGCACCAACCGGTATGTACGCGGGGTCAGGAGCAAGCCAACCTAGGAGGCTACTTAAGTAGAAAACGAGTGCACCAGCAAGCGTGAACAATAGGATCAACCTGGCTCCTTCAAGCACAACTCTCAATCCACGTACAAGAGAGGAGATCGCGAGAACCACCGATAGCGCAATGACCGTCCTGACGACCTCGGCGCCGAGTTCAGCTCCGAACCTTGCATAGGTAAGGTACGCCAGAATGAAAAGGGCTGTGAATAGCCTAGACAGCGTGCTGAACTGCTCTAGTCTCTTGGATTGAACAAGAAGATAAGATAAGCTTCTAAGCACGATCCAATACCTCGCTGTAAAGCTTCGACGCGTAAACAAGGTCGTGGTGAACTCGTTCTCCATCCAGGACGAGCTCACTGAGCACTCCGTTCTCCAACTTGTACATGCACGTCCACACGGGGGATACAGCTGCATCCAGGCTACTACTTGCAACAACAACAGATGCGCTGAGACGGGAGATGTGCTCCAGAAGCATGAATCTACCCTTGTACGTTAAACCAGAGAACGGTTCATCCAACAATAGTAAGCCAGCGCCCGAGAGAACTCCGAGCTCTACTGCGAGCTTCACCATTTGCCCATGACTTAGATTGAAGGGGGATTGACTTGGGTCTAGTCCCAATTGCGCAACTCTGCTCAGACCCTCTTCGACGCATTTCTCTCCAAGCTTCCTAGTTTTGCACAGCTCTTTAACCTCCTTCTCAACTGTTTCCTCAGTGTAGAAGAGTGCTATGTTCTGAGGTATGTACACAGCGTCCACGTATCTTTCAACCTTTCCCTTCTTTGGCTTCAGATAGCCTGAGAGCAGCTTGAGTAGCGTTGTTTTACCAGAACCGTTGGACCCGTAGATGAGAACAATGTCACCCTCCGAGAGCTCTAGGTTAACACCTTTCAGAACATGATTGTTCTCGTAACCGTAGTGCAGTTCTCTTGCTCTAAGAGCGAGTTTTCTTGTTCCTCCGCCTCTACTGCTCTCCGACGTGAACTGTGCTTTTATCTGTGATTCTGAGTTTTCAAAGCGGGTGAAAACTAGCTCCGTTGCATCCCTGAGAACACCGTTCTTCAGAACCATGATCCTGTCGAAGTACCTGTATATGGGTAGAAATCTGTGTTCAATGACAAGCACGGATTTACCAAGTCTCCTCAGGACATGAAGAAGCTCTACAAAGTTCTTCACACCTTCATCGTCAAGCCACATCAGCGGCTCATCGAACACTATGAGCAAGGGGTTTGCCATGATTGACTTAGTAACCAGAACTCTCTTTGCTTCACCACCCGATAGTTCGAAGAAATACCGGTCGAGCAACCTGTAGATGCCGGTTGTTTCAACTGCTTTAACTAAAGCTTGCTTAGCTACCCTGATCTCTCCGTGAACCCTGAGCGCGTAAGCAAGCAGATCGTCTCTTACAATGGGCTCTGTGAAGTATAAGTAGGGGTTTTGACCAATGATGTGGATTACCTTAAAAACAACCTCTGGTTCAAGGTTCTTCACGTTTCTACCATCTACTAGTACTTCGCCCCTGGATTCACCACCGTAAACTAGTTCCCCCACACCCGTTACTGCTCTTACCAGCGTTGTTTTACCCGACCCTGTTTCTCCTATGATCAGCACATGCTCTCCTTTCTCGATAACGAGATCCACTCCTCTGAGAACCCAGTCGCCTCCTGGGTACCTGAACCACAGGTGTTTTACTTCAACAACCGGTTTGCTGTTCATCTCAGTATGCCTGTTCTAGTTAAAACCCTGTATACCACAATAGCCAGGGGTGACACTATTAAGGCTATCGTTAGGTTGAACAATGCTATGTGAGGTAAGTAGTGTATGGTTATCGCGTACGCTCTTTGAAGATCTCTCGCCCAACCAGCCCATACGAGCCAGTGGGGTGTTACAAGGTAATTGGCCAAGGACATTACCGCCACGCGTGTTGTAGCTGAAACAGCTACAGCTATGGTGGCAGCAATGGCCTCGCTGTGTTTTCCATGGAGCTTTCTGAGAGTCAACGCTAGGGGTGTAAACGTTGATAGTTCAGCTAAGCACTTCATTGCCATGCCGATAGGGTCTGAACCCATAGCTACTGGTATTACGTAGTAGACTGGTAGAACACCGTAGGCTGCGCGAAGACTCATGAACGCTATTATAGCGAGTGGGACACCCGATACATCGTACTTCAGGAATGGTGCCGGTGGATATGGAAAATCGAAAAACCTCAAGATAACAGCTAGTCCTGTTAGCGCTGCTACAAGGTATACCACGGGGGTAAACCTATTCAATGGTATTCACCTCCCGAGGCTTTGACTAAGATAAAATCTTAAAAGTCAAATGGTACCGATAGCATTATAATACCCTGTCATTATAGAATTCTAGATCCAAGGTGTACAGCTTTGAATGATTACTTGGAGTTTCTCAGGTCTAGGAGGAGTATTAGGAAATTCAAGGATCAACCACCTCCGCTTGAGAAAGTGCTCAAAGCAATAGACGTAGCGAGATTCGCTCCGAGCGCTAAGAACGCTCAACCATGGAGATTCATATTGGTCACGGATCCCGATGTGAAGAGTAAACTGAGCAAGATACACCCAGCTGCTAAACCACTCGAGAGAGCACCGCTCGCCGTTGTTGTTGCCTGCAACATAGATGAGTCTCCTGTCTCCTATATGCTTGACTGCTCAGCTGCTACAGTGTACTTCCTTCTCGCTGCTCACGCTCTGGGGCTTGGAACAGTGTGGATTCAAACCATGAGAAACATTGAGAACATAAGAGAAGTACTTGGTATGCCTTCTTCAACCGTTCCTATAGCTATAGTAGCTGTTGGATACCCCGATGAAGCACCGGAGCCTCCTCCACGTAAACCACTAGAGAGCGTAGTATACCTTAACAGATACGGTGAACCGATTATTAAATCCCATTAAATAACTGGACCCATCGGGATCCACGAGTAAAATTCCAGACCCTTGCTTACTACTACAGCTGGTATGGCCAACAGCGCGGTTGCAGCTGATATTAGGCAAAGACTACTTAGAACCTTCATTTCAGCTCTGCTTGTTTTAAGCTCGTAGTCGATCACTATATCGTTCCCGGGTTTCCAGGTGTAAACAGCTCCTACTCTAGTGTAGACTACAACAATGCTTCTGAGCTCACCACTTGAGTACACGACGAACCCGTGCTCATCGTAGGTTACTGTAGCGTTTAATATTACTGGTACATTTAAACCACTAACTAGTGCCTGATACTCCTGGGTAATAGTTAAGTTTTCACCGGCTAACATCGGATTGTAAAGAACACCTGCACCAGCTAATCTATTAACGAGTATTCTCACATTATCAGATACTACTGGTGAAAAGTCCAATTCCCCATTGTCAACGTAGAACATTACAACTTCGCGTTGAACGTTACTATCAGCAATGGTTTCTACGGTTGACGCGTAAACTAGAACCTTTGAGGACAGTGTAGTGTAGTACGTGTATATGAAACCAACTGCTGTTAACAACAGTAATACCGTTAGTATAGCCTTAACACCTCCGCTCAGCCCGGGTCTACGCGGAATTACTATTCCTAAAACTGACTCCATGTACCTTATGATGGCATCCTCGTAGTACATTCTTCTCCTGGCAAGCGATCTCGCCATAAGCGGTGTTAAAACAAGACCCATTACGAATCCACCCACGTGTGCAAAGTAGGCTATACCTCCGAGAACCATGTAGCCGTATATGACTTGCTGAGCAAACCAGAACACTATGAAAACGTACGCTGGTAGAGAGAAGCAGAGTGGTATAAGGAAGAAGAACATGCACATAGCAAGCCTTGTTCTCGGTAGAAGAAGCAGGTACGTACCTAGCAAACCACTAATAGCACCAGATGCACCTACCGCTGAAATGCCCAAGGCTCCAAACCCGGCGAAGGGTGCAAAAGATGTGTGGAACACAACAGCCATTATACCAGAGAGCACGTAGAGCAATAGGAACTTCGTGTGTCCCAGGAGCTTCTCGATCCTCGAGCCGAAAACCCAGAGAAACAGCATGTTGAAGAACAAGTGAAATAAATCGGCGTGAATAAACATGCTCGTGAAAATAGTCTTAAGAGCCAAGGAAGCATCGTAGAGCAGGTACACCGGTTTAAATCCGTAGTTTACAACGTAGTAGTCTAGTGTTCTCACAAGTAATCCTCCGCTAGTGTAAAAGTAAATCGCTACATTGAGAGCTATAAGCGTTATCGTGAGGAATGGTCTATGTCTACCGGGAATCTTTTCACCAGCAACAACAGTCAATTAACCCTACCTCCCTAGTCTCACACCAATTCCAAGGTATACTTAACGAGTTGTGCATTTATATAGTAGTATTTTTGAACAGGAAAACTTGAACAGCTCGCATTGTTTCAACGTTGCGATGTCTCAGGGAAAAGGAAAAATACCCCCCTTTACCATGGATCTAAATGGATTTTGTTTTCTAGAAAGTATCTTTAGACTTTGGACTTTGAACTCTATTCATCTGATCCGTATCGTGCCTTGTCAATAAACTATTAACGTAAAGCTAAGAGGTGGTGTTCGTGGAATACAAGGCTATTGAGCACAGGCTAAGGAGAGCTATGAGCGGGTTCAAGGTATCCTTTTGGTTAAGCTTACTTGGTACTACAGTTGAAGCACTAGTTGTCATGGTGTTGTACAACATTGTGCTTTTCGCCGATCTCGCGCACTGGGTTGTAGACACGGTTCTCGAAGCTTTGTTCATGGTGTCGTTGAACCATGCTTCTAAGACTAGCAGAAGATTCCCCCTTGGAACACTGTTTCTTGAATCCATACTTGTAACAGTTGTTGCAGTTATAGTAATAGGAGTGTACGGTTACGTTTTCGTTGACTACTTCATCAACTACAGAAACCAGGAGCTAAGTGGTGTGTACCACCCGGCGCTATCCCTGGTGACAGCATTAGGTGCTGTGCTAACTGCTACAACCATGCTTATACAAAAGAGGAAGTACGAGGAGCTCAGGCTGGAGATCGTGAGAATAGACTACGTGCACGCTGTTCTCGACACGTTCGCAGCGATCATTGCTACACTCGGTATACTGATCGTAGCGTTCACCCAGAACTCCGGCTTCGAAGCGCTATTCACAGCAGTACTTACGTTCTTCGTTTTCCACAGCATCATCGAAGTTCTAAGAGACACGTTTAGAACAGTCACTGGCAGGAACGTTGATCCCGACCTCAAGTTAAGGGTTTTTGAAAAGCTGGTTAGAGAACTCGCTGATGTGCGCGTGAAAAATGTGGATGCCAGGAAGATCGGGTCTTTCTACATAGTCAGTGTTCACGTTGGGGTCGATCCGAAAACCACTATTATGGAAGCATACAGGATTCGTTCAAGGATTATTGATGCTGTTCGTGAAGTGAGTGACCTAATATACCATGTGGATGTATCAATATCGCCTTATAGAACACAGCGAAGAAAGCACAAGTAGGATTCAAGGTATTTAAGTTCTGCATCTATATAGATATTAGGGCTCAGTTGAAAAGGTACACACGTAGAGTACAATTTACAGGCAGATCAACCTATATAGTTTCGTTGCCCAAGGAGTGGGCTATAAAGCACGGTTTAAAACCAGGTAGTCAGGTCATAGTCGAAGAAACAGACTACGCTGTAACCATAAGACCATCGCTTGCTTCAACGCGAGAGCTCAAGCGCATAGTACTTAGCGTGGGGTCTGAACAGGAGCCGGAGACGGTTGTCCGCTGGATCATAGGTGCATACGTCATGGGGTACGACGAGATCGTGGTTAAGAGCAACAGTATACATCCACAGCTCAGAAATGCCATTAGGAGCATTGTTCTCAGCAGGTTACCGGCTGCAGAGATCACGAACGAGGATGTGGATGAGATCAGAATAAGCGTTATTTTAGCACCGGATAAACAGCCTTTCCATACAGCACTCAAGCGGTTGGTCAAAGTGGTGTTGTCTGTTTTCAGTGATTCATGCATGGTCATCAGCAGAAAAGACCCTGAGATGGCAGCGGAAATCCTCAGAGAGGATGATAGCATAGACAGAGTGTACTTCTATGTCAATAGACTCATAAACATGAGCGCTCTGGGCAGATCAGAGGTAACTGAGGATGTGAGCAGTCTTGACCTGATAATGTACAGAGCTCTATCAAAGCTTCTCGAGAGAATAGGTGATCATGTTGTTAACATTGCAAAGCAAGTGATGGAGCTTGCAGCAGCTCAAATACCCAGCGAAGTTCACACATTGTGTTTTGACGTAATGAACGTGTATAGAAAGTCTACAGACGCCTTCCTCAGCAAGGACCCGTTTCTCGTTCAGGAGGTCTCATCGTTCGTTGACAGAGTTAAACAGCTTGAGAAGAAGCTGGTTGAAGACTACTCCCAGTTGCTTAAACCGAATGAGCTAGTGTCCTTTAAGCTTCTACTGGAGAGCTTGAGAAGAATAGCTGAGTACTCGAAGGACATAGCCGAGCTAGCGCTTGACATGGGTCTCGATAAGATATCAGCTACTGGTGAAGGGTAATAAACCTAGACGCTGTTTAACACAGACTTTGTGTTAGACATGTTCGAACTACTTGAAAAGGGCAAACATGCACTTGTGTTAGCCATTGGTGGTGGAGGAGACATAGCTTCAGCTGTTGTAATAGCCAGGTCTCTAGCGAGGTTCAACGTTAAGTACACGCTTGCATCTATAGCATGGGAAAGGTTCGTTTACGACCCCGTTCCAGGTCCCATAAGGTTGGATGAGGTTAGAAACTACGTAAAGAGAGGTGAGGGCTACGTTGTTGTGGACAAGAACTCCTATGCTGTCAGGAACGACAGGAAGGTTGTATTTCAAGCTGTGAACGCTTCAAAGGCCACGGGTGAACATGTCTACGTGGTAGACGTGTACGGTGGTGTGAGAGGTTACGTTGAAGCTATGAATGAGGTGATCTCGAGCACGGGCGCTGACTACGTACTGGGAGTTGATGTAGGTGGAGATAGCCTAGCTACTGGTTGCGAAGAAACGCTCTGGAGCCCTCTTGCTGACTGGATGGGTGTCTCTGCTGTAGGAAGTCTCAAGGGTGTTTTAGCTGTTCACTCCCTGGGTAGCGATGGTGAACTTGAACAAAACTACCTGTTAACCAGAGTAGACCAGATATCGCAACGCGGGGGATTAATAGCTGTTTCATCTCTATCGCGCAGAGACGCCGAGCTACTGGAGGAATTACTTCGGTATGTTAAGAGCGAGGCTTCAATGGTATCGCTACTTGCGTTAAAGGGGTACAGGGGTCTCTTTAAGCTTAGAATGGGCTCGAGAAGTGTTAACGTGAACCTCATTAGTACTTTCACCTTTTATCTACTAGCAGATGTTGTAAGCAGGGATGTTTCTGTTCTAAATGAATTAGCATCAACGCGTTCCTTGAGTGAAGCCAACAACCTGCTGAATAGGTATGGAATATACACGGAGCTCAACCTCGAGGAAGACCTAGCTGAGCTCGGAGTTAAACCAGAAGAGCTCATGGCTGATCATCTCACGAACGTGAGGAGTAGAGGGCTTAGGGAGCTCGAGAACGCTAGGAGGTCCTACTGCAGTAAGCAACTGCCGTAGAAGAGCTCTGTAACTTTTATATACTGTTTTCTCATTTTTGCATATGGTACAAATGCATTCATGCAGAGCTGGGTGTGAGTAGTACAGGTTGAAGCTGTATGCCTAGTGTGGTTTTGTTCTTCGAGGTTCACCAGCCTTACAGGCTTGATAGGAGAATGCACGAGAAGCTAATATCGAGAGCACTGTCCGGTAGGCTAGACTTCTGTGACCTGGAGGAGATAGTGTTCGACAATGAGCTGAACAAGCGGGTTATCGAGAGAGTAGCTGACAAATGCTACCTTCCAGCGACTAGGATCATAGTTGAGAACATAGAAAAGTACAAGAACACGGGTAAACCGTTCAAGGTTACATTCAGCCTGAGCGGTGTTTTCCTTGAGCAGGCTAAGAGGTGGAGACCGGACGTAGTGGACTTGTTCAAGAAGGCTGTAGACACAGGCTTTGTAGAGCTCGCTGAGCAAACCTACTACCACAGTGTAGTTGCTTTCATGCCCTACTACGGATTGGAAGAGCTCGCTGAGCAGGTGAACGAGCATAGGCGTATCACCGAGGAGACGTTTGGTTACAGACCTGTAACCGTGGAGAACACGGAGTTCACCTACAACAATGAGTTAGCCTGCTTCCTGTACAGGTTAGGATTTAAAGTTATGCTTACAGAGGGTGTTGACTGGGTTCTCGGGTGGAGAAGCCCTAACTACGTATACCGAGCCGATGGATGTGACATGAGGGTTCTCACGAGAAACTACAGGCTTAGTGATGATGTGGGTTTCAGATTTAGCGATAGAAGATGGGATCAGTACCCTTTGACTGCTGATAAGTACGCTGCATGGCTTTCTGCAACTTCGGGCGACGTTGTTTTCATAGCAATGGACTACGAAACCTTTGGAGAACACCACTGGCCTGAAACCGGCATATACGAGTTCCTTAGGTGGTTACCGGGTGAAGTACTGAAGTACGGTAACCTAGAGTTCCTTACAACTTCCGAAGCAGCCTTCAAGTACCCAGCTAGAGATGTGCTCGGCGTTTCATGGTGGTCCACGATCAGCTGGGCTGATGAGCGTGATTTGTCTGCATGGCTTGGAAACACTATGCAGCAAACAGCATTCAACCTTATCGCGGACCTTAGACCATACGTTAAAGCTGTTGAGAAACCTGAGCTTATTAGGCTGTGGAAGCTTCTGACGATCAGCGATCACTACTACTACATGGCAACAAAGTTCGGAGCCACGGGAGAAGTGCACGCCTACTTTTCACCCTACAAGGATGCCTCAGTAGCCTACGGATTGCTGATGGAGGCTGTTGGGTTACTCGTTAAGCTCGTAGCAGACGAGATCAGAGCTAACAAGACCAGGGTTCTTTCGAAGCTAGTACTACCACAGCACAAAGCCTTCTACTTCAACATGCCAACAGGCGAGTTCACCGGTTACTCTGCTAGGTCTTTACCAGAGTTCCTGGAGATGCTTGAGAAGGTTCCAGCAGAGTCCTTCATCTACCACTTGAACAGAGGTGACTTGGAGAACTGGCTTAAGCAGGTGTTCTTTTTGGAGGATGAAGCTGAGGAAATATCGCGAGTAAGGCAACAACCCGGCTCTTACCAGGAGAAGCTTATAGGTGTTGCAAGAGTTATCAGAAGAACTCTAGGGGTGTAAGCAAAGTGCCAGTTAACTTCGCTTTTGTACTTCACTTCCATCAGCCTCATGGTCAACTGAAGTGGGTCAACGAGAGAATATTCGAGAACAGCTATAGGCTACTCCTCAGCATAATGAGGGATTACAGTGATCTTAAGTTCGTTGTTCACATAAGTGGACCCCTACTGCTGTACCTAGAGGAACATCACCCTGACTGGCTGAATGAGATGTTCAAGCTTGGGGACGTAGGAACAGTGGAGTTCATTGCTGGAACTATAAGTGAGTCTATTCTACCGCTGGTTCCAAGCTGGGACAGAGTTAAGCAGATAACGCTGTACCTTGAGCGCTTCGAGAAGCTCTCGGGTATTAGACCACGTGGTTTCTGGCTACCTGAGAGGGTTTGGGAGCCATGGTTACCGGAGGTTCTCGCATCAGCGGGCATTGAGTACGTTCTACTGGATGATGCTGTGCTGAGAAAATCGGGTTATTCTCAGGACTACTCGAAGTATGCATGGATTACCGAGGAGAGCGGTTTACCAGTTAAGGTGTTCTTCATAGATGAAAAGCTTAGGTACATTCTTCCGTGGGAGCAACCTGAGAGAGTAGTTGAGTACATGGTTCAGCAGGGTAGAGACGAGTCCGTTGTTCTCGTGTGGGGAAGCGATGCGGAGAAGTTTGGAGAATGGATGGATCCGGGGAGAAGCGAGTGGTGGTTGAGAAGATTCCTCGACGCTTTGAGAACAGAGAGCAGAGTTCAAACTGTGCATTTGTCGGGATACCTGAGGGAGCACGGAGTAAAAGGCTACTTATACCTGGACACCGGTAGTTACGATAAGATGCTCGAGTGGAGCGGTGGCTTCTTCAGGAACTTCCTTCGGAAGTACGCTGAGAGCAACAACATGCACAAGAAGGCACTGTGGGTTAGGAGAAAGCTTGAGAGAGCTTACGGTGACCAAGGGGTTTACCCACTGGACTACTACATGGCTTACTGCAACGACGCATATTGGCATGGCTTGTTCGGTGGTATATACCTGGCACACCTCAGACAAGCCATCTATGAAAGCCTTATAAGAGTTGAGGCAAAGGCAGAAGAGCTCACAAAGTACTTTGGAAACGGGAATGTTAAGAGGCTTCTCGTGGACTTCGACTACGATGGAAACCTCGAGTTGCTCGTTGAAACACCGAGCTACAACCTCTACGTTAAACCATCAGATGGTGGAACACTATTCGAGTTCGACGTTAAGGTGAAGGGGCTCGAGCACAATGTTCAGGACACGATGACCAGGTACCCGGAGCCTTACCTCGAGGGGTTCATCAACCCAGACTGGTACAGGAGAACGAGCTGGAGAGTACATGTATGGGGTCGCGAAACAACTATACACGACTGGATGCACAACGCACCGTTCAAGGACATGAGCGATCTAGCACTTGCGAAGTACTCAACGGTCTTCACCGAGAACAGTGGTGCATTCCGTCTGAGAACAATCGGCGGCGTATACAACTATGGTTCAAGAGCAGCTTTGCTGCTGGTTGAAAAGGAGGTGAGACTACTGGACAAAGGCTACGAAACTAAATACCTGGTTAAAAACCTCGGTGAGAACGCTGTTGTAGGTAAAATAGGGCTAGAGTACCATGTTGCGTGGAAGATCAACAGACTCCATGAGCAAAAGCCCTGGTACACGGTGAATGGAGAAAAGTTCAGTGTCGACGAGTGGTTCTCAGGCAGAGGAAGAACCGTGAAGCTGTACTCTGAACCGTATCCACCAATCGCTCTTGAGTCTAGCAGAGAGCTTGAGCTCTGGGTTGCTAGGCTGTCAAGCTACGCTAGAACAGAGAAGGGTCTCAGAGAGATACCTCAGGGGCTTGGTGTAATGTTCCTGGAGGATGTCGTCCTGAAGAAGGGGGATGCATTCGAGGTGGTCATCAAGCACGTGGTTGAACTCTGAGCTAGGCTTCCTCGCAGTCTCCAGGTGATCTATCCTGCGTGGAGTCTCCAAGGTCGTAATGTTCACCTTTGAGTCGATCTACACTAGGAAGGTTGGTGGATTAGCCGAGGTTCCGCCCAGGCTTGGAAAAGCCCTGGTAGAACAGGGTGTTGAAGTAGAGATATTCACTCCGAGCCATGGGTACATCGATGCTTGTAGAAACCCAGTGTTCAGCTCTAGTAGAGGAGGGTTCTGCATTAGTCTACTGGAGAACACTGAGCCAAGACATTATGTTGTTGGTGGAGGTGTACTGGATGACCCCACGGTTTACTCGCCCCGCTTGCTACTGGATAAATCACTTGCCTTCGCGAAGGCTGTTGTGGATTACCTAGGTGAAAAGCTTAAGCACGAGCAAGACTCCGTAGTTTTCCACGGTCATGACTGGCATAGCTACCCCGCGCTCCTCGCAATAAACGCTATCTCCACTAGGGAGGCTCACAGGAGTATACTGGTTTACCATGTTCACCTCTTGTCGAAGACGAGGATTCAGATCGAGAAGCTATGTACTGCTCTAGGTGTGTGCGGTGAAACCGTTGTTCGAGGTGTTCACGGAGTGCGGCCATTCTCATACTACTACGGCGCGTCGGGAGGATTTGTGGAAAAGCTCGCAGCTTTGACCGTTGATGCCATTGTAACCGTTAGCCGTGGTTACTCCAAGACTCTTGAAAGAGCTATGGGTCCGTCTGCGTGGAATCGTGTTAGTACTGTACCAAATGCTTCACCTGTAACCTGGAGCGAGGTCAAGAGCATCCTCGCGAGGAAAACAGGTGTTCGGAGACCGGAAGACCCGGCATGTAGGCTTGAGCACAGAAGGTGGTTACTAACAAAGGGGATTAAAGAGGTTAAACCAACCTATGGGTCAATTGAGCTGGAGAACAACGTCAAGAGTCTGCTCGATCGCTACGGGGTTGAGTACAGTAAGCCGTTTGACAGCGATGGACCACTGGTCTTCGCTATAGGTAGATTGGCTAAGCAGAAGGGTTTTGACATTCTTTTTAAAGCTCTCGACATGCTAACGCTTCACATTCCAAGAGTAAGGGTAGTTCTAGCCGTTGCACCCCTTGAGTGGAGTATTGAAGACCTGAGAAGCATGGTTGAAGCATCACTAGTCTACGAGGAGAATCTTCGCGTACTACCAGGCATGATCTCCCGGGAGGATGCCATATTGTTCTACTACGCCTCGAACACCACGGTTATTCCAAGCAGGTCTGAGCCCTTTGGACTAGTAGCACTCGAATCAATGGCCTCGGGAACACCGGTTGCTGCTTCCCGTGTCGAAGGGCTTATCGACGTAGTTTTGGACGTTAGATCGTACGGTCCCAGGGGAACAGGTGTTCTCTTCGAACCCTTAAACCACGTAGACCTTGCATACGCTCTCTCGATCCTCGTTGAACTAGTTGAGAAAGCCTACAATGGGGATGCAGTTGGTACTCAAATACGAGATTCCTGCGTGAAGAGGTCAGAGGAGTTCAACTGGGGAATCTCAGCTTTAAAAGCCATTGAAGTATACACGAAGACACTTGGATAACCCGTGCAGGGAGTTACCGTGCAGAGCATAGTCAGCAGGCTATCAAGGTACTTTCAGCTAAGCGAGGACGAAGCTTTAGACTTGTACGATGAGCTTGACACCCTCTACAACGAGCTCAAAGCAAGGTTCCTCGAAGCATTAGTGTACCCGGATAAAAACAGAGAACTCGTTGACAGGATCTTCGACATGGTATCCAAGCTCTTGATGAAGGAGTCGAGAACACTCGAAGAGGACCTCTTACTAATAGCTCTACTCGATATTCTATCAACCGACCTGCACGATAGAACAATAGGGTTGGTTGAAGAGGAGCAGGAAGAGTAAGCGGGAAACCCTTTCGGAAACTCCGCGGAAACGATCCAAGCAAGCGTAGTTCTGTAGGCCTAGCTGTAGCCCGTTGATAATCCTTTGATGAACGCCCCGTTCCGACTATAAAGTTTATATACCAAACGTTATATAATTAAATCTCCGAAAGGGTGATCCCATGGCATTCGAGGAGCTGATAAACGCCCTTGTGGACGTAGCAAGAGCTATTATTCAAGCTATACCAGCTGTTCTGCTGGCAATAATAGTGATCCTTATTGGATACATGATCGGTGGAGCTTTTGGAGCTGTTGTAAGGCTCGTTTACCACAGGGTTGTATGGAGATTCCTTAAGCCTACAGCTATAGGTAGGAAACTGGAAGAAGCTAAAGTGGACCTTGGAGGAGTACTGGGGGGCATTGTCACAGCTGTTATAACAGCACTTGCTATTCTACTAGCGATAAACATGCTCGGTTTTCTAGGACCAGCCGTTGAGTTCATTGCTACGTTCATAAGGTTGATCATTGGAATACTTGGAGGTGTTGTTGTACTTGTTCTCGGTATACCGCTGGCAATGCTTGCTGCAGAGTACATTGCTAAGCTAATTGGCTGGTCTCTGGGAGAACGAGATGGCTTAATACCAATTCTAACCACCATTATAGGTGTTCTCCTGCTACTCTTCGTCTTCGGTTTAGCAATAGCAGTCATGTTTGGAGCAACTGAGCTTCTCACTGTTCTCACAGCTTCACTCCCAGCAGCTTTCATGGCTGCTGTAATAATCATTGTTGGTTACATAGTGGCTGATCTCGTGGCTAAGGTCGTAAGACTGTTCCTTGAGAAGATAAGCAAACCTCTCGAAGCAACTGATATTGGCGCAGCGCTTAAGGGTGCAGGCATAGACATAGTGTCATTGTTTGCGGGCCTTGTGAAGGCTGCCATAATAGTTATCGCGATAACCGTTGGACTCGGAATGATCGGTGCTACAGGTGTAGCTGCAGAAGTGCTGGGTAATGTAACTTACTATCTGCCGAGAATACTGGCATCAATAGCTTTGCTAACTCTTGGTTTAGCACTTGTGCTGGTGTTAGCCAGGTACATTGGGAAAGTCTTTAGAACTGTCGCCAAGGATAAGTATGCTTCCATCGGAGACCTCTTCGAGAACCTCATTGCTATTGGTCTAGTAGCGGTCTTCATAACGATAGCACTGAACATCCTTGGTTTGTACGGTGACTTCGTCTACTCGCTGATCATCGGTGCACTGATAATAGCGGTTGGCATCGTGATCGTCGATGCTATAACCAGTGTTCTAAGACTTGTACACCCAGCCTTCGAGAAGTTCACACCGTTGATAGGAACGGTATTCGTCTTCGTATTCGCATACGTTGGTGTCAGCGCAATACTGTCTCAGCTACCAGAAGCTATGACCGTGCTGAGAACAATATCGTGGGGTGTAGCAATAGCCTTTGCCCTGATGATCATTCCAGTAGTGTTCTACCTGGTAAGAGCTGCCTGGAGAGAAGCAGCTTCCACAGCCTAAACCTTTTTTCTCACTTCCTCTAATCCTCGGGGCTAAAGCCCTATGGCTTCTCTACCTAGCTTTTCAATGAGCATTTGAACGCATTCAAGTGTTCCGCATAATACTCCAACGTTACCTATCTTCACGTGATTCAGCTTAGACCTCAGCACCCTGTACCCAGCTACAATTTCATCTACCGTGGGAGACCTGTAGTTTGCGAGCTTGTACTCGGGGAAGAACGCTAGTAGCATAACGGGTATATCTGGGTCAACGGATGAGATGTGCTCTGCGAACTTAGACAGCTGATCTACTTCTACGAGGCCTGGTATGTAGAGCAGAACTACCTCGAGAACAAGCCCCATGTCATGCAGTTCAGCGGGTAGTTCGAGCACGCGCTTGTTGCTTGTTCCACAGAGAAACCTGTAGGTGTCCTCGTCGTAGGCTTTCATGTCCAACCACACCGAGTCTAAACCAGCTTCGTAGAGAACCTCTAGGTTTCTCGGTGTTAAACCATAGCCGTTTGTTTCAATGTGTATCCAAATGTCAGGAGCCTCCAGCTTGATAAGCCTGAAGGCTTTAGCGTAGAATGCCGGCTGACAGTAGAGGTCTCCACCAGTGAAGGAAACTATGTTGCGTGCTGGACCATAACCCTGGAGTGACCACAGAACTTGCTCCGGCTTCAGCTTACTGGGGCAGAAGTACCCTTTAATACCCGTTAGTACGCATGAACCGCAGTGCGCGCAGAGGTCTGATGCATGCCACATTGTTGCTCTGCTACGAGGCTCCCACACGGTTACCTGCTTTCTGTACTCGATGACTATCTCCAAGACGTCCTCGGGGGTCATCCATGAGCCCTTAGCGTACTGAGCAAAGTACCAGCTGTGGCACTTAATGCAGTTGTGATTGCACCCGCTCTGGTATATCGATAGGTAGTCCTCGGGTCTTGAGAGCACAGCGTCGAACACTAGCCTCTGGATTCTTCCACCCTGGATCCTCAGGCCAGCTCTGCAGGGTTGAAAGGGTCTACTGTTCACGTAGGTGAAGCAGTTGCAGGTTTCGTAACCCTGGTTCTTCAGTGTGCAGGCGAGGCTGTGCATTACACCACCGAAGCCTTCACCCGGGTTTCTAGTTGAACTACAGGGTTTTAGCTGAGTGCTAAAAACCCGTACTTAGCCGTGGACTCGTAAGGTTTTTTACGGTTTAACAATAACACGGTTATTGAGGAAACATAGCAGTCGGTGCTTACGGAATGAGCGTGCTCGAGGTGACTGATCTAACGGTTGCTTATGGAGGTAGAGTGGTGGTCAGTAACACTAGCTTTGAACTCAACGAAGGAGACCTATTCTTCCTGCTTGGACCCAACGGTAGTGGTAAGTCCACTTTGCTCAGAGCTATTGTAGGGTACCCGGGGCTCGATGTGTTGTCCGGGAGGATAGTGTTCGAGGGTGTAGACATCACGCGTGAACCTATGGAGGAGAGAGTTGTACGTGGCTTAACGATAGCTCATCAAATACCACCGAGGCTAACGGGCGTTAAGTGCAGACAGTTACTCGAGGTTCTCTGCAGGAGAAGCAAGTGTGATCCCTACGAGATAGCTAACGACCTGGAGATAAATCACCTGCTTGAAAGAGACTTCGGTAAGGGGTTCTCCGGTGGTGAGCTCAAGAGAGCTGAGGTAGCAATGCTACTAGCTCAGAAGCCCAAGCTACCCCTCATAGATGAACCAGACAGCGGTGTTGACGTTGACTCAATAGCTGTTATTGCTAAGGCTATTAGGAGGATCGTGGATGAAGCACCCTACAGGTCGGCGATCATAGTAACGCACTCAGCGTTGATCGCTAGGTACATTCAGCCAACGAAGGTTTGCGTTATGATCAAGGGTTCCATCAGACTCTGCGGTGGAAGAGAAATAGTGGACGAGGTGTTCAGCCATGGCTTTAGAGAACTGGCTTAGAGAAGTTCGCGATAAGGCTAAAGCAGCTCTCAGTAAGCCTTCACCATATGGAAGAGACGTGGATGTAACACGGTACGTGGAGTACGTGGTTGGAAAAGAGCCTAAGCTCATCGAGGAGAGAGCTCGCGAGGTTGGTGTTGACTTCTCGGCTAAAGCTATCTACACGCAGGTGGATCAAGCCTACTTCAGGTACTTAAGCCGAATACCTGGTATCGAAGTTAAAAGCATTGAGGACTTCATCGAGGAGGATCCGGATATAGCTAGAGACTACGTGTGGAAGCTCCTGGACCCAGCACTCGACAAGTACACTGCTGTAGCAGCTTTGAAGGGCCGCGGTGGATTCTTCATCAGAGTTAAGGAGAACATTAGGGTTGACGATCCGGTTATGACGTGCATGTTCATGAGCGTTGGTGGGCTACAGGCGCCACACAATGTTATTGTTCTCGAGAAGGGCTCACAGGTGACAGTGTACACTGGTTGCACCATAGCACCGGAGTCTTTTGGGCTTCACGTGGGGTTGTCCGAGTTCTACGTTGGTGAGAAAGCAGAGCTAAGGTACGTTATGGTTCACGCGTGGAACAACGTAACGCACGTTAGGCCCAGAACGGTTGTTCACGTAGCTGAGGAGGGCAAGTACATCTCCTACTACGTGAACATGAGCAGGGTTAGAACACTTCAAACATACCCAAAGGTTATCCAGGAGAGCAACACCTATGCTTTGCAAGCCTCAGTGCTACTGGGTCTCGGGGATAGCGAGCAGGATGTTGGTGGTATGAGCGTGTTGAAAGGGCATGAGTCCCGCTCCGAGATAGTATCCAGGATAGTTGCCAGGGATGAGTCTAAGGTTGTATCGAGAGCAAGGATCACAACAGGTGTGAACGTAGCTGCGAGAGGTCACATTGAGTGCAGAGGAATGCTTCTCTCCGATAGAGCAGTGGTTGAAACCATACCTGAGCTAGAAGCACTATCACCAAACGCTGTGCTAACGCACGAAGCATCCATAGGCAAACTGGCAGAGGACGAGATAAACTACCTTGTGACAAGAGGATTCAAGAGAGATGAAGCCGTGGGAATACTGATAAGAGGCTTTGTAAGCATAGACGTGAAGAACATACCCGATAGAGTGAAAAAACACATAGAAACACTCGAGAGAATAGTAGCTGAGAAAGCCCTGTAAGTGCTCTCCAAGAGAACGTTCTTTCCAAACTAAGTGATGCTTCTTTACTAGCTTGTATACCCTTGGTAGAGCAAGCTTCTCTATCAGTTATCATACATAAACATTTGTAAACCGATGAAAGCGTAGTTTATAATCTCTACTCGGGGTTTTAGCGTTCTCAACTAGTCATTGAATCTAGATGCTCTGCAATCCCAGTTTTTTGGCTTTCTCGTAGAGTTCTCTGTACCACTCAGCAAGCCTCAGTTTACCTGGGTCTACTACTCTGTCCGGTGTGTAGGGTCTTATGTCCAGCACGGGTGTTTCATTGTAAAGGTCTAGTCCTTTAACGTAGAGCTTGTTACCCTCGATTCTCACGAGCTCAGCTATTGTTGTAGCAATGGGGTTTGGTCTGTGGGGAGAATCCAGAGCGAAGACTCCGACCTCGGGTAGCTCATCGAGCTTGAAGCCGAACCTTGTTAGCCTCCTCGGTTTGGCTTTGAGTGTTCTGCGGGCTTCTTCGGGGACCCTGTGGAGGTACGCTACTATTACAATGTGCGAGAAGCCTTCAAGACCCTTTAAGCCTTCTACGAACTCTTCAAGCACCTCCACGAACCCCTCAACACCGTGAGGCCACGCGCTTCTGACTTCATCATCGCTGAACACTGTTCTCACGTAGCCAATCGGCTTAAAGCACACGGAGCAACTGCTCATGCTCGTTCACCGCTTCCTCGTGTGATATGCTGACATCTCTCACTATTATCTGGTATTACTTCGTTTTTAATCCTCGTGTGAGATTACTGCCTAGGGTGCTTGATGTGCTTGCTGTGCACTATACGAGGATTCCAGAGGATGGTGATGTTCACGATTCCTGAGGGACTTCATAGTTCAAAACAAGCTTAGGAGAGGTTTGATCATTGGTATTGGTGGACTAGGGTACGCTGAGGTAGGGTACTTCAATCCGGTGTCAAAGTCTTACAGCTCGGTTGTGGTTAAAGGGGGTGAAACGGTTGTTGAGGTTGGTTCACTGCTTGGTAACTACGTTGTTGATGAGAACGGAGACGTTAGAATACACGTACACGTATCACTATCGAAACCCGGTGAAACCTACTCAGGACACCTGATCAAGGGTGTTGCGAAGCCTTTTCTCGAGGATTATCTACTCGAAGCTGAGAATTCTATGGAAGCTCAACGATAGGTTGGCGGCTGATCCCGAAGGTATTTGAAGACGCACGCTTCTTCGTAGCCGTAGAGGATCAAGGGCTACTATAAGGAACCATATTCAGGGAGCACGATATCGATGCATAGAAGCCCTGAGCGAGCCGGGAACCGTCAAGAAGACCCATAGTGAACTTGGACTAGATTACCCACGTTAATTAGATTAGGTTTTTAAGACGTGGTACAATTAAGGGGGCTAGAGTGCTTAGCTTAAGTATTCCTTCTGGTGAGGGTTTTGAGGAATGAAGCGCTTAAGTGGCTCGTTCAAGCTGAAAGCGATTGTAGAAAAGCTTTCAACGATCTTAGAACTGAGGACTGGGATTCAGCGGCATTTTGGTCTCAGCAGTGCGCTGAAAAAGCGTTGAAAGCTCTTCTTCTATCCAGTGGTAAAGTTTACCGTGGGCACGATTTACTCGATATTGCTCGTGTTATTAAAGAAGAGCTTGGTCTAGATTTAAGTCATCTACTTGACGATTTACGTGAACTTACGATCCACTATACTGTAGCCAGATACCCTAACGCGGCTAACGCCATACCCTCAGAACTCTACAGTGAATCAAAGGCGAGGGAGCTCGTTGAAAGAGCCAAAAGGGTGTTAGAATGGGTAAAGCGAAATCTGCAGTAGAATCCCAGAGTGATGCTTTGAGGAAAGCACTCGAATTCGTTAAAGAAGTTCGGGTGAGGCTGAGAGAGTACGGCTTCACCGTTAGAGAAGCGTATATAGTTGGAAGTAGAGCTAGAGGAGACTATACGGATGAAAGCGATGTAGATATAGCTCTTGTTGTGGATGGTGTAGAAGAACTGAACATCCTTGAGAGACTCGGCTTGATCAAAGATCTAATGAAACCCAGGATAGACGTTAGAGTATACTCTACGAAGGAATGGTACAGTGAATCGTCTGCATGGATTAGAGAGCTAAGAAAAGAAGCAAAACCACTACCAATGGAAAATTAGAACTACCGTTAAACCTACTTCATTTAAACCACTATAAAGGGGTATCCATTGTACACTTCAAACCGGGGTAGTTGAACCAGGAGCATGCTCCTACGTCAAAAAAGATCCCTGTATCTTCAACACAGACCTTACCCAGATCTCCGAGGAGGTTCTAAAAGAGCAGGTAGTGTTCTCTAATTTTGCTTGATACCTTAAATGAACTGCTCTGCTACCACGTTACGTAGGTGATCTTCGTGGATCTGCTGACCTCGTCTATTAGTCTCCAGTCTTCGTATGAGAGTTGCCATCCAACGGCTTCAGCGTTCTCTTCAACCTGCTCAGGGGTTTTTGCTCCGGGTATTGGCACCATGGTTGGACTGTACTTTATTAACCAGTTCAATGCTACCTGTGCTGGTGTCTTGTTGTACTTCTCAGCTATTTTCTTCAGCACTTCTACGAGTTCACCTGCTTTCTTCAGGTTCTCGGGGTGGAAGAGTGGTTCACCTGCTCTCAGGTCCTTGAACTCTGGTTTAGCCTCGGCTGTGTACTTACCTGTGAGTAGTCCTTTGGCTAGAGGACTCCACGGTATAAACGTCAAGTCGTTTGCCTCAGCGTAGGGTATTAGTTCAACCTCAGCCCATCTCTCCAGTAGGTTGAACCTGTACTGCATGCTAACGATGTCTGTGAAGGAGAAGCTTGAGCGTAGTTCCTCGATGAGTGCAACAGGGTAGTTGCTTACACCTATGTAGCTTACCTTGCCCAAGGCTACTAGTCTTTCTAGAGCTCTCGCGTACACTGCTGTTGGGTAGTTGTGCCAGCAGGGTGGCCAGTGCAGCTGCAGTAGATCAATGCTGTCAACACCGAGTCTTCTGAGAGATCTGTCCACGGCTCTGAACACGTCTTCGGGGTTGAGGAATTCTCCGGGTATCTTGGTTGCTATGACAACGTTGTCTCTTTTAACACCGAGTTCTCGCAGTGCTCTACCAATGAACTCCTCGCTCAACCCTCTACCATAGACCATTGCTGTGTCAATGAAGTTTATACCCAGCTCTATCGCCTTGGCAATTACAGCTTTAGCCTTCTCGTAGTCAACAACACCCCATGCATCACTAAACTGCCATGTTCCAAGACCAATCCTCGATATCCTTAAGTCACTCCAACCAAGAGTTGTATACTCCACGTAAACCACCCAAGATAACGATTGATCACGGCACCAGTTTAAATAAGAGGTTAAACCACATTAGCGGACAACACGGACAGAGGCTTTCACCTGGGTTAAGCCCCCGAGATGTAACGTGAGATGTGCAACGGAGGAGTGGTGTTAAGAGGGTCTAATGTTGAAAATTCCAGAGTGGGGCTGGAAGAGCGGGTGATGAAGCCTTACTCGATGAACGGTGATTAAGCACGAGCGTACTGATCCAATCGGTTTTCCAGCGTGGTAACAGTTCCCAGTTCACTCAATTTTTATATGATTAGGACTTCCTTTCTGAATTGGGTATCTGAAAGAATTTTGGTACTAACGATCATCCATGTTGTTTAAGATCAAGCCGAGGCTCTTACGTTAGTTGACGGAGTAACTGTGGTAAACATCGGCGGTGAAATTGTTCTAATAGACGTACCCAAGAAGATGTACGAAAACTCGAAGCACGTTTCGTAGCTGTGTTTGATAAATCAAGTGGAAAACCCCTCAGAGGACTCTCGAAAACCAGTAGAGGACGCTACAGTTAACAAGAACTATAGCCTGACGCGGGCTGAACATCGAACAGCAGTTTTCCTCGGCGAGCCAAATGCTTTAAACCCGAGAGGATAGGACGAGTAGAGTCCTTGAGGCTCAACGATGATCGGGGATTTGCTCAGTAAGGAAAAAATGGTGTTTACGGTGGGGAACGCTTGATCTGGGTCACTTTGACGTTACTAGTGTTACTGCTATTGCAACTATGAGGCTTACCGTTGGTGCTAGTAAGCTTGGTATCCACCATTCTACTATGTAGCCAGCTGTGAATAGTACCTCGAGCACTAGTCTTGAGGTTGCACCTGCTATTATTGATGCTCCAGCTGCTTGCCACGTTGTCTTAGCCCAGAATAGTCCTAGTGTCAGTGGTACGAAGAGGGATGCGAAGAGAACGTCGAATGCTAGCGTTAGCCAGTACAGTATCTCAGCTCTAGTTAACGCTATAGCTGTTGAGATTGCTCCTAGAACTAGTACTAGTAGCTTGCTTGCTCTCAACAGCTCCCGTTCACTCCAGTTCTTCCAGAGGATGTCCTTGAAGAGGTTCTTAGCTAAGACTATCGATGGTGCTAACAGCATGCTATCAGCATTGCTCATTACAGCTGCCATTAAGCCCGATAGTGTTAATCCAGCTATACCCATGGGTAAGAATGTTTTCATGAAAACTGGGTAGGCCATCTGCGGGTCCTCTAAGCCTGGCTGGAGGTGAGCCATTATCAGACCAACGATCATTGATACAACACCAGCTGCTATGTAGGCAAACCCGGCTAGAATACAGGATAGTTTCGCTGTTCCATCATCCTTCGACGCGTAAACTCTTTGAACCAGATCTGGTGCAGGTATGTCACCAAGTCCTAGAACCACGACTAGTGCCCAGAAGCTGATCGCCAGGGGAATTCCTGGGTCTAACATGCCAGAGTTCCCCACTAGCTCAGCTACCTTGCTGACTCCCACTGTATGAGTTGCTAATCCCACGGCTAGTAGAATACCTATGAACGTTATGACCAGCTGGAGGAAATCGGTTAACGCAACTGCCCATAATCCACCGAGATATGTGTAGAAGATTATGATTAAACCTGTAACGAGGACTGAGACTGTGAAGTCCCAGCCAAAGACTGCTGAGAGTAGTACTGCTCCTGCTGTGAGCTGAGCTGTAACAGCGAACACGTACGCTATGAACATTATAATGGCTGTGAGTCCACCGATCCAGTTCTTAGTGAACCTTGTGGTGTAGTAATCTGCGAGTGTGTACAAGTTGAGCTTTCTAAGAGGACCTGCGTAGAAGAGGCCTAGTAGGAATAGTGTTAGAGAGAAGCCTATTGCTACTCCCCAAGCACCTATGAATCTACCCGCGTAGGCTCTTCCAGCAACACCAATTGTTATTCCACCACCAATCCAGGTTGCAGCAACTGTTGAGAAAGCAAGCCAGAGCTTCATTCTCCTTCCTGCAACTGCGTATTCTTCGAATGTTCTCGCGAACTTTGTTGTTAAAACACCAATTACAGCGAGAGCTAGGAGGTATACTACGAAGATCACCTGGTCCAAGAGCCCTATCGTAGAGTTCACCTCAACTGGTTTCTCAAAATTGCTATGAGTTTAAAAATCTAAAAGTACAAGAGGGTTTCACGCAAATCAGTGGTGCTTGAGATTGATCCGCTTGGATAGAAACGAATCTCCATACCCACCATCTCCACTGGTCAAAGAGATTCTAAGCAAGTACGTTGATCGGCTGAACAGGTACGAGGTGGAGGAGCTTAGAGAGGAGCTTTTCTGCGAGCTCGAGAAGTACACAGGTGTGTCAAGAGAATACATTGATTTTTACCCTGGTTCATCCTTGCCTCTCCTTCTAATGATGATTGTAGCTAAGGTGAAGAACCTTGAGCTCTTGATGCCTCATCCAACTTTCCACGTTCTCTACAGCTTAGCGGAGAGCTTTGGGGTTTCAACCAGGCTCTTTGAACTGAGCGAGAGCTTTGAGCTTAACGAGGAGAAGTTTCTCAGGCTTACTGAGGGTAGATTGGTTTACTTAGCTAACCCGAACAACCCATCCGGTAATCTATTGTTCGAGGATCCCGACTTCGTCAAGAAGATCGCGGATAGAGCTGAGCTAGTTTTCGTTGATGAAGCTTACTACGAGTTCTCAGGTTTTACGGTTAAGGACCTTGTTCCAGAGCTGAGCAACTTGGTTGTTACCAGGTCTCTTTCTAAGGCTTTCGGTGTAGCAGGTGCAAGATTCGGCTATGTGATCGCGGGTGGGAGGGCATTGAACATTCTGAACACTCTCAGAGTTGGGTATGAGACACCGATTCTATCTCAAGCTGTAGCGCTCGCGTCGCTTAGGGATAGAGAGTACATGATGATGGTTGTAGAGAAAGTAAAGTTCACCAGGGATATGGTTAGACGTAGACTGCTGGAGCTTGGTTTCTGGAGCCCTGAGAGTAGAGCAAACTTTCTGTTCATACGCGTGGGTGAACTGTGTAGAAGGGTTTGGCGTGCTCTCAGAGAACAGGGGGTGTTGACGCTATGCTTTGATAGTGTTAAGGGTTTTGAGAACTACTCTGAGTACCTTAGAGTAACTGTTGGTAAACCGGAGGAGATGTGGGTTTTCCTCGATGTTCTACGAAAAGCTACAGTTGGCGGCTCAGATCTGTAGCTTTATTTTTTAGCTCTACTGAATTCTTGTTAACATGTACCGCGTGGAAGTCTACGGGTGTTCAACGTGGTTGATTTCCGTGTTAGGAACTTGGCTAGGCTTGTGGCTGAGTACTGTATTAGTGTTAAACCGGGTGAAGAGGTTTCAGTTGAGGGCTCTGTGGAGTCTTTGCCTCTGTTGAGGGAGATTGTTAGAGAGGTTGTTACCCGGGGTGGTTACCCGTTCGTCAGGATCACGGATGAATCACTGGTTGAGGTTTTCTACAGGTATGCACCTGAGAGTGTGCTGAGGTACGTTAGTCCAATTGAGAGAGAGCTGATGCTGAGGGTTCACGGGATGATCAGGGTTCATGCACCGAGTCATACTAAGCCCTTATCGGGTGTAGACCCTGGGAGGATTAAGGCTAGGAGTGAAGCTACTCGTGAGCTCACGGAGATGTTTCTGAGGAGGAGTGCGAGCGGTGAACTCAAGTGGGTTGTTGTTGCGTATCCTACCAGGGCTCTTGCTCAGGAGGCTGGTATGAGTATTGAGGAGTACGAGAACTTCGTTTACCATGCAACTTACGCTGACACAGGCGACCCGGTTTCAGCGTGGACTGAGATTGGGCGTAGACAGCAGAGAATAGCTGATTTTCTCAGTAGAGTTGCTGAGCTGAGGTTCACGGGTCCCGGTGTTGACTTAGCAATGCACGTTGACGGTAGAAGGTGGATCAACGATGATGGAAGAAACAACATGCCTGGCGGTGAAGTCTTCAGTGCACCAATCGAGGACAGTGTTGAAGGCTACGTGGAGTTCGATTACCCAGCTATATGGCGTGGTGTTGAAGTGGAGGGTGTTAAACTTGTGTTCAGGAGAGGAGTGGTTGTCGATGCGAGTGCACGCAGAAACGAGGAGTTCCTGAAGAAGATGCTCGAAGTTGACGAGGGTGCTAGGAGAGTTGGTGAAGTAGCCTTCGGCTTGAACTACAACATTGACAGAGCAACGAGGAGCATACTGTTCGACGAGAAGATCGGTGGAACAATCCACCTAGCACTGGGTTCAGCGTACCCGGAGACGGGTGGACGCAACGTGTCAGCAATACACTGGGACCTGATCAAGGACATGAGGAAAGCAAAAGTATACGCAGACGGAGACCTAGTATACGAGAACGGGAAGTTCATCACGGAAGTCCTATAGCTTAAACAAATACATAAATATGTAGAGGATAAGATAGGAATAATCGGAGAATAAGCTCAAAGGGGTTCAACCGCGGAGACGTGATCTTACTTGTTTTCTTCAGCTCCATTCATTTCCTAGATGCTTGATGATATGTACTTTATCTGATATCCG
>JAWAHD010000009.1:0-30068 GCA_038889555.1 Desulfurococcaceae archaeon
TCGTAGCTTCTTCTCAGCACTACGTTGACTATTATCTTGTATATGTCGAACTCCTTCGGTGCTTTCGAGGAGTCAATGAACTTTCTTATTGTGTATAGAAGCTTTAATCCTGTAACAACTCTGCTTGATCCTGTTACAAGTTCTTCCCACTTTTCACGAAGGTACTCTAGTAATCCCTCAACATCTATGAAGCTTGTTATGGGTAGTAGCTTAATTCTGTTCTCGCTTTTCTCAACGTACACGTACGTCCCTACGCCGCAGATCGGGTGATTTGCCATCTCGAACTTGAACTCACCACTGAAGCCCTCAATGAACCTTGAGAAAACTACACTAGCGTTCACTGGGAACCATGCTTCTCTAGGTATTTCGCCGTCGGTTTGCTCTTCTATGAGCTTTACTAGTTCTGGTATTGTTATTCTGTACTTTTCTCTCTCCCGCTTCTTCATGAAGCCCGTTAAGCTCACGGGTTGGAAGTTGACTGATCTAACTATATCGATGTTTCTGGCTGCAAACCTTATAATAGCTCCTATCTCGTGCGTGTTGAAGTCCTTTATAACAGTGGGTACTAGGACAACGCTTGTGATGCCAGCTTTTCGGAACACCTCGAATATGAACGGTACTTCCCAGTGGTTCTTTGGATTGGTCTTAGGTGTTACACCATCGAAGCTAAGGTACACGGTGTTCAACCCAGCCTGCCGAAGACTTCTAGCGTATTCTACTGCTTTGGCTGGATCCTCCAGGTATAATCTTGCGAACTTTAAGCCATTGGTGTTAAGCTGTATGTGCCTAACACCTTCTTCTCTAAGTATTCTCACGATGTCAACAAGGTCTTCTCTCAGAAGAGGCTCTCCACCTGTTAGCTGAATAGCTACCGTAACACTCTGCTTCTTAATGCTTCTAACCATTTCTCTGATCTGCTCCAGCGTAGGCTCGTACACGTAGCCAGCTGCTTCAGAGTAGAAGAAGCAGTACCAGCAACTGAGATCGCACCTGTTGGTGACCACGAGGTTAACTAGTGCTGTGTGCTGCTTATGCATAGCACATAATCCGCAGTTAAATGGACATGCTGTTTTCACGGGTGTGTAGACATAGCGTGTTCCACGTCCTTCCTCTTTGAACTCCATTACGCGCTTGTAGAAGCTTGAATCACCGTAGTAAAGCTCTTCTATTACCCCGTGCTCTGGACAGACTCTTCTAATGTAAACTCTGCCTTCTCTTTCAACTATAAGAGCTGGTAGAGCCCTGTAACAGTATGGACACACACTCAGTGTAAGCGAAAGCACCTCTTCCCCCTTTCTGAGGGACGGGACAACGTAAGCTATCTCTCCATGGTGTTTACTGCTCAAGGCAAATCACCGCTATAAACGTGTTATAGGAGTCTTGGGTTATATATGCTTGGTGACTTTTTTGGGTAGAGCCGTAGTTATCGCTGGAACACCGGGAACAGGTAAGAAAACCGTAGGTTCAGTCTTGTCGAGTAAGTGTGGACTACCAGTCGTAAACTTAAGTACTGTGTCTCTCAAAGAAGGTCTTGTAGCGTACTACGACGAGGAGAGAGAAACCTACGTTATCGACGAGGAGAAGGTAGCTAAGTACGTCCACGAGCTGGTGCAGAGGAGTAGTAAAACAGTGGTGATACTAACACACTACCCCGAGATAATACCGAGAGAACTTGTATCTGCTGTTTTTATTTTGAGAACTCACCCGTTGGAACTGGAGAGAAGATTGAAAAGCAGAGGCTGGAGTAGTAGGAAAGTTAACGAGAATGTAATGGCCGAGATCCTGGGCATTGTAGCATACAACGCTCTACAGGCTTTCGGCACGGAGATCGTGTACGAGCTCGATACCACCAATAGTACACCTGACCAGATAGCTGATGTCATATGCGAGGTTATAAAGGGAAAGCAGGTGATGAAGCCTGGAGTAGAAATAGACTGGCTCTCCCAGTTGCCGCTGGAGGAGTTATCGAGGTTCGAAGACTATGAAGGGAGCGATAAGTAGTGAGGGAGGAATAGTACTAGCATCATGGAGCCAGATAAACCACCTCGTGTCAAAATCGGACGTGGTACTCCATGTTCTTGACGTAAGAGATCCCTTGAATACTCTTAGCAGAAAGCTAGTACGCATGGTTGAAAAACGTGGAAAAAAGCTGATTATAGTGTTGAACAAGTGCGACATCGTTCCTCGTAGTGTCGCGGAAGAGTGGAAAGAGTATTTCGAAAAACAATTTAACCATCCAACTGTCTACATAGCAGCATCTAAGCGCATGGGAACACTAAAGCTGAGAACAGCTATCAAGAAGGAGGCTTCACGGCTCCCTGCAGTCGTCTCGGTAGTAGGGTTCCCCAAGGTCGGTAAGTCCTCAGTGATAAATGCTTTGAAGGGAAAACACTCAGCTAGTACAAGCCCGTACCCCGGAAGCCCCGGCTACACTAGGCACTTTCAGCTTTACAGAGTAGACCCCAACATACTCATGATCGATACTCCGGGCATACTACCCATAGATGGTGATACACTTGAAAGACTCATACGTGGATATCCACCAGAGAGGCTAGAGGACCCTGTTCTCCCCGCTATAATGCTCATTGAAAGGATTCTCAAGTACCAGCCAATGGCGATTAAACTAGCCTACGGCATAGACTCACAAAACCCCATGGAAATACTAGAGAAAATAGCTGTACACAGGGGCTGGTTCTACAAAACAACAAAGGAGCCATTAATCGAGGAAGCCGCTAGAGCTGTGATACGAGATTACCAAGCCGGGAAAATACCATTCTATATTAGACCTTCACAGGTAAGTAGTTAAGGTGTAGGTATTGGCTATAAGAGTAAAGATACTTGAAACGAACACTGTTGTTGAAGTAGAACGTGAAAAGCTAACCGTGAAAGAGCTTCTGGAGTACCTTAAGCTATCCTCATCGGAGAATCTGGTGTTAAAGGGAACTACTATTTTAACTGAGGAAGACGAGCTGGTGAACGGTGAAGAAGTAGTAGTGTTCACGGTCAAATCGGGTGGATGAACTCTTGTACATTAGTGAACAACTGCTCCCCATATGTACCTAACGGTTGAACAGCCTTGATCTGCGTTAAGATAATACCCAAATCTGTAACAAAGTGCCTAGAGATGGACAAAGGATCTGTTACTCTCAACGAGCTCTTGAACATGCTCAGGGATTACCTGGAGGGCGAAGATGTCGTGGTTGTCGTTAACGGTAGAATTGCGGAGAACCATAATGCTGTTGTTACAGAAAAAGACGAAATTGTTATAGTAGAAGCGTTCCTCGGCGGTTGATTTCATTCTACTTCGGTGGAGGCCAGACCCTATCGAAATATATGTTCTTCGCTTTGATTGACAAGGGAATGCCGAGTGCTACGTCAGCATCAATCATCTTCAGTTCCAAGGCTGCAACTCCAATGGTGTACATTATACGGTTATCCACGTTCATCATGGAGGCTACTTTAACCGCTGAACCCACAGCTATGCCCAGGTTGATCAGGGATATAGAAACATTAGGATCTACCTTCATGGACTCCGACTTCTTCAACCCATAGTCCACGATTTTACACCCAATGATCACGACTGCGTCACTGTTCCTGACATTGCCAGCATCCCTTCTAAAGAACTCTCCATGAGCTGCCGCGAGTTCCTCCATCTTAGCTGCAAGCTTTTCTATCTCCTCTCTATCCACTAGTATAATCGATGTTATGTTATCTATACCACGACCTTTAGGCGCTGTTTTCGCTGCTACGACCATCAGCTCTGAGACCTGAACTGCAGCCCTTCTTATAGCCTCTTTTTCATCAATCACGGGTTTCAACCCCCGCGCGTTTATAACTACTCTTGCTTGAGTATAAATCTAGCGTCCACGACGAGAGATTTATCTGGATAAGCTACAACCGGGTTAAGGTCAGCTGACTCTATATCCGGGTTTTCCTCCATTAGTTTACCAAGCTTAATCATGATTTCAGCTATGGAGTTTATGTTAGCAGGCGGTAACCCTCTATGCCCCTTAAGTAACTCAACACCCTTGATTTCTGTGATCATATCCATGGCTTCTTCTCGTGTGAAAGGCCATACTCTGAATGTTACATCTCTAAACACCTCTGTTAGGACTCCTCCAAGACCGAACATTATGACTATTCCGAAGACGTTGTCCCGGGTTCCTCCAACGATAACTTCAACGCCCTTAGGTACCATTTTCTGCACAAGTACTCCAGCTATTCGAGCAGCTGGATAAATGGTTTTAACATTAGTAATTATTTTCCTGTAGCTGTTCATAACTTCCTCTCTGTTTTTAATTCCAAGAATAACTCCTCCAATATCCGTCTTATGGCTAATGTCCGGTGAAACTATCTTCATTACAACTGGGTATCCTATGGCTTCTGCTAGCTCAACCGCCTCTTCGGGGGTTTTAGCAAGACCATAGGGTGGATGAGGTATACCGTACTTTTCTAGGAGCTGAAAAGCCTCGTGTTCAAGAAGCTTAAGTATGCTTCTCTTGTGGGTTACCGATGATGACTCCACTACTCCCTTTAGTATGTTTAACGGTTTTAACTCCTTATAAAGAGAGTGGTGAGTCTATGTCGGGTTTATTCAAGGAGGTCATCGGTGTTATACACTTACCGAGACTACCATGCCTTTACGCTAAATCCTCCCATGATCTGAGTATTATTGTTGAACAAGCTGTGAATGAAGCTAGAATCCTGGAGAAACTGGGCTACAGTGGTGTTATTGTTGAAAACTACGGGGATAAACCGTACTTGAAGCGTGTTAGAGATCCACTCATCATAGCCTCTATGAGCATCATTGTTAAGGAAGTTGTGAGGTCTACTGGTTTAAAGGTGGGTGTGAACCTCCTGAGGAATTCTGGTCGGGAGGCATACAGCATAGCCTACGCAGCTGGTGCTAAGTTCATAAGAGTAAATGCACTAGTAGAGACGATAGTTTCAGACTCCGGTATCATAGAGCCCGAAGCTCCTCGATTAAAACCACTTTTACTGAACTACCCAGGTGTAGAAGTATACGCTGATATCTTCGTGAAGCACGCGTTCAGTTTGAGAGCACTTGCACTTACAACCGAGGCACCAAGCTACTTATTAAAGGGATCTAGAGAGGACTTTCTGAGGGAGATTATTGAAGATTACGTGAATAGAGGAGGAGCTAGTGCTCTCATAGTTACCGGACCGAGAACGAGTGAACCACCACAACTAGAACTCATTAAGCTAGTCAAAAACAACTCTTCTGTACCAGTTTTCTCAGGTAGTGGTGCAAATCCCAGCAACATCTGCGCAATGCTCAAGTACTGCGATGGCGTGATTGTAGGTTCGTTCCTAAAGAAAAACGGTTTAGCTGGTAACCCGCTTGACCCTGAAAGAGCTGAGGTCTTCATCAGAAGCGCTAAAGAGTGTATAGAAAAGTAGCATTAGAGTGAGCTCCTGGTTTTTCAGCAATGCATGGTTTAATTACCAACTGGTGCAAGTGTTTTGACCTTACCTACCTGGCCTAAAGCTGTAAACTACGAGAATACCCTCAAGGTACGATCACCGGAAACTAGAGACATCGTCAAACGACTCGGTGCTATTTCACCTGACAAAGTCTTTCTCAACAATCACCCTATCGCTAACCCCATTGCAGTGTTCAACCCCACTTTCGTGCTCAAAGACGACATTGCAGAAGTTTACGCTAGAATAATTGTAGGCTACTACCTGTACGTATCTGCCATAGTTAGAATGGAGATCCCGTTGAACGATATACTATCCGGAACTATTAGCATAAACTACTACTCAGCGGAGTTAGCTATATATCCGTCAACTAGGTACGATATTTGGGGTTGCGAAGATCCACGTGTTACCACGGTGAACAATAGGACCTACATGACCTACGCTGGTAGAAGTGTAAACTACTTCGTAAGACCCCCAAGCCCTGAGAGCGTTCTACCTATTACAGCTCTACTAGAGAACAGAAGAGCGTGGTCTAAGGCGTATGTTCACGTGCTAAAGAACTCAGATAGAAGGTACGTTGTACACGATAAAGATGCCTTCCTCCTAGAACTAGATAATAGAACACTGCTGTTTCACCGACCCTTACTCGTTGATGGAAGTTATCACCTTGTTATTAGTGAGGTTAAAGGCCTTGATCAAAAGTGTGAGAATAAACTATGTGAACTCTCATCTGAGAACACCGTTGAGATCATGCCACCTGCTCGGTTCGAAGAGAAGATAGGTTGGGCAACTCCAGTCTTGGTGAAACCCACAAGCGCTGTTCTCCTAGTTCACGGAGTTGACAGAGAAATGCATGCTTACAGAGTCTTCGCTGTAGAGATTGAGTATGAGCACGAGAACTTCGTAGTTAAGGCTGTTACACCCTTCTACATCATGGAACCTAAGACACCCTACGAAGTATACGGTGATAGACCTTTCACGGTTTTCCCGTGTGGTGCGCAAATCGTGGATGACAAGGTTATAGTAGCCTACGGTGCAGCCGATTACCTGGTTGGCTTTGGATCCATAGACTTAGCTGAGCTCATGAGCGCCCTGGAGAAGGGTAGAGTAGCATAGAGAACCTAGGAGAGTAGTTCACGGTATAGCTCGTAGTGTTTTCTAGCAACAACCTCCCACCTGGTCTCTAGAGCGTACGACCAGAGTTTCTCAACAGCCCTGGATACCACTTCTTTACTTAGCAACACCTCCTCTATTTTCCTGGTGAACTCCTCTGCTGCGAACACGCGTAGTGTTAGCTCTGGCACTAGGAAGTTGCATTCCACGAGCTTGTGAGACCTGGTACACAACACTGGTTTCCTACTACCTATAGCTAGGTGAAAGACTCCGCTAACGCTGATTGGGTAGTTGCGTACGTCAACTATGGGTAAAACGACTACGTCGGAGAGAGCTAGTAGTTTTAACAGCGAAAATCGATCTAGGAATCCCTCAAGGTAGTAGACATTACCGTTCTCTCTTATCACCCTTCTCAGAGTTTCCTCAAGTATCACGTCTCTGGTATCCTTTCTCCTGGGCATTCCAGCTATGATTAGCTTAACGTTGTACCTATCTGCAAGAGCATCAACGGCTTTTATAACAGGTGAGTAGTCTTTATCTCTGCTTCGAACAAAGCCTGCTATGCAAACCACTTTTTTATCCACAATGTCGTGGGGCAATGGTAAGCTCTGAATTAACAGTTCTCGCTGTTGTCCAACGAAGGGATTTAAGAGCGTGCCGTGAGGTATAAGATGAACCTTTTCAACGGGTATACCCTGTCTGAGTAACTCCTGCTCTTGGAGAACACTGTGAACTATAACTGCATCGCTGTTTTCAACCAGGTGTTTCTGGATGGTTACAAGCGCTTCGCCTCCGAGAGCGTGAACAACCGTGTGCAGAGTTAGTACAATCTTAATTCCCTGTGCTCGAAGACTCTTCATAAAGTTCACGAGTGAAACAACATCCGGGAAGATGCCAAGTTCGTGCTGTATATGAACCAGCTGTGGCTTCTCCAGGTTCTCCAAGCACTTCGACAAGTAGAGTACATCACCTCTCATAAAGCAGTTTCTGTATACCACGCCAGAGTAGGGGTCTTGTAGCTCGAATCCCAAAGGGTAATCTACAGCATCACCACCTACCACGGATATCGTTAATGCAGGTATCTTCGAGAGTTCCGATATAAGCATACTAGTGTACTCAGCTACACCACAAGGTACCGGGGGCATTCTAGAAACAAAAACCACGTGCAATAGAAACCCCTACAGTGCTTTAGATAGCACCTTAATTATCGTTAAACGCGAGCAATATAAAAACGCAGAGAATCGTCTCGTTACAAATCTCAGTGTACAACATCTGAAGCCCGTGTTCTCCATGAATCCCTGCGGAATTAGATAGCTGAAACACTGAGGTTTTGTTGTGAACAGGTCATTAAAGGTAATACGCTCTGCTCAGCGGAAAAACTCATTCTTGCCAGAGAAACATCTTCATAAAGGATAAAACAGCTTAATAGTGAAACAGTGATCCAGCTTAAGTAAAAACCGAACAAGCTTTTCGGATAAGATTTTACATTTGTTAAAACGTTAAGTGAAACTAAAACAAAGTTTGTCTATACATCTGACATTGTTATTAACGATTAAGGTAATACTAAACAAAGGTGATCGATAGTACTCTACATTGCTTGAGATAGGTGTTTTACAGAGCGTATTCATGGGTACTTAATTGTCAAGTAATACAAAAGTGTTCTTTAAATGGTTTCCATGGTTTGATTATAGGTTTAATTCTATATGCATAAATGCGTTTGTATAATGGAGGAGTAATTCTTCGCCCCACTCGTTGAAGTTTCAACGGGTTTTATGTGAACATTGGTTTCACAGTGGGGTTCCAAGTTAACTTTACCCAGGCATAGTTAATTCGCGATTAACTCACCATACTGCTCAGATTAAACTGTTTAAACGCTAGCATGGTGTTTCATGGGTAAAAAAGTGTTTATGAACCAAAGACGTGTTTAATCCTCCGCGGTATTACGTCTGTGTTGTTGGTGTTGCGCGCTTGTCGTGCTCCCCGCTTTCACTCTAAATACCGGTGAGTACTTTTATCAGGATGCTTACTACCGCTGATATGGCGATTGTTAATACTGGGTTTAGCTTGAGCGTGAATAGTACTACTGTTGCGAGCAGGAATATGGATAGTGATACCCAGTCTACAACTCCTCTCCTGATGAAGTTGCTGTTAGCTAACCCTACTAGTGCGTAGAGGATCAATGCTATTATAGCTGCAACTACACCTCTGAGTAGAGCTTTGGTTATCCAGTGGTCTATGTAGAGCCTTAGAACATGTATAGCTCCTAGGACTAGTAGGACTCCTGGTGCTATGAGAGCTGCAACCGCGATGAAGGAGCCCACTATACCCTTCATTCTGAAGCCTATCCACGCAGCAGCGTTAACGGTTATTGGTCCAGGTAGACTTGAAACTACACCAATAATGCTTGAGTACTCCTCAGGGGTTAACCAGGCTCTCTCCTCAACAAAAACCTTGTAGTATAGTCCTACTCCGCCGAATGCACCACCAAACAGTAAGAACCCTAGTTTCAAAAACACTAGAAACAAGTCCAGGTACGATACCATACATTCTACCCCTCACTCGTTGATCTATTCACTGAGAAAGTGAGAGTACAAAGAGTACTAATATACTTTACCAGCGAAGCCTACTGTACATGCTCGAACGTCTGAGAGCTCCGAATTCTAATTAGAGCGCTTTTGATTATCTCTATCAAGTAGCCTTCTTCACCGGGTAGTCCACTACCAACGTAGTAGCCTTCCACGTAGAGTTCGGGCTCCTCGCACTCAGCATCTACAACCACTACTTCAACAGGTTCACCCGTTTCCTGCTCGATAATACCCTTAATCTCGAGAACCCAGCTGAAGAGAGTGAACCTCTCGTAGTTGTTTCTTCCCCTAACAACGATCTTCACTACCATGATAACTCCGCTACTCATCCGCATTTTAGGCAGTCACAGATGTTTATCTAAGCGAATCCCCTTATTTCTTATAGCTAGTTAATAATTAGCACTGTGCTGGTGTACGAGCTTGAAGAAGGTTCTAGCCGTGGGTATTGGTAGAGTTGGGTTCAGAACAATGCTCTTTCTAAGAGAGCTTATCAGGGATCTCCACGTGTACGCTGTTGATGCTGATCCCGCGAGATTAGAACAAGCTAAAATGCTGGAAGGTGTAGATGTGTATAGGTACGAGCCAGGACTACTTGGTAAACTCGGGAAGGAAGTAGACCTAGCAGTTACAGCGCTACCATCTACTGTGGCGTTTAGAGGAGTTCTCGAGCTTGCTACTCGCTGTGTGAACATTGTCGATGTATCCTTCTTCGCTGAAGACCCCTACACTTTGGAAAAGATAGTTGAAGACTGCGGAAGCGTACTCGTAGTTGACGCTGGTTTTGCACCAGGGTACAGCAACCTGGTAGTTGGCTACACTTACCATCGGCTGAAGCTAAACGAGAGCATTGAGATCGCCGTTGGAGGAATACCGGAAAAACCAGTACCACCGCTAGGCTATGTTGTAACGTGGAATCCCCGGGACCTCTTAGAGGAGTACACGAGGCCTGCTAGGTACGTTGCGAACTATGAGGTGAAAACAGCAAAACCAGTTGAAGCAGTTGAGAAAGTTTACATCAAAGAGCTTGGAGTGTTCGAGGGCTTCGTAAGCGATGGGCTGAGAACAATGCTCAGGAACATAAGAGCTAAGAACATGAGAGAGCTTACGATCAGGTGGTCTGGTCACATGAGCGCGATCAAGCTCCTCCACGACCTAGGTTTCCTAGACTCAACCGAGGTAGAAGTCAACGGTGTAAGGATCAAACCGATAGACTTCACTGCTAAAGTTCTGGAGAAGTCTCTCGTAGCCAGCGTAAACGACATCGCTGTTCTCCAGGTAGTAGCTAGAGGTGAAAAGGGGTACTACAGAGAGTTTGCTTTACTCAGTGGGACCCCGAGCGAGCCAGCTACACCAGTGTTCACAGCAATCGTACACTCCTATACAGCTAAGATTGCTTTGGAGAACAGGTTAAAACCCGGTGTTATACCTCTCGAGCAAATGTATATGTTCAAGAACGAGTACGAGGAGTACTTGACCAGGAAGGGTGTTTTCATAGTTAAGGAGCAAATCTAGGCTACTCCACTGTAACGGTTTTAGCCAAATTCCTTGGCTTATCCGGGTCTAGACCCCTTTCAACTGCTGTGTAGTACGCTAGCAACTGTAAAGGTGGTGTGTGCGTTATTGGGGATACTACTCGGTGAGCCCGTGGAACCTCCATTACGTAGTCGAACACTCCAGTTATTCTACAACCCTTGTAAACAACGCCTATGGTTAATGCACCTCTAGCCTTCATCTCCATGACGTTGCTCATAATCAAGCTCTCTAACACCGGCTCCGGTGGTACAACGAAAACTACTGGGAAACCGGGTTCAACCAGAGCTATTGGACCATGCTTAGACTCACCAGCTGGGTAAGCCTCCGCGTGAATGTAAGCAATCTCCTTGATCTTCAGTGCACCTTCACGTGCAATGGGAAGTCCTACTCCTCTACTCAGGTAGTATATGCTTTTGGTGTTGGCAAGCATCTTTGCTAGCTCTCTGGCTTTACCCTTGTTCACCTCGAGAGACTCCTCGACGAGCTCGGGGGAGTTCTCTATTGCCAATAACACTTCGTTGATCTCTTGTTCTGGAGCAGCCCTTCTCTTCATTATCTCGGCGATCAGCATGCTAAGCGCGAGAACCTGTGCCGTGAACGTCTTGGTTGCAGCAACGCCGATCTCTGGTGAAGCTCTCGTGTATATTGCAATATCGCTTTCTCTCGGAATAGCGGAGTCTACCACGTTTGAAACGGCTATTACCCGAGCACCCTTCTCCTTGAACTTTCTCACGGTCTTGAGAACATCCATAGTTTCACCACTTTGACTCACAGCTATTAAGACATCTCCCTCACCAGCTGTTCTCGAGTAGAGCTCGCCTTCGCTGGCTATGAAGGGTACAACAAGGTCACCAAGTAAGTCGTAAAACGCAAGTGCAAAGAACTCAGAAGCATGGTAACTTGTTCCAGCTCCAGTTATGTACACTCTTTCAGCTGATTCCAATATCTCCACAGCCTCTTCTACCGCCCAGTCACTCCTTAGTCCAGCAAGAGTATTGCGAAGAGACCTTGGTTGCTCAAATATCTCCTTAAGCATGAAGTGCTCATACCCTTCCTTCTCGGCAACCTCCATGCTCCACTCGACTATTCTTACAAGCTTCTCATACTCCACTTTTCCTCCCGTAGTGAGGTCCTCGACATACACCTCTCGTGGTGTAATGTAACCAACCCAGTTGTCCCTCAGAACAAGCACTTTTCTAGTGTGGTCTAGAAGAGCGGGTATATCACTAGCAACGATGTTGTAGTCGTTCGCAAAGCCGACAACGAGAGGACTATCCTTCTTGGCAAAGAACAGCTTGTCGCTTTCAAGCGGAGTTATCATTAGTATAGCGTAGGCTCCCTTTAGCGCTTTAACGGCTTCCCTGAAGGCTGTGTACACATCTCGATAAATACTGTAGAATTCCTCTACGAGGTGAGGTATAACTTCAGTATCGGTTTGACTCCTAAACACGTGCCCCTTTTGAAGAAGCTGATGCTTTAACTCATGGTAGTTCTCAATTATGCCATTGTGCACAACAGTGAATATTCCATTGCAGTCGCTGTGCGGATGAGCATTCTCGTCCGTGGGCGGTCCATGAGTAGCCCACCGCGTATGACCAATACCAAGACTTCCAGCAAGCTGAGTAAACTTGAGCCTTGATTCCAGTTCCATCAGCTTGCCTTTACCCTTGAGCACTACTACTCCTTCCCTGGTTAGAACAGCTATACCAGCTGAGTCGTAACCCCTGTACTCCAACCGCAGAAGTCCTCTGTAGAGTAGCTCACCCAGCCTGCTGTTGGTTCCAGAGAAGCATAAGCCTATTATTCCGCACATTTCGTTAAACCTCTGCTGGAGTATTATATTAAATTCTGGACTATATTTACGTAGGTGTCCCGATGAAGAACAACGCCAGCATAGTATTGAAGATAACTGGGAGAGCCTTCGACGACGAACCAGACACACTCGCGAGATACGTTTCAGTGTTCAAAAAACTGCTCGAGAAGTACAAAATGGTTGTTGTAACAGGCGGTGGAAGAATCGCCCGCAGGTACATAGACCTGCTAAGACAAGCCGGACTCGAATCCAACTATTGGCTGGACACGATCGGTATATGGGTATCTAGACTGAACGCTTTTCTACTAGTGGCAGCATTGAACCCGTACACTTATCCAAGACCAGCAACCAGCATCGAGGAAGCTGTCACAGCACTTGGTTCCTTCAAAGCTGTGATTATGGGAGGATTGATACCGGGTCAATCAACAGCGTCTGTTCTACTCCAGGTAGCTGAAGCCTTGGGTGTTAGGAGAGTTTACTACTACTCAGCTGTAGGTAAGGTCTACACGAAGGATCCCTCCAGGTACCCAGACGCTGAACCGCTTTCAACAATTACAGCTAGTGAGCTCAAGAAAATGCTAGAGCAAAGCCTACTACCAGGAGAGTACGCTCTCATCGATACTAAAGCTCTGGACCTCGCGATAAGGAGCAATATCACGATACAAGTGCTGTTCTACAGAGAACCCGAACAGCTCCTTAGAGCGCTGGAGGGAGAAAACCCGGGAACAGTGATAATACCAAGGTAACTCGTCAACATCGAAACTTGTAGGTAATCCAAGTTCAAGCTAACCCGAGTAGGGAGCATCGGGGCACGGCTTTGCTAGTAGTGATTGCATCAACTCGATGTACTTTACTCCGTGGTCTGGGATTACGGCAACCACGTCGCCTTCAACCTCACCGCTTTCGATAAGCTCGTTCAAAGCATAAATCACAGCTCCTCCGCTGAAGCCAATTAGTATTCCATCTTTTCTAGCCACGTGGATAATGCCTTGAAAAGCCTCCTCTAATGATACATCAATCACTTTGTCCATCTTCGCTATGCGTAGCCATTTCATCCCGGTTTCGACTCTCCTGATACCAGGTATGGAGGATTCCCCGCTTGGTTGAACAGCGAATACCTTTACGTTCTCATAGCGGTTCTTGAAGTACACCGATATAGCAGAAACGTGTCCAGATGTTCCAAGTCCACCGATAATGGCGCTTGGTTTAACTCCAACGCTTCTAAGCTGATAGTCTATCTCCTTTGCAGTGTACTTGAGGTGTACTATGAAGTTGAGGTCGTTTTCAAACTGGTTCAAAACAACTGCTCCATCGCGTGCTGCTTCAAGAAGCACAGAGTTTACCATGGCTGTTGTTATAGGAACGTTCTTTCTCACAACCTCAGCACCCATTGTTGCGAACACGTAGTCCATGCACTTCTGCGTCGTGTAAGGCAAGTAGACTCTTATCTTTAAACCATAGTAGTTCGCTAAGCCAACGAGTCCTAGCCCCGTGTTAGCTGAGGTGGGCTCATATATGGTCTTACCACTACTCAGGTAACCTGCTTTAATGGCGTTCACAAGCATGTACCAGGCAGTTCTATCCTTTATGCTCAGGCTAAACGGATGATACCACTCAAGTTTAGCCCATACACGTACTTTGCTATTGCTTAAGGACTTCAGCTTAACAAGAGGTGTTGGTAAGTCCCTGGCAACGAGACTCACAACACTATCGTACACCCTCACGGGATTACCTCTAACATTGTGAAACACGTCTAGTTCATCCAGAGAAACCTCTAGTTTCGTTTCATCCATATGATCCGCTATTGGTACATACCTTGTTCCCAGAGACCAGAGCACACTAAATAGTTTAGAGTCTTCTTCTGTAGGAGAAGAGCTTTTGCTGAGCATTAAAGGCCTTGTTTTCCACTTCCTAATGGTGATCTCGAGTAGTTCAATGTACTCCTCTAGTGGTAGTAATCTTGTTTTAGTTTCTAGTTCCTCCACATCTACGAGCTTCATGCACAAACCCAATCAATGCCCAACTCGAGCTCCGAAAAACTCAAAGTATTATAGGTGGGTTAAAGATTCCGTAAACTCACAGCAATACAGGTGAGCTTCAGCGTAATTCGAGTTTCCTTAAAACTCTTCTGATAAGATAGTACAAGACTTTGGCCTCGTACACCGAAGGCCTTGAACGATAGATCAACCTGCGTGCAACAACAAAGCATCTTTCCTTTTTATCGCTCGTGGTAATCGACCGCTCGATCACCTCCCTCAGTGAAAGCATGATCTTATCCAGGTCCTCACGTGTTGCCCGTGGAGGTATGTTTACCGGTTCAACCCTTCTCGTTCTCCTCCAAATCTCCCAGAGGAATATTGCAACAGCTTGACTAACGTTCAACACAGGATACTCAGGTTCAGCAGGTATAGTCACTAGGAAATCTGCCTTAGCAAGCTCATCTCTCGTTAAACCAGTGCTTTCTCTTCCGAATATTAACGCGACCTTGTTTACCCTTGGAACAACTTTCTCTATGAACTCTTCTATGGATATAGCCTGACGAAGAAAGTCCCCCTCGCCATAGCCAATAGCACTTGTAGCTACAGACGCATCAACCCCCTCCAGAGCTTTATCTAGACTATCCACTATGACGCTACTTAACAACAGCTCTTTTCCACGAGCCGAGTATCTCAATGCTTCCTCTATGCTTGCAACAGGGTTGACAAGATAAAGCTCTTTTACTCCAAAGTTTACACATGTACGTGCTATCACTCCAAGATTAACAGCTCCCTCTATTCCAACGAGTACTACTCTTACGTTAATCAAAGCTTCACACACCTTGATGCAATTAGTGTTTCGTAGAAGAAGTGCTTGTGCATGGTGTCGACTATGCGAAATCCGTGTAGTTCTAGGTAGCGTTCAACAACCTCGGGTTTAGACAAGCTAGACCACACGATGAACAGTTCTTTTCCGGGTTTCAGAACACTTGATGCGTATTCCAAGAAGTACAGTATAGTCTCGTACCCCTCAATACCACCCTCTGTAGCAATGTCTACGATCGTAGAGCTATACGCAGGTAGGTAAGGTGGATTCGCTAGTACAATATCAGCTACACCGTTCCTCAACGATATCGCATCGCTTAGAACTACGAGAGATCTGTGAACTACGTTATTCAAAAACACATTAACTTTAATCGATGCAACCGCGTCCTCTGAAACATCGGTAAAAACAACTCTGTCGCAATGGCCGTTGAGCAATGTATACAATCCCAGAATACCGCTTCCAGCCCCGAGATCTACACAGAGCTCACCGCGTGGCTTAACTGCATCTACGAGGTCTATCAATAGCCACGTATCATCACTTGGTCTGTAAACGTCTCCCAGGTACTCAAGCTTAGGCATGATCAAGTTACAACACCTTTCTCCCGCAACGCGCATGCAAGCTCGTAGAAGTCGCGCGGATGCAGAGAAAACACCCTTTTACCCATTAGTCTTCTACCAACTTCACCCAGTTCACGTATGTCTACGTGAAAAAGCTCGCTAAGCACTTTGTCGATTATACGCTTACGCTGTGTAAAAAGCTTCTTTGTAACCTCTTCCATCATCTTCACGTTTTCATCGTAGTTCATTTTTCTATTCAACATTACTACCTGGTGATACACACTGGGTTTGGGGTAGAAGGAGCTGGGTGGGTAAACTCCTCCTGCTTCAACATTAAATAGAAGTTTAACGAGCACGGTTATTTTCCCGTAGTTTCTTCCGCCTGGTTCCGAGGTTATTCTTTCGCACACCTCCTTTTGCAGGGTAAGTACTGCTCTCTCAACAGTGTTCTCTCTAGCTAGCTTAATGATGATGTCGGATGTTATATGGTATGGTAGGTTAGATACAACCTGCTTTACAATAAAAGGGATTTTCCTGGCATCTCCCTGTACTATCGTGAACCTGGGTGAGCTTACAACTTCACTTACGATTCTACACAGCTTCTCATCTATTTCTACACAAACAAGGCTCTTCACACGAGTAAGTAAAGGCAAGGAGAGTGTTCCAATACCACATCCTATTTCGAGAGTCTCGCAGGGTTTAACGTACGATAGTATCTCTGTAATAAGCCTTGGGTCAACAAGGAAGTTTTGACTAAGCTTCTTACGGGGTTTAAAACCGTATTTCCTGAGAACTTCCTTGGTCCACGATCTAAGCTTTGTTTCACTCCATGTTGCCTGATTAAAATAGTTCTCCATGCAGTTTCTCCAGGTATCCCAGGTAAACACCTGTCTGGTCTCGTGGTTTTACAAACAAGTAGTACTTTTCTCCACCAGCAAGCTCTCTAATGATTCTTTCAACGAGAACCTTAACTGGGTCTATTTTTACTCTTTCCTTTATTTCTTCAAAGCTACGAAACCTCTGCTTGCTTCTAGCCTCCAGAACAGCACTCATTGTTTTTCTGCCAACCTCTGGAAGCAACTCGAGTGCATGTAGTCTTATGTTTATAGGTTCAGCTATGTTGAAGAACTCTACAAATACCTTTTCGTTTTCCAGGATTATTCTCTTAATAGCCTCTGGTAAGTTGGACCTAGCAACAGCTGTCAGCTCATTGTAGGTTATCAGCACTATTCTCTTGAGCTTACTAGGAAAGCTTAGGTCTACTTTCTCGAGAATATCTATCTTCACACCGATCAGCGGAGTTGCCTCTAGCAACGTAAAGTACCTTGTCCCAATGCACTGAACAAAAGGCTGATTCCTGTGCTCGTAGTGCACATCGGAGGGATTACCTAGCTCTAGGTAATCAAGTACGTACACGTACTGCTCATAGCGATGTCCAGGTCTTGAAAAATGCCTGTGTTCTCGGGGTGGATATCTGTACAAGCTAAAAGCCCTCCACCGGGTACTAAAACATAGCTCTACTGTGTAAAAAATCTACTCCTTTTCGCTTGAGCAGTATTCGCTGAGAGTGTTCAGCACGTCCTCGAGAATGCTTGTTTCGTAAACTTTATCCTCGAATTCCATTAGTGCACGGAGTTCATCGACGCTCCGAGGGCAGGTGTTCATAATTAAAACCACTGTCTCCTCCTTGAAGCCTTTGAGAAGAAGCTTTTCTCTGAGTTCCTCGGCTTTCTCAATGGGTATCTTAGAGAACTTGGATAAGTACTCGAGTACACGGGACACCAGTAAAGGAACTGTACCAGTTGTTTCCCTGGTTTTCTCAACGTACTTTTTCAGGTGCGCTAAAGCTTCGGGATTAGAAAGCATTCTTACACTATCCGGTTTTATCTTAACAGGTGTTGACACAAATACCCACCTTATAAACTTGCAATACCTGCTTTACTCAGCGTGAGCTTCAACTTCAACCTGAGCCGTTACTCTTACATTCGCTTGGTCCTCAGCTGGTTTAAGATGTTCTGGTCTTACATACAACGTTTTTTCTCTATCACCCAGCATGATCTTCACAATGTAGCACTTACCTCTAGTTCCAACAACCACCCCTGTTTTACCGTGAAACCTTCTGTGAGGCATCCCCTTGTGCACTGAAGGGTTTACAACTATGTGCACTCTATCACCGGGCTTATACTTAAGCATGAGCAAACTCAGCGGTGGCACAATTCCACGTTCTCTAACACTCTTCTTCAGTAAGCTCCTCGTTCTATGCCTTAACCCTTTAGGTGCTTTAACCAACAATGTTCACCTAAACTCTTGAGCATTCAGCTAAATTACCCTATACTATCGCATCTTATAAAGTATTTCACATCATTCCATTCATAAACAGCGCGTAGCTTGTAGTCTCACTCTTCTACACTAACAACATCCAACTCCAACGGAAGTAACTGCTTTCCTAGAACGCCCGCGAAGCAGGGAACCGTTCTACCCTGATCGCAGTGTACAAGTTCCTTAACGTAGAGTCCTCCATCGCAGTATACCAGTGTTTCAAAAATCCTCGGTGAAACCTGATGGGTTTTAACAATGTAAACCTTTCGTACTCTTTCTTTTTCTTTCTTTCTTCTGAGAATGCGAAGTGGTGTTTTCTGCTTAATGGTGATGTTTCTGAAGTATTCCTCCAGTAGTTGAAGCTCCTCTCGTGTAACCGGTGAGTTTAACGAGTATACAACCAACCTGTAGACCTTCTTCTTCTTTCTAGATAGCTCTTTGATTAACCTAACGTCTCTTCTCGAAGAATAATTAAAGAGGGTGAGTTTTACAGGACATTCTTTCAACCTTTCGAGCAGGAGTTTGTTCAAATCGGAGATTCCGACATCACGAACCATGGGTTTTTTAACCTCTAGTACAAGAGGCCTACCTGTCCCTATCATCCTTGCATCCACATCTTCTCTGCCAGCACCGTGTACAACGATATTCTCAGCTTTAAACACATCAATTAGCGCGCGTTCCACGGCTTCCTGAACGCTAAGAGGGTACTTCTTTGACCCCTGCTTAGTGTACCAGGGAACGTGCGAGATTCTTCTTCCGTGCTTCCAGTAAAGGCCTTTAATGTAGATTGGAGCAGGTTGAACCTCCACGTGATACACGAAGTCCTTGTCCACGTGTACAATGGCAACAGCATCTGCTCTCGTAAAGTCCGGTTCAAGCCCACACACTTCTCTCACCTGCTTACCAACCTCTCTCTTGAGCTCTCGCTTAATAGACTCCGCTGTTGAAAGCCCGTACTTTGTTGCTAATTCAAGCTCTCTCGCAAAGATATCACTATTTAGTACTACACCTATGAGAAAGGACCTGGCTGAGTACTTCGTAAGCTCTTTACATACATCTATGGCGATCCTACCTAGTAGATCACGTGTATAATTGCCTCCACATATGTAACAGGGTCTCGCCACCAGGCCAGTGTCTCCGAACACCTTCTTGTACATCGAGAGAACACCTTCACCCGAGTTCAACGCTATCGCACGAATGCGATCATCAGTGCTCCTCTCACCACGCATGTACTCCTCGTAGAGCTTTATTGCTAGAATAGTCTTCACCGCTAAACCACGCTCCCAGTTCGTTAACCCCTTACCATACTGCGAGAACAATCTACCTAAGCAACTATTACAGAGAGGGTACTCGTAAAGTACTTGCTCGGCTTTTTTAAGCATGTTCTCCAGTAAATGCATGAAGTTCCTGCCTGAATCTCCAATTTCACTCATAGGTAACCACCACGCTACTCTGACAGTTCTGTTAATCTAGTATTCACGTCTCTTCCAATTATGGGATCTACACAGGGGTAGATGGTAGGACTATTCCTCTTCTAGGATCTCAGGTGGTAATTTAAGTCCCAGCTTCTTAACTACATCCTTTCTTCTAAGAGTTTTGAGCATTTTCTTCATAAGTTCATACTGCCTAATCAATTCACGTACGTCTTCTACATCAACACCTGCTCCTCTTGCTATGCGTTTCATCCTAGACCTATCAATGAGCTCTGGGTTGTCGAGCTCTTCGTAGGTCATGGAGTTTATGATTGCTATCCACTTTTCAAGTTTCTCATCAAGCTCCTTGGGGTTTACCTCAAAGGGTATTTTGAGCTCGAATCCTGGAAGCATTTGCAGTATTTTACGCATGGAGCCCATTTTCTTCAAGCTGAGGAGTTGCCTATACACTAGTCTCATGTTAAGTTTTCCTCGTAGAAGCTGTTCTACGTCTTTTTCTGTGAACTCTATTTGAGCTCTCTTTACAGCTTCAACCAAGCTCTCGATATCTCCAAGACCAAGTATTCTGGAGATCAGCTTGGCTGGTTTGAACACCTCGAGATCCTCTACTTTCTCGCCTACACCAATGAACTTTATCTGAGCACCTGTAGCAGCAACCGCTGATAAAGCTCCACCGCCTTTGGCTGTTCCATCGAGCTTTGTAATAATTATTGAGCCTATGGGGGTTGTTTCGTGGAATTTCTTAGCTATGCTATAAGCCTGTTGCCCCATTGCTGCATCTACGACTAGTATCACCTCGTTTGGCTTCACTTTCTCGTATATGTTCTTCATCTCTTCTAGCAAAGTCTCCTCTCTGTGGTGTCTACCAGCCGTATCTATTATAACTGTGTCGAAGCCTCTGCTCACAAAATAGTCTACACCTCTCGTGGCGATCCCAACAGCATCTTGCTCCCCGGGTTCACCATAAACGGGGACTCCTATTTGATCACCCAGTTGTTTCAGCTGATCAAAAGCAGCAGGTCTATAAGGGTCAGCTGCAACAAGACCAACCTTATAGCCCTCCAACTTGTAGTAGTAAGCTAGCTTAGCGCACGTGGTTGTTTTACCACTACCCTGAAGACCAACAAGGAGAATTACCCACGGTTTTCTCGGAATTCTTACACTCGGTTTTTTATCTCCACCAAGGAGTTTCAGCAGCTCATCGTATACGATTGATATGAACCAGTGTTTTCTCGGAATACCCGGAGGAGGAGTTTCACTAAGCGCTTTCTGCTTAATTCTGTTCGAAATCTCGAGGACCAGTTTCACGTTCACATCGGATCTTATAAGCTCTTTTTGCAACTCCTTAATGAACTCGTTAACAGCATCCTCGTACTTGTCCAGCTTAAGGAATCTTGAAACTGCTTGCTTTAAACCTTCAAACACCAACTTGCACTTCACCATGTAGCATGCGATATGCTAGACCAAGCCGAGAAGTGCGGGGGGTGGGATTTGAACCCACGCAGGCCTACGCCAGCGGATCTTAAGTCCGCCCCCTTTGACCAGGCTCGGGCACCCCCGCCTATTTAAATCTTATTGCTACACAAGGATTTTTAAACTAACCTTTATCAGCTCGTCGCGAATAAATCATTCCTTCATTCTGGAGCGGCTTCATCACCAGGGTACTATGAAGGTGAAAGGGGTTATAATACGCACGTGTAGTCTACTATGGCTTGATCACATTGAGGTACTTTTTAGCTTTCTTAATTGTTCCCGTTGTACGATAGGGGACAAGAATGCAGTCAACCCCTTCGACATTCCTTACGAGACCTAGCGCAGCAACTAGATGATCAGTGTAGGTGTGTAGCACTCTCACTACACCTCTCTGTCTTTCCTCGTCGAAGAGTACTAGTCGAGGCGAAGCTTTGTGCGTATAAGCTTTACCATAAAGCTCAATAAAAGCATTCCTTATGGTCTTACCCAGTTTTTCGTAGGTTACCTTCTCTTCGCATACAGCTGCAAAAACCACGTATCTCTTGCGCAGCCTCTTCGCGGAGATCTCGGGCATTGTTCTAGCCAAAACAAACTTGTAAAGTCTGTAGGCTTTTCTCAGCAGTACAACTGCTATTCCAAGCAAAGCTAGCGATAAACAAATCAGTACTGCTGAAAGTAGCTCGATCATGCCCTGGCTACCAAAAACGCTAATAGATAACCCTAGGTAAAAATGCAACCTGTTTTGCTTTTACCTTGAAACAACACCGCGCTGGAAGATAACGCGCTAAAATCCGCTTTTTACAGTAGTATTCGGCGTTGCTACATCTTTCCTGGTGACAACTTGACGCGGAAAATCCGTCACTGACAGCAGTGCCAGGCTCTCTGGTACATCAAATAGCACTTGCAGGAGCTTAACCATAACGTATGGTGGAAAGAGGTTTTTCCAAGAATCTGCTCCTGAACCCACAATGAGCCCTGTCTTGTTCCTTAAGAGTAAGTTGATGCGTCTAAATACTGCTCCACGGGTATCAATGCTCATATCGAGAATATGGTTAAGATCTATCTCCACGGGTTTACCATAGTAGCTCATAGTGCTGAACTGCTTTTTGTCAAATAACTCTATTGTATTCAAGGTTAACATTATGGTGTCTACTCTGGTATCGTGTGATGCCCATCTAGCAACTTCTAAGCTCCTAGGTGCCACTGAAACAACGTGTTTTCTGTGATCTAGTGAGGAAAGCGTTCTCTTGAGACTACTGACATCCTCAGCATCTATCACCTTTTTCCTGTAGACTTCCAATGGGGGTTGCTCATCGTACAGCAGTTGCTCGCACACTAGTGCTCTATAGCCGAGCTTACTAGCTATCGTCAAAGTTCTCTCATCGCATTTCTTGACGTAGAAATCAATGTAAAACCTGGGCAAAGTAGATCCTCTCACGATATAATATTGAGTCTCCTAAGGTACTCTATCACGTCCGATCTTCTCTTAGCATTCCTGAATGATAGTACCAATTTGACTATGTCATCTGAATCAACTACTTTAAACCTCCCATAGTAGAGATCCTGCTTTGAGAGTCTTACAATAAACCTGCTAGTCCTTGGATCGAACCTTAAATCGAAAGTTGTTTTGAGAATGCTCTTTTCAAGATCACTAAGAGACATCGCCAAATGGCTTAAAACAGCTTCAATTTGTTGCCTAGAGTTTAATTTTACGTGGACTACTCCTATTGGGTTGCCGTAATAACCTTCATACCACGTGTAGTTTACCTTTATGAAACCTCTTAGATCAGGGTGAATGATGTTTCTAACGGACGCTTCGACCTTACTACAGTCCTCCGTTGCATGGCAATAAGTTGTGATCTCTACTTGTGAAACATCTACTTTTCTTCCTTCAGTCTTTCCGCTATTTGCCATGGTTCACGAGCTCCTCTACTGGCTTCATGGCGCTTCTTCAACAACCTCTCTTTCTGCTTTCTCTTCCATTTATAGTACACCGTTCCACGTAGACCTCTGCTCTTTCTTAAACCACGCATTTTCTTACCGGCACTTGTGAGTCCTCTAAACACTCTTCCTCTGTTCTGAGGCTCGCAGATCCAGCTTATCTCTGGGTCTCTGCATACTGCTGGGTGACTTCTGTCGACTAGTATGACTTCAAACCACTTGTATCTACCATCTTCTCCAACATAGTAGCTGTTCAGCACTTCTAGGTTTCTGTACTTCCTCGCAGCTCTTTCCTCGGCGATCAACCTTAGACTCTTCGCTGGTGCGTATCCATGCACACCCATTCTCTTCGGTCTTCTACCACTATCAGGTCTAGGCTTTCTCTGACCTCCCTTTCTTACGCGTACTCTTACAACTATGAATCCTACTTTAGCCTTGTACCCCAGCGCACGAGCTCTATCGAGCCTTGAGGGGTTGTCTATTCTAACTACTGTGGGCTCTCTTCTCCATTTGATCAGCTTTAATCTCAGCAGTTCTCTATAGCCCGGTTCTCCTTTAAACATTCTATGCCAAGTTTCCGATATGTAGTGGTACATGCTCTTTGCCATGACTAAAAGCACCGTTCACCAATCCACGTACTAATCTACATAAATGTCTAAGTAGGGGTTTATATAAGAAGGTGCCAAAATGCCTCCGCCTGAGAAGCTTATAGGCATCGTAGGAAAAACCAACGTTGGTAAATCAACACTATTTGCAGCTCTAACACTAATCCCGGTTAAGATCGCTGATCACCCGTTTACAACTATTGAACCAAACGTGGGGATTGGACACGTAGACAAGAAATGTGTTCACTTAGAACTGAAGCTGGAGTCCTGCACCCCCAGGTCTGGTTTCTGCATTAGGGGAACAAGATTTATACCGGTAAAGCTTATGGACGTTGCAGGTCTAATTCCAGGTGCTAGTAAGGGTAGAGGTTTGGGTAATAAGTTTATGGATGACCTTAGACAGGCTGATGTGCTAATACATGTTGTTGACGCTTCTGGCTCAACAGACCTCGAAGGTAACAGAGCAAAACCAGGTACCTATGATCCCCTTGAAGAAGCTGAACTGATAAGATCAGAGATAGATGAATGGTTCAAGCAAACAATACTGAAAATATGGAATAGCAAGATCTCGAGATACCTCTACACATCGCAGAATCCCATCGAGGACATATACCAGAACCTCACGGGGCTAAGCATAAAGAGAAAGCACGTAGCAGAAGCTATAAAAATGGCGGACTTAGAAAACAAGCATCCAAAGCTCTGGACAACAAGCGATGTTGAAACGTTCTCCCTTAAACTAAGAGAGCTTTCAAAACCCATAATTATAGCAGCTAACAAAGCCGATGTACCCGAAGCTAGAGACAACATTAAGAGGCTTGCAGAATTCTTTGGAAACGAGAACGTAGTTCCAGTTAGTTCGCTAGCCGAGTTCATACTTAAGAAAGCGCATCAAAGCGGGGTAATAAACTATATCCCTGGTCAATCCGGTTATGAACTCAGAGTATCTTCAGACAAGCTCACTCGTGAACAGCTGAGAATACTTGAACTGATAGAAAACAACGTGTTAAAAGTCTACGGATCAACAGGAGTTCAGCTGCTTCTCAAGAAAGCTGTTTTCGAAAAACTAAAGCTTATAACGGTTTACCCCGTGGAAAACGAAAACAAGTACACAGATCATCACGGTAACGTACTGCCCGATGCTTACCTTGTGGAGAAGGGAACTACAGCAAGAGAGCTTGCGTACATGATACACACAGAACTGGGAGAAAGCTTTCTCTACGCTATCGATGCTAAGAGAAAGAGGCGCGTAGGAGAACTCCATGTTCTTGAAGACGACGACGTTATCAAGGTAGTTGCTGCTAAGGCTCGGTAGACTTCTCTTCGAACTGCTCCTGAACAGTCATTCTGCTGCTCTTACGCTTCATAGCTTTTACCAACTGCCAGTACTTTCTAGCTTGCTTATAGTAGTAGTCATCCTCCTTTCTACCTCCAAAAGCTTCTATGCCACCGCTTTCCAGTTTCCTCCTCAGCTCCTCTGCTTCTTCAATTGTAAGCTCTCCTCTTCTCAGAAGGTACTCTATAACTTTGAACGCTTCATCCACGGTTTTACAACGTCTAATGTAATCAACAACTGTTGGTACGTATCCACGCCAGGGATCAGGTAAACCCGTTTCAACTCTTAACGTGATTTTCTCCGTCTCTTCTTCAAGAATCTCCTTTGCTAACCTTGGAAACTTCTTTTTAAACTCCTCAATATCATATTCTCCCAAAACTACTCACCAAGCATTGATCGGCTTTGAGGGTATTTAGCATTTGAGGGAACATCTCTATGAACCACAGACCCCGGAAGAACCCAGCTGTAAGAACCAATTTTTACACCAGGCATAACCGAGACGTTTACTCCGGTCTGAGCATAGCCACCTATAATGGATCCGAGTTTGACCCTCCCTGTGTCCTCTAGCTTGTCTTTTACGCGCATTTTCACAGTTCTTCTATCAAATCTGAGGTTAGCGAGAATCGTTCCAGCTCCAAGATTGACATGCTCGCAGACTACGCTATCACCAATGTATGTTAAGTGTGAGGCATGAACGTTCTCGAAGATCACGCTCTCCTTCACCTCTACGGAAAACCCTATCTTAGAACCTGAGCATATGACGCTCCACGGACGAATGAGTGCTGAGGGTCCCACCTCGACGTTTCTGTCTATGTAGACCGGCCCTAAGATCGTTGTGTAAGGATACACAGTGCTGTTTTCCCCTATGAACACCGGCTCTCGGATGGTTACTGGCTCAATTATGTAACCTTGTATTCTGTGTTTTATGCTTTTGAGTGCTAACTTGTTTGCTTCTATTACGTGCCAAGGTTTACCTATATCCACCCAGTTGCCTTGATAAAAGTAAACTTTCACGGGTTTTTGAGAGGCTATTCTAGTTACAATGTCTGTTAGCTCGTACTCCCCGCGCGGACTAAGAGGAATGTCGCTATTCTCGATAATGCTCCTCGTATTAAGCTTGTAAACACCAACGTTCACGAGAGTCGTTTCCGGCTGCTCAGGCTTCTCAACTATTTTAACCAGGTTCGAGTTCTTGATGTATAAGACTCCGTAGTCCCTAGGATCGTTCACATGAGACCCCACAACGTAGTAGCCCTCTAACTCAGCTATCCTACCGTAGATACTCCAGTCTTCGAAGTAAAGGTCTGCGTAAGTTATTACAACATCTTCCTCCGGACCTAGAGCTTTTGATGCCTTTACAACTGCATCCCCTGTTCCGAGAGCCTTTCCTTGATCTACGAACTTGAGTTTGCCTCTGAAATGAGGTTTCGACTCGAAGTAGTTCACAATGTAATCCTTCATGTAGCCCACAACAACCACTACCTCTTCGAAACCGGCTCTCAGCAAAGCCTCCACGTGCCACTCCAGTACAGGTCTGCAGAGAACAGGTATCATTGATTTAGGTCTGGTTTCAGTTATGGGTCGAAGACGAACGCCTTCTCCAGCTGCTAAGATTATCGCTTTCAACGAATCACCAAAGTAGACTATGAAAACCTTGAAAATAAAGCGTTCTAAGGAGAGCCAAAAGGAAGGGCTTTGGGACTACTTCACGAGAGTTTTGCGTAGCTGTATAGGTGAGATGACCACGGCTGGTTTAGGACCTTCAGGTGTAGGGATCATTAAGAGCTTTGTTTTATAAACCTCAACTCTTCTCACAGGATATATTTTCTTCGCGAGAGCGTGTATATCGTTCGATATTTTACCATTGAGGATCTCAGTGTACAACTCGTCGAGAGTCGCTTCAGAGGCCTTCTTCACAATGTACTCTTTCATTAGTTTTCTAATAGCTATTTTCTGGCTTGATTTGCACCTGTAGCTGGTTAAAGTTATGATCGTTATTCTGAGAACGTAGCCGTCCTTTGTTTGGATATCGAATATGCCCTGTATTTTACTGCTTTTTCTTCTCACAAGGCTTTTCATATAGTCTCTTGCTAGTTCATGACCCTTTATCCTGGTAATAGCTTTATCTCCCTCAACGCTTACTATCTGAAAGTAGAGCTTCACGTGAACCTGCGTTATGTCTCCGGTTATATCGTAGAGAGTTGTTTCCAGAACTCTACCAATCAGCTTATCTGGATCGTCCGATGGAATAGTACCTAAGCTCATGTTTCCAAACAACGGTGGTGCGATAACCTCATACCATTTCTTGAGTTTCCACTTATCTTTTACAACAGGTTTGGACAAATCACTTACCCCTTCATCTCATCAGTAAGCTTGAAACTTGTTCCAGTAGTCTGCTTTAAGTATATCTGGGTTTTTATATAACACTGCTAGCTCTCTGCATAGAGGGTTTTGAGCTGTTTCAGCAACATGTTTGTTATAGAGAGAATCTCGTCGACAGTTGACCGTGTCCTCAGTATCGAGACTAGCAGAGAATCTCCTTCAACGGTAATTTTGACGTTGTACTCGTACTCGGCGTTAAGGAACCTTATGGAGTCTTCAACTATCATGCCCAGTGGAGTGTTCTTGTTGTCAGGAGCAAGAGCTCTCTTGATGGCTTCAAGCAACCTGATATCGCTTGTGGAAATTACCACTTTAGCTTCTACTGGAGTGGACATGTCTGATCGGGCTCGCAACTCACGTAGGCGTTTTCAGGTTTAGTACCGATCCTCAGAAGTTCTCTTAACACTGTGAACGACCTGTCTTTCACAAATACTTTAACCGGTTTATTACTGGGAAGCATGTTCACGTACATAAGAACATCTACTGCTAAATCCGGTCTTTCAAGCGCTTCTTCTACTTCGGCTGGTTCTCCTCTTCTAAGAGTGTCGAGATGACTTGCAATGATCTCTGCTATGTAATCTGCGACTTCATCGTATACACTGAGTATTTGCGGAATCGCTGTCTTGTTGAACGATAGTAGAACCAGATCGTAGATACAGTTCTTACACATGCTCTCGTAGACAACCATACTACCAACGACTTCACTTAGTTCAAACTCTTTTTGATCCGAAAGCTCGGGTATGAGGATGTAGAAGTCTCCGAGAAGGTGTATAACCAATGAAGGGTCTCCTAGAGAATCAGCAATGTTTTTAATTAGGTTCTTGCTTAGTTCATCCCCTCTTATCTCTTTGTACTTAACATTATAGGGGTTTTGCCCCCTAAACGTGCTTTCAACTATCTTTAGTGCTTTATCCGGCATCCCTGTAATTCCCGGAAGTATAGGCATTAGTGTTCGCGTTAAGGCTGAAACGAGGTTTTTCCTCTTAGCTCCCCATAACCTTAGTGCAGGCGCTTCTACGACAAGCTTGCTTTGAGCTAGCTCACTTAGTATGCTGTTTTCCACACCTTTGAACTTGCCTCCTTTGAAGTCATAGTAGTTCCTGTAGAAGCCACCTACTAACGCTAGCAGTTTAGCAGATTTGTCAACTCCGAACATGGTGTCAAGTAGTGATACAACCTTTGCTGTGGATGAACCGGTGTCAGTAGAAGAGTCTATAGCTATCTGCTTCTGCTTGTTAACGGGTGATAGATTTATTAAGATTGCAGGATCATTCGGGTAGTCAACGAGAACTTTTGCATCAATACATACTTTAACATCCCATTGATGATCTATCAGATGCTTCAACAGTATACCTGATGCAAGAAGCGAATCTAACGATGTATCAGGAACTATAGTAAGGCTTTTGTACGAAGTGATAAAATTCACTATGTCTCGCTCGCTCAAAACAGCACCCGTTTAATTATTTCAAATACCTCAAAAATAGGAACAGGGGTATAGCTATAGCACCTACACACGTATATATGAACCGCGACTAGTTACGCTATTGATTCTGATACAAACTTGTACAAACCAGCTGATACCGTTAACTTAGCTATTTCTGGATCATACTTCCAGTCGGGAGGCAACTTGCCAATTCTCTTGTAGTACTTAGCAAGCCTGTGTATCTTAGATTCAACCTCAATAAGACCTCTTTTGCTGTGATAATCCTTAGGATGCTCCTCAAGATGTCTTCTCAGGTTGACAGCTTTCTTCATTAAATTGTAAATGTCCTCAGGTACTACGAGCTTAATACCGTGCTTCTCAAGTATTTCCTCGATTTTCTTACCAATTACCTGCTTAATTAATGGTATACCGAACTGATCCCTCAGAATTTCACCTATCATCGATGGTGGGTAACCCTTCTTTGCTAATTCAACCACTAGTAGCTCTATATCACTGGGACTCATATCTAGCTTTAACCACTTCGGAGGCCCTGCTCTAGCCGGCCTCGTCGAATGCGATTGCCCTTTATCACGTCTCTTGTTCATCCAGAAAACACCTAACGTGGGCTACCTGATACTCAACGGTTATTTGACCTTTTAAAAACTAAGCTTAACGAGGTTTTAAAGACTTCCTGCGAGGCTTAGGTACTTTTCAAGGACCCTTCGCGTTGAAATAGCCCTATGACTCTTCGCGTTTTTCTCCTCTATAGTCATTTCCGCAAAGGTTCTCAACTCACCTACGGGTATGAATATTGGATCAAAACCGAAGCCCTTATCACCTCTTGGTTCTAGCGCGATTTCCCCGTGAACCTCTCCGATATCAACAATAACCCCTTTACTGAACGCTACAGCTGACGCTGATCTAAAGCATGCTCGTCTATCTTTAACTCCCTCCATTAGCTTAAGGATTCCCATTATACCAATGGTTCTATACACGTAGCTACTGTAGGGTCCTGGAAACCCGTTCAAGGCTTCTATGAAGAGCCCTGCATCCTCAACGAGTACAGGTTTGCTGAGAACAGCATAAGCTATCATAGCTGATTTCAGAACAATCTCTTCTATGCTGTCACTTTGAATTTCCAGTTTCAATCCCCTGCAGAGCTCCAGTTCTATTCCGAGAGACTCCGCTATCGGTTTAACCTCGTTGTATTTATGAATATTGCTTGTAACAAAGCATAACTTAGCCAACGTATCTCTCCTTCATTATACTCTTTCTCAGTTCCCTATCCACGTATCTACCTCTAGCTCTGATTTC
>JAWAHD010000010.1:0-26800 GCA_038889555.1 Desulfurococcaceae archaeon
AAGACGTCTTCGAAACCGTCTGCAAGGTTGGATCAGGGTTCAAGGACGAAGACCTCGATCGACTACCCGAAATACTGAAGCCTTACATTAGGGATAGAAAACACCCACGCGTAGTAGCTGAGATGGAGCCCGACGTATGGGTTGAACCAGCCCTGGTAGCTGAGATCATAGGTGCCGAACTAACATTATCCCCTATACACACATGCGCGAAAGGTACTGTTAAACCCGACGCAGGCATATCCATAAGATTCCCAAGGTTCATTAGATGGAGACCTGACAAGAAACCCGAAGATGCTACAACAAGCCAAGAGTTGGTAGAGATGTACCGTAGGCAGTTAAAGAAAATCGCACTAGAGGTACAAGAACCACGCGAAGAATCGTAAAGGTGAGCTTGTACGCCGTTATTTGCATCTTATCCGGATAGGTTTCTAAGGTGTAATAGTCGTAAAGTATACAGGGTATACTTCTAAAATACATCTGATCAGTCGTGAAGCCCGTAAACTCATACGTTCGGTGTTTGTGATGCCCGCTGTTATTGTAGTATTCGTTGGCCCAGCTGGATCTGGTAAGTCGAGCTTGGTTGAAACATACAGTATATGGGCTAAAGAGCGTTTACTATTGAAAGTAGCACCTGTAAACCTAGATCCAGGTGCTGAGGAGGTTTTCTACAAGCCCGTGTTCGATATCAGAAACCTGTTCACCGTTAGAGATGTCATGAAGAAGTATGGACTAGGACCAAACGGAGCACTTATAAAGGCGTCTGAGCTAATAGCTGAAATGTCCGACGAGATACTCTCACGAAAACCCTTCTCTGAAACCGACAAGTGGGACCTGATCCTCATTGATACTCCGGGTCAAATGGAAGCATTCATTTTCAGACCTTCGAGCACAGTGTTCTTGAGTAAGCTAGCTAAGCTAGGCAACACGGCGATCGTTTACATCATAGATGCCACAGCTATCGAGCGCGTCACGGATGCAGTGTTCCTCTGGTTCATGTATGTTCTACTACAGGTGAAAACAGGCTTGATTACTGTTCCGGTGGTAAACAAGCGTGATATAGCAAGAAACCCTGATCTTGCAAAAACCCTGATCGAGGACCCATCGAAACTCCTAGATAAAGCTATGGAGGAAGGGTTGGCTATGGATGTTCTACCGGACCTTGTGAGCATAGCAAACAAGACTCGTGGGCCCTTTAGAGCTGTTCTGGTTTCTGCAAAGGAAGTTGAAGATATTCAGTACCTTCATGCACTCGTCCACGAAGCGTTCTGCGCCTGCGGAGACCTAACCTAGATTGATTCGCAAATTGCATTATCTGGTCGAGTTTACTCCTTATTAACCCGGCATACTTGTACAATCTCGACTCAGGAAAATCTGACTCAACTTTGAAGCTCATTAACTCTCATGAAGTCTATGCAATACAGCATTTACGGTGCGAAAGTTTGAAGAGTGAAGTATACCGTCCAAGAAGCAGCGTTAGCAGATACTATCTCTTGTTGTTCAATCTCCCTAAGTGGGAGTACCTAGCTGCGTTTCTCATCGCTATTTCATTGCTGATCGTTGTTCTTTTCGGCGAAAAATCTGTTCCCATCATACTAGGTTCTCTGTTTACGATGCTTGTTCTCTCAGCTTACAGAGTTATTTACCGTGAAACAGTCTTCTGGAAAGTGAAGAGAGTGATCGGGCTTGCGCTAGCCGTAGCCGTTCATTCCTCTGTGTACACGGTTCTAACGAAAGATGTTGTTGTATCGTTAGCTTCGTCCACAGCTTTACTATCCGTTGTTGTAATGGGATTGGATGGAACGTGCTCAGCTAGGTACCTTGTCGTTACTGCTCCACCGTTGCTTTCACTTGTAGTCTCTGGTGCTTATGGCATAATATCGCGAGAACAGCTTGTACTAGGTGCTTCTTTGACTGTACTAGTAGCTCTACTAGATGTGGCTATATACTTGTTTATGTCAAGAAGAAAGATCAACAATTACAAACTGCCTGATATAGGTACTCTCTTTCTAAGGAACTGGCTTGATAGACGAACCGACATCGAAAGAGTATTCGAGGAAACAGGCGTGTACGAGACTGTTCACCCAAGAGTTCTAGAGTTCCCCGATTTCGTGATAGTTTACAGCGATGTTCACTACGGCCCTTTCTCGAACATCGGTAGTAGTAGACTCCCAGAACACATATCGGAATTCTTTACTCAGGTAAGAGGAGTCAGAGCTGTTGCTCTACATGGGCTGGGTTCCCACGATAGGAATATCGTCTCCAGGAAATTCGTCAACGATTACATGAGAAATCTTAAGGAGACTTTCACATCGGGGTTCAAGGAGCCACTTATGTACTATGGGTCCTTCGCGCTAGACTACTCTGACTGGGGCGCGTTGTGCATAGTATTCGATAAGTTGTCCATAGTGTTCGTCTCGAGACCAGGAAAAGGTATTGATGATCTACCATATGAGCTTCAGGAAGAATTCGAACTTAAAGCCTTATCAAGAGGTCTAGGAGACTTTGTAATTGTGGATACTCACAACTGGGAGCTCGAAGAAGGTCGAAGAATTCGTGAAGTCGGCGACCTAAGGAAGCTCCTGGATACGGTGCTTGAGCACATAGACAGCATGAAAAAGACTAGAGATCCTGTTAGAGTTCGCTCAAAGATCGCTTGGTTTAAGTCAACTGCTCCGGGACTAATTAACGGAGAGGGTTGCATATTCTTCATTAGTGGTGAAGGAAGAGAGGAAGCTTGCATTGTGTACCTTCGTGGTAACAACATGAAGCCGGGCGTTAGGAACGTGGTACTCGAGAAGCTGAAGAGTCTTGGTCTGCGTTTTGTCGAAGTCGTAACAAATGATGAGCACGGAGAAACAGCAACCAGGGCACACATAGCTTACATTCCAGTTCACGACACACCAGAGCTTTTAAGAGACATTGAGGAAACAGCTCGTAATCTGATGAACACAAACTACCATGAGGGCTCGTTCTACTGGAGTGCAAGAATGAACCTTAAACTAGCTGGTTTAACCGTGTTTAAGTTGGAAGAAGCTCTAAAAGAGAGCATACGAGAAACTACTTTAATTCTGCTCTTATATGTTTTTGCAACACCCCTGGTAATAGCAACTGTACTAACATTGTTTTAGCTATGCATTAGCTCTTTAACCAGGGATTTCAATTAAAATCGTGTTTTAAGCCACTTCAATAATAGGTTATAGTGCTAGCATTTTAGAAGGGAGTTTTTCATGTCTATGCCAAGGTGGAGTTTTAGAATTGAGAACATTGTTGCAACAGTTATACTTAATCACCCTATTGACATAGACCTCCTGGAGGAGTCTATACCGAACTTTGTCTATAAACCAGAATTATTCCCTGGAATAATCTTCAAAGTTGAAAAACCTAAAGCTACAGCACTCATATTCAAATCAGGAAAAATGGTTGTTACGGGTACAAAGAGTGTAAATCAGCTAATTGAGGCTGTTAAGAAGATCGTTAGAACACTCATAAAGCACGGTATAAGGATCGAAGGGAAACCCAGAGTTCAAATCCAGAACATAGTAGCCGGTGGTGACCTCCACGCGTACGTTAACCTCGAGAAAGCAGCTTACTATCTTGATGACTGCATGTACGAACCAGAGCAATTCCCTGGTTTAATATACAGAATGAGAAATCCAAGAGTAGTACTACTCATTTTTAGCAGTGGTAAAATGGTTATTACTGGTGCTAAGGAGGAAAGGGAAGTAGAAACAGCTGTAAAGCAAGTAGCTGAAACACTATGGAACACAGGCTGTATAGTAGGACCGAGAGAGGAGGAGTTCGAAGAAGAGTTCTAAACCAGATAAAGGCGTAGAACGCTTTTCATATTTGAGGCTTATGCATAAATACGTTATTACACGCAAAGTCCGAGAGTACGCTGTCTTGATCTAATTTTCCATTATCAGCACTGAACAGCTTTTGTACTTTGAAGTTTTAGTCATCCAAGTTCAACGCAAAATGCGTATTCACCCCCGTTGTTTCCTACGCTTCAATCGAGCTTAAGTAGAGAGAATCACTTGTACATGAAAGATCTGTAAAAGTATATAATCCGCTACACCTTACAATTTTACATAGTGATGAAGCGGGCAGCCTCTGGACTATGAAGTGGAATGAAGAACTCTACGCTCAATCTGAAACTCCTATGGTTCCGGGACTCATAGTTGTTCTCGACTTAGACAAGTTTGAAGAGTACGTTAAACATCGAGGGCTGGACCCATATAAACCCAACGTAGTAAGCGGTGAACTAACGAGATTGATCGAGGAATTCGCCTGGAAATACAGAGGAGTAGTCGTGTACGGTCTGGACCCCATGAGAGGTACCGAGGAAGCCCTTATAGAAATACCCTACAGCTCAGAGATGCTAGAGAGCGTTGTAAAGGATCTTGAGTACATCAAAGCCAGGGTAGAGGAACACGGTGTTGGTCTCTCAGCAGTAGTACTACTGGACTACGTTCCCGCAAAGCCTGCGAGGAGCCGAAGAGAAGCTTACCACGGTACACCGGGGAGAAGACGTGCTTGGAGAGAGCTTCGTCGTCTTAAGAGAAAAGGTGGAGGAAAAATAGTGGTTCTAGTGTGAGAATCACATCTTCATTATTCATTGCTGTTTCGCTTCTTAATGGTTTTGAAAACTCGGTGGTTGTGTATCTGTGATAGCACCGATGAAGGAGCTCTATGCTAATACTTAGAGTAGAATGCGAGAGTGTCCAGGAACTTTATTCTCTTTGGTATTGGTGGATGCGTTGAGAAGAACTCTGATATGTCTTCGTGCTTTGCTTTTCTGAGTTCATCAACTACGCGGTCTATGTCTGCTGATCTCACGCCTCCGTAGTCGTAGTGTCTGTAGAATGGGTTTGCGTATGCTTCGGTGAAAGCGTATATGAACAGTGCTCTCAGCTTGCTCGTTCTTACTGGTTCAAGAGCTCTTGGCCTTGCGTTGTAGAACAGGTGTATTCGAGCGAGTGCTCTCTGCATGGATCTAGGTGATGTAGCGTGGGCTCCGGCTGAGTCAGCGTAGTACTCTCTTAGTCTGCTGAACGCTAGTACCAGGACTTGAATCAGGAAGCTCAGGACTACTGCGATGAAGCCTACAGCAGCTAGTAGCAATCCACCACCCTCTCCTCTTCTGGAATTTCTGTAGTAGTGTCTAGCATAGGTTAGTATGAGGCCGGTCCTGATCAACATTATACCGAGGAAGTAGAGTACGCTTGGTATTAAACCCATGAAGAGCATTACAGCGTTGTCTCTGTGTCTGTGGTGACCTAGCTCGTGTCCTATCACTGCTCTAAGCTCCTCCGGTGTGGCTATCTCTAGCATTCCACGTGTAACAGCTACGTATCTTCCAGCTACAATACTCCCATAGGCGAACGCGTTTGGAGGTCCTTCAACTACAACGGCTTTAGGTGGCTTCTTAAATCCTAATTTCATGGCAACCTCATTTACTATTCTCTGTAGCTCAGCATCTTTTCTGGCACCGTACATTAAGTTTATAGCAAACGGTGATATGAGGTACGTGAAGAGGTTCAGTACTAGGACGATCAGTATCACGGTTAATATCAAACCCACAGCCACTTCGAACTCGAAGATTGATAGCAGAACGTAGAGTATTAATCCGATGCCTGATAATCCTGTAACAATAACCAGAAGACCTATGATCGCCATCGATGTTTGCAAGGCGAATTTACTTGCGAACTTTCTAGCTACTCTTGGTGCTATTACACCTGCTACTAGAAATAATACTGAAAAACCAACAATGTAAGCTAATACTAGAACCAGCAGTGTAAGCGGATCGTAAAACATGAGAAACCACATTCGCTATCACCCTTTCCGGTTTAACTCGGAATTCCATTATTGTGGAACACAGTTATATATTGATTACTGAAGAAGTGGCTGATGAGACACCGGTGGAGTATTTCTACAAGCTTTCATGCTGCTTACATATTCTTAGCAGTAGATTAGCAGTAGAAATACTACAGTAACCAAACTCTTCATTACTACTTCTATGCTCTTCTTGATTCTACCAACACTGATTTTGCTATTTCTCGCACCTGAGACAACTACAGCATACAATAAAACCCACCCGCATCTACTATGGAGAGAGTGGTGACCCGTGTCGTTTACTTGGGTTTGTCTAGTTATTTTAAATAGTAAACCGTAGAGATCAAACTACTAATTAAACCGCGAAGGAGCATGTCGCTCAGCGTAGTTCTCAACACTGATGTTAAGCGATTACAGTGGAGAGAACTGAGAGTAACCCGGAGGTGTTGTTTTCTTTAAGTGATACTCTTTATACTTGTTTTGCTTGCTACTTCTCTCTGTTTTTTGATCAAGTGTTAGCTGTGGCTTATTGTGATGTAGTGTCTGGGTGATGTAGAGGGCATCGTAAACTGTGATATTGTAGCTCAAGGCTATCTCGAATGCTTTATCCAAGTGGTTCTCCTGGTTCAATCAACTTGTTCTTATCAGCATACGAGTGTGGGAGATTCGGTATTTTCGCAGTATATCTAGAATCTACGTAGAGTGCGTAGAAAACACGCTGTGCGCAGAGGTAGGTGTCCTCTTCTCAGAGTATCTCTTCATGTGTCTAATTGAGTTTACTTGTGTGTGGTGCACCATTAACCCCCTTTCCAAAGCTCTAACTTTCTCAGTAGCTTTGCTAATGCAATGATTAGTCCCGCTAATGCGATGATTAGTCCTACTTTCACTACATCAAGGTGTTCCTTTGCACCTGCTTCTGTACTAGTTCTCGCTTCTGATTCCACTTCTCCGGAAACAACGCTTGTATGATTTGTTAAATTGCGATCCGGCGAAGGTTCATTCTGATTTACTGCTCTCTGCTGAAGTAATCCATAGGTAACAACAGTTACTTGAGATGAAAAAACGTAGAGTTGAAGTAGCATTAGACCTGTTCGCGTATCTTCGTAGTTTCTAGCCTCTGCAGCTGCGCGAAGAAGGAAGTAACTACTAATGCTTTTCGGCTCTCCGTATATGGAAAACAAGCGGTTGTAATCAACGTAGCTACCGCTACCGAGAGCGCTGTGCAATGCTAGAGTAGAGTATGCAAGAGCGTGCATTGCTAAGCCGTAAACCGACGAGTCGTTCTGAATGTAAGCTATGTCTAGAGCATTCATGTAGGGTCCCACCTCGCTGAGATGATCTGTGCCAGCGCCTACATCTTCGATAAGTTTAGATATATAGGTGTAGACAGCTCTTACATGCGCATACACTTTAGTATAAACTGATGTATCGCAAACTAGTTCAAGAATAATTGGTGAATCTCTACTCAAGTTACTATAGAGCTTTGCCTCCGCTGAAAGCCTTACACTTTTAGATAAGTATACAACCTGGTAGTCACGCGTAGTTGAGTTTTCAGCGTAGGTGTAGTAAAGCCAAGCCATTGTTACTAATCCCTGTGCAATAGAGTTATCTAGTGTGCATGAATCAGCCTGTACACCTTCCGTAACTAGGCTTATAACGTGGCGAGCTTCGCTGAGAGCTGTAGTACTGTCTACGAGACTATAGTAAACTCGTGCGGCTAGCTCAAGTGTGTCCAGGAGCTTGTAAGATGCGTAGTAGGGATAATCGTTGAATAAGCTTATATAGTGATCAAGGGTTTGATTAATTCTACCTAGTACGCTAATGTAGTACTGTCTATTGTAGTATGCTCCAACACTCTGAGCGATCCTGGTTGCACGTGCTGTGTAGTACTTGATCTCATTTGAAACTTCCTCGAAGTAGTGCCTTAGTTTGTTCAGAATGATATGTTCAGTGAGATCGCTTATTAAAGCCGTTGGGTTTGAGATTCCAAGTTTGTACCCTGTGAAGTAGTATAAGGCTTCAGCTATATCACCAACTTCTACTACTTTTACGCCAAGGGATTTACCGTACTCAACAAGGTCTATGCTTCTGTAGGTTACCTCTCTTATCACTACTCTTCCAATTCTTCGCTCCGTGTAAACAGGGTACGTGTAGATTCTCTGTCCTCTCGGAATCAGGAAAATCTTGAACCCGCTACTTGCTACAGCTTCGAGTTTTTCTTTTAAACCACCAACAGGGCCTATTGTTCCATCAGGATTGATCATTCCCGTAATGGTAACATTCCCGTATAGTTCAGTGTTTAAGAGTAGTGATGCAAGACCAATCGTCATCAAAGCCCCTGCACTAGGTCCACCAATCAGTGGAACCTTGGATTCAACAAGAACGTAGTAATCGTAACTGAAGAAGTCTACACCAGCTACGAGTGAGGCTATGTAGGCAGCTATCCTCGCAGCACCCTGAGTTTCAACCTCTGTATAGGGTAACGCCGAAAAAAATACCCTACCTTCGCCGGGATAAGCTACAGCCAGAGTAATCTTTGATAAAACTCCTTGACCACCACTAGATACCGCTGGAGCATACACATCTGTTGTTCTAACCTCCTTGTAGTTCAGAAACCCATTTAAGCTACCAGCGAATATAGCTGATGCCAGTAAGCATATCAGCAAGAAAACTCCTAATGAACGCTCCTTCACGAGCATACGCTCACTCAAGTCGTCAGTAAATTTCAAGGAGCTAAAATCTTTTATACTAGACCCTAATACAAGTAGTCTTTTTCAATAGCGTATAAGCTATGGGTCATTATACGCGAACATACACTGTAAGAATGGATATTGAAATCGGCTAAGTGTCCATGGATCTTAAGATAAAAAAGGGTTAATTCAGACTGGTTTAATTCTTTGGTGTTATTCAAATGGGGTTTCACTTATTAGCTCCAGGGCTGGTAGAGACCATGTTCTAATGGAGTTTTTAGATACTGTATATAATCTGTCCTCTATGTACACTACCCTAATGGCATTCACGTGATCTAAGAACTTAACATCAGGTTTGATCACGCGGTTAAGCAGATCTATGAACACTGCTATTATACCGTCCGTCTCTCCGTATCCCTTGATAGTTAGTGGAATGTAACATACCATGTATCTCTCATCAAATAGAAATGCATGGTAGTCGTCTTTATCAACAACGGGTGAACTCCAGCCTATGGTTAGAGTTGACCTTTCGATTATGTTGGTTGGATCCCTAGCATCAAACAGGCTGATCTTCACGTACCGATCTTCTCTGCCAACACCAACCAGGAGATCATTACTAACAGGATGCAAGTATTCACTAAACCCAGGTATCTTTAAGTACCCCAGAATCACCGGCTTCTCCGGTGTACTAAGGTCTATTGCATACAGAGGATCAACGGTTCTAAACGTGACTAAGTAAAAGGTTTTATTGATCAAACGTGCAGCGTAGACTCTTTCTCCTGGCGCTAGTTTCTCGAGTACACTTATGATCCTTAACTCGTCCGGTTTAACTACGTACACATTGTTGCTTGAAAACCAGAATAGCGGTATACGTGTTAATCTTATCGTGTTCCTGTATACGGGAATTGGCTGCGGGACCTTGACCACGATTTCTTTACATTCATAAGTGCTCCTTACCAAACTGCATATTTTGGCCACTACATCTGCGGGGTCTCCTCTTTTGAACTCAGCAATCTCGCGATTTGCTTCGAGCACTACAACCTCGCCAATTGTAGAGGTCGTTGCTAATACAAGGTACTTTTCATTGTTAATCTTGAACTCTTCTATTGCGAACTGATCCAGTATTCTTCCTTCAACTTTGATAAAGCCCTTTAGCTTGATTGAGAGCTCATTGACATCAAGTACTGCTATTAGTGATTCCTCTAGTATTAGTCCTCCTCTCCAGTACTCTAACCACTCTCTGGGTATTTCAATAGATATGCCCCTACCGGTGATCTCCCTTAGAAGCTCGTCGCGAAGCTTCTCGTTGATCCTAGTGATAAAATTCAACTGCTCTTCATTGCTAAGATTCTCAATATAGATGAGAAGGGCCTCAAAGGCTCCCAGGTAGTCTCCTTGGTCAAGATACTTCTGAATCTCCATGACTACGTCAGCAGGGAGGACTTCAAGGGCTTTACTTACTATGATTTCGAACGCTAGATACTCCTTGTCCACCGATCCAATGATATAGAGATTGCTTGATGACATGTATATCCTCTCAACATTGTTCATTAGTACTGAGACTGTGCTCCAGGCTAGGTTCTCAAGGTCAAGGGAAAATACCGTTACGTAGTTTCTTGGTGGATAACCGGAGTCTTTAATATTCTCTAGTTCTGAAAGTCTGCCGTTCACCGTGGGTATGTGTGGTTTAACATAGACCGTGTTATTCTCCTCAACTATACTAAAAGCAGGTAGTAGTGTCACTACGTACAGGAATGGGTACTTCAACCTACTTCCCTGTATTGCTCCGTCAACTGTGAAATTAGCTATCAAAACTGGTCTGTACAAGTCTTCCACGTTCACAACGTATACTAAGGTTCTTGATGATGCTGGTTCACTAGTTACTGATGATGCTAGGATTACAAGTTGATTGTTAATAGCGTAGAGGCCCCCAAGTTTCCATTCGCTTGGTAAGATTAGTTTACTTGCAACCCTATTCCTTACAGCATCGAACAAAACTACATCTGCGTCTCTTCCTACATATATAGCTTTACCATCCGTTTTGACAACATCATGCTCGTCTATGCCATACACTTGAACGTTCGTCTTAGAATAGTCTCCTGTTTGAGAAGGAGCTGTTGACGATGGTTCCTGTACAATACCTACTACGATCCCCTCTACGGGTAAAACACCTCTTGCTACCTGCATGAGGTTTGCTATTCTTCTGCTAAGTTTAGCGTAGCTAATTATTCTTGAGATCAACGCAGTATATACTCCTTGATCTCCTTTCCGTTCTTCGCTAGGAGGAATTAACGGTTGAGGCAGAGTTAGTTGCGGTGAAGTTGCATCCTCTCGGGAGTGAGGGCTCTTAACCTCGGGTATATCTGGTTTGAAGTACAATGGAATAATTACCACTAGCATACCCAGTATGATAGATACTGCTAATGCTACACCGAGGGGTTTACTCAATGCATTCAATCTCATCCCTATATCTGCTGAAGGTATAGTTCTTGAAATACTAAGCGGTTGAACAGCATGTTCAACGCCTTGTACAACCGATGTGACTTTACCCACCTTAATATTGAACTTTCATGAGATTACCTCTTGGGGTAGCTGACTTGACTATCGAGGATCTAAGCAAAACGGAAAGGACGATATACTTTTATCTCATTGAGCAAGGAAAGCCTTTGAGTGTGAGAGATATAGCTAGAGCTCTCAGTATGCCACCAAGTACTGTCCACTATAATTTAAGGAAGCTGGAGTCAAGAAAACTGGTGGTTAAGACGATCGAAGGCTACATTGCAAAGAGTGTGAACCCACCCTCGGGATTCATATACATAGGATACAAGCTTGTTCCAAGACTACTAGTGTACGCTGGTTTTTTCGCTGGTTCAACCATAGGATCCCTGGTACTTATGCTATTAGAGTTCTCCCAGGAAAGGTTGGTTATCTTTACTGTATCAGCTTTAGCGTTCGTCTTATTCTTCATCGAGGGTTTAATTGCTCGCAAAGCGCTTTACAAGAGCGAAGACAAACAATGACGAGGCATCCACTTATGAATAACTCCTGGTTATCCCAAAACAGGAGTTAAGGAAATTAAGGTTTTTATAATAAAATTGATATTGTGATGAAGCCGACATAGTCTGATAAGTTGATGATGGGTCGATTGGCTGATTACGTTTAAACCATACATAGAAGATGCGCGGTTTCATAATCCTTGAATTCAACCACAGCTACTTCTCTGTTTCCAATCACGACCCGATCAACCTTCACGAGCTCCGTAGGTATCGTTGCCTCGAAGTAATCAACACTATGCTGTGAAACCTCACCAAGGTCAAACCAGATGATGATCGACATAGAGTAGAGGTCCCTGAGGCTCCTGATGAGAGGTGAAAGGTAGTCCACGGGGTTCGGAGTAACTACAATACCTGGGTGATAGGGGCCCGTTGCCGGCATTACTACTAGGGTTTTCTCCCCCGGTAGTGGTATCTTGATAAAGCATGGAAACCTGTAGACATCGAAGCACCTTAAACTGGGATGCTCATGCCCGATCACGATGATATCGTGATCCTTAGCATCTAAAACCTCGTGACCATGTATGAACAGAACGCTTTTTCCATCAACAATGGTTGAAATACCATTCACCAGTTCAACGTCCAGCCTCCTGAGCAGCGGTTTAACGAAGTTGTCGTGGTTTCCACGTACAACCACGATTTCCTCTACACCTTTTTCTCTGAGGTGCTTCACGAATGCTGTAACCTCTTCGCGTTCCTGCTTCAGTAGCCTGTCGAAAGCGTGCTTAAGATCACCGTTGACGATTACTCTTTTAACGTTTAAGTTGTTAACTACGGTGTCGAACAAGGATAGTGCTCTCTTCAGCTGTATTCGTGGTAGAAACACTGCAGCGTATGCACTTTGACCTCTTCGCGCAGTGTAGCTTAAACCCCTTGATGCTGCTTCTTCGAATCCCAGGTGCAGATCGGCCATTACGAGCGTATAGTTTCTCTTAACGTAGAGAAAAGGTGTACCAACCACCATGTACAAGTCTACTTCATCGTGGTGTAGTAGCCTTCTTAGCATGCTTGAAACCTTCTCTGGTTCGTGAAAAGTTCATGGGTTGAGGAAGCGGGCCCGCCGGGATTTGAACCCGGGACCTACGGGTTAAGAGCCCGCCGCTCTACCAGGCTGAGCTACGGGCCCTAGCTGCTTTGCCATTCTATATTTCACGAGAGGCGGTTTATATAGCTTAGTACTTATCAACGAGCATAAGGAGCTGTGTTTAATTAGAGTTCAGCAAAATATGTAGTTAATGTAAACTGTTGCTAGGGTACTAAGTCTTGAAGAAGTCCAAGAAGCTAACGGACTATCTTAGGAAAACTAGCACACCGAGTCATAAGGAGGATCATAGGGAGGAAGAAAAGAACGTTGTTGTCAAAGAGGATCTTACATCACAGCTTCCTCGACCCAGCGCGGAGTCTACTTCAAGTACTGATATACTAACTGAATTACTTGAAATCGCCAGCAGAAGGTTCGAGCAGCAGAAACCCATCATTAGTGAAGAGCAGAAAGAGTCGTTACTAAACCTCGAGGAAGCAAAACTCAGCGTGCCTGCAACACCAATGAAGAATGAACTAGCTGCTATATCCGAGAAGCTGGCAGAAGAAGCCGCGAAACTCGCTGAGATCAAGATCATTACGTGCGATAAGAGCGGAGTTTGTTCGGATGGAAGAAGAATCGGCGAAGTCTACTTAGATGAAGAAAAAGGTGTTAAATGGCAAAGAGGATTCATTAATACCACAAGACTCCCGATATTCGTGGACTTCATAACCGAAGAGGCTGATATCAAGGGTTACGTAGGTAAAGCCTTGGTGATAGAGTCCTCCAGGGGTGCAAAAGCTATTATACCCGAGGACTACATATGCGAGATTACCTCAAGGTACGGTGTACTGCTGAAACTAGAGAAGTGTGCAGGGTACAAGGCTTCTCCTTGGGCAGAAAAGACCAAGAGTAGAAAAAAGTAATCTAGGAAACTAGGTAACCTAGACTTATCGTTACCCAATTAAGCTGGTAAAGTTGTTTCTGTTGGCTCTATGTCCATGAGTCTTGCTACTCTTTTTCTGCGTCTTTTCCTTGTTGTTGTAGGTTTCCAGGGCATGCCAGGTGTTCCCAGTGTTCCATCGGGATACTCTACTAATTTCTTGAGCGCTAGCAGGTGGCTGACTGCTCTGCGAACTCTGTCTTCGCCGACGACTCCGCTGAACTCCTGAACAAGCTCCTGGAACAGCACAGGTCTACCCTTCTTGACTATCGCCTCGTAGACGAGCATCGGTAGCTCGGGGTCCGTTGGTGCAATCTCAACAACCAGGTCCTTATCCTCGTAGACAACTCTTCTCTTAGCCATAAGCACTCACCTCCCTACTTATCTAAGTGGGATAACTTGTTTATAAACTTTTTCATAAGATAAACCCACTCGTGTATATACATGTACATCTGGTTGGAACACATCTTCATGGATACCCGTTTATTACGACGACTACGTAAGTTAGTAATTGGGTGCATAGGTTGACTGAACATCCACTACTTAAGGCACGAGGAGAGAAGGTTCTGCTCCTAGGTAACGAAGCCATAGCCCGCGGTGCTCTAGAAGCTGGAGTATGCTTCGCAGCTGGTTACCCGGGAACACCCTCCACCGAGGTGATAGAAGCTATATCAGAGGTAGCTCAACACTGCGGTGTTTACGTTGAATGGAGTGTAAACGAAAAAGTAGCCTTTGAAGCAGCGTACGGTGCTGCCATATCCGGTGTTAGGAGTTTAGTCTCAATGAAACACGTGGGTTTAAACGTTGCAGCTGACATACTCATGAGCTCCGCTTACTCCGGTGTAGAGGAGGGATTTGTGATAGTATCAGCCGACGACCCCAGCCAGCACAGTAGCCAGAACGAGCAGGACAATAGATGGTACGGATTCATAGCACACGTACCTGTAATAGAGCCCTCGAATGCACGAGAAGCCTACAGGTTGATCAAGGTAGCTTACGAAGTCAGCTCAAGATACAAGCAACCTGTTATCTTCAGAACGACCACGCGAATAAGTCATACACGAATGCCGGTAGTACTGGAGAACGATATACCGGGGAGCAGGAAATGTAAAGGCACCTTCATCAAAGATAATGAGAGATGGGTTCTGGTACCCGCGCATTCAAGGAAAATGAAGATAAGAATGATGAACGCCTGGAGAGCTATTGCTGAGAACGAGAACGGAGAGTCTTTAGTAAAGGTCATAAACCCTGGCATGAAGACTGCCATTATAGCGAGCGGATTAGCCTACTCGTACACGTCAGAAGCTCTACGTATTCTCGGGCTCTGGGATAAAGTAACCCTGGTGAAGGTCAATATGCCAGTTCCGCTGCCACGTACACCTGTTAAGAGTGTTCTAGAGTACTCTGAGAGAGTTCTGGTAGTCGAAGAACTAGATCCCGTCGTTGAGCTTCAAGTTAAGAACCTTGTTGTTGAATTAGGCGCTAAGGTGAAGGTTCACGGAAAGGACATTGTACCAGAAAATGGGGAACTAGATCTCAATGTTGTTGTTAAAACACTTTCAAAGTTTCTCAACGTGGATCCACCAGGAACCTGGAAAAGCATAGGAGCTGTTGAGATATCTCCTCCTATACCACCAAGACCACCAGTACTTTGTGCGGGTTGTCCACACAGGTCTACGTACTATATCTTCAAGGTTGCTTCTAACAGAGCTAACTTGAAGAACGTTATATACACGGGAGACATCGGATGTTATACGCTAGGGTATCAAAAACCGTTTGACATGCAGCACACTTGCTTCGAAATGGGTGGTAGCATTGGAGTTGCTCACGGTTTATCAAAAACAGTGGATAACCCTGTTGTAGCTGTCATCGGGGACTCAACCTTCTTCCATGCTGGATTACCACCCGCGCTGAACATCGTCTACAACAGGGGAAGAGCAGTAGTTTTGGTACTAGACAACATAACCACTGCTATGACGGGTCATCAACCACATCCGGGTACTGGTTTAACAGCTACTGGTGAGAAAACAAAGAGAGTGCTCCCAGAGGATGTTTTAAAGTCCCTCGGGTTTGAAACCTACGTTATAAACCCGCTCATGGTTAGAGAATCCGTGGAGACTGTACAGAAGGCTTTGGAGAGGTACAAGCAAGGCGTTAACGTGGGCGTTGTTTCTAGAATGAGATGTGCTCTCGAAGTTCTAAGAGAAGCTCGTAGAAGAAAAATTACACTACCAGTATACAGTGTGCTCGAGGATAAATGCACAGGGTGCTCAGCGTGCATAAACCTGACAGCTTGTCCAGCCATTGTACCAGATCCGAAAACCGGTAAACCGAGGATCATCGGTGAGCTCTGCGCTGGATGTGGTCTTTGCGCTTACGTATGCCCCTACAAGGCTATTGTGATAGCAAACAATCCAAGCGAAGGATGGGAGAAGCTCTGGTGGGAGCTATGAGAACTTTTAACCTTATTATTGTGGGTGTTGGAGGACAAGGAATTCTAACCCTGGGCTCCATTGTGGGAACAGCTTCAATGATCTCCGGAAGAGATGTTAGTATTGCGGAAGTTCACGGCATGAGCCAGCGTGGTGGAAGCGTAATAGTTCATGTAAGAATAGGTGAAGAGCCTAGTCCCATAGTGCCCGTTGGTGCAGCTGATCACGTAATAGCGCTGGAGCTGATCGAGGCTGCAAGGTACGCTCATTACGCTCGTCAAGATGCTATATTCGTCGTAAACGATTTCCTGTGGCCACCACCGCTTCATAAGTACCCAGCAAGGGACTTGATTGTAAGTGGCTTAAAGTCCAAAAATGCGAAGCTCTACGTCATTGACGCCAACGGGCTTAGTGCTCAATACACGGGCTCCATAATATCCGCTAACATAGCACTGCTCGGTTTTTCGCTTGGAGTAAATCAGGAACTCGAAGATATCATACCACTTGATGTTGTTGAGAAATCGCTGGAAGAACACTTTAGAAAGAACATCTTGGAAGCAAACATTAAACTACTAAGAGCCGCTTACGAGGAGGGACTTAAGCATGGAAGAAGCCGTTAAATACCTTGAAGAAGCCTTAAACTACCTTGATAAACTCGAGTCGATTGTGAGCAGACTAAAACCAGGAGATGTAATCTCAGCTGGTCTAGTGTACCAGCTGTACGAGCTCTTGATGCTGACCAGGGAAAAGCTCGTGGAAGCCAGGTTCAAGGTTATTAAAGAACATTCCCACTGAAACCTATCAATTAAGCTTTTAAATCCGAGTTACAGTATTCTGGAGTTAAGGTGCAATAACATGGTTATCAAGGAGAGCAACATAACTAGAACAATTGTTAAGTACGCGTCCAGAGAATTGGAAGACTTGAGTAGCGTTGATGTAGCTATAGTGGGAGCAGGCCCCTCCGGTTTAACAGCAGCATACTACTTGTCCAAAGCGGGTTACAAGGTAGCAGTCTTCGAAAAGAGGTTTAGCTTCGGCGGTGGAACCGGTCCCGGAGGGAACATGCTACCCATAATAGTTTTCCAGGAGGAGGCTTTACCGATTCTAGAGGAGTTTGGCATTCGCTATGAGAAGGCAGACACAGGCTTATACATTGCTAAACCATCCGAGGCTATAGCGAAGTTAGCTTCCAAGGCCATAGATGCCGGTGTCAAAGTCCTTCTGGGTTCAACGGTCAACGACTTGATCTACAGAGCAAACCCACCGAGAGTAACAGGCGTGGTCTGGGTTTGGACACCCATACACGAGGGCGGATACCACGTAGACCCCCTTTTCACAGAGGCTAAGGCGGTTGTTGATGCAACAGGTCATGGTGCAGAAATCGTGTGCATTGCTGCAAGGAAGATCCCCGAGCTAGGTTTAGAGGTGAAGGGCGAAAGATCAGCTTATGCGGAGAAAGCTGAGAAATTAGTGGTTGACTACACAGGACAAGTCGTCCCAGGACTCTACGTTACAGGTATGGCTGTTGCAGCTGTTCACGGACTTCCAAGAATGGGGCCAATATTCGGTGGTATGCTACTAAGTGGTAAGAAGCTTGCTGAAATACTAGCGAAGGACCTAGAAGTCTACTCGGAAACAACGTAGGCGAATTCCAGTTCGCCAACATCTCCAAGCTTTTTAAAGTACATGTGCGGGTCCATAAATACTATTTTTTCAGCTCTCACGAGATCATCAACAATGGACATCTCACTAAGTACAGCTTTACCAGTCTCGAGCCTGCCGACGATCAGTCTCCTCGCGTAGATATTCCTGCACCTAAGGTTACCGGCTACAACGGGGTTTCTCGAACCAACCGCTACAACGTTAATGCAGTGAATCGATTGAACGATCACAGGTCCCCCTCTTGAAAATATGTAGCAGTTTTCAGCTGCCAGAACACCTATTCTACCACTTCCTATGAAAATGGCTTTGCTACGCGCAACCGCGAACTCTATGTCGAACATTCCTAGAACCAGCAACTCCTCGTTCTTCATGAAGTCTTTGCTAACTTTACCAATGAAAACCCCCATATATGTCTCCTAATTTAACAGATCTTCGAGACTCTTGGGAACACCAGGATATAAACCCCCTTTCTTGGATTTAATAATGTCTATGATCCACTGAGGAAGCCTGTAAACACCATTCCTGTACTCCAAGAACCCGTCTTTAACGAGTAATGCGAGTTTCACGTAGAGTTCCTTCACGATAAAGGCATCGTCCAGCTCACTTACTAGGTCAACTTCACCCATTCTCGCTCTCTTTTTAACTTCTTCTTTCAAGTCTAGAACAGCTATTATGTCACCAGCACTGATATGGCGTATAAAGTACTCCATGATAAGCCTCTCGAGTTTTCCGAGCCGTAGTACATCTTCTAGGGACCTAGTGGAGCTGCTTCCTTCGCTCAACGGATCACCTTCTTTCAATAGTACCAAGTGTTGTAGTAAACGGGCTCGTTTACCATGAACGCTGTGTTTCTTCTAGCCTTACATGCACTCTTAAACAAGCACTTCTCACACAGGGGTTGAGAATCCCTTAAGCACACTGTTCTACCCATGATCCAGAAGAAGTCATCGATTTCAGCTGGCGAGTAAACCGCCTTCTCGGAGAGATACATGTATGCTCTTCTAACAATAAGCCTTAGTAGCACATCCTCCTCGTAGGTAAACTCTACGCCCGTCTTGATCTTGTCCCACATAGGTCCTGATACCATTACAAGACCAAGCCTCAGCGATATCCTGGTTAAGTGGTTATCAACCGCAACATCAACATGGTCAGCGGGGTTGAACAAACCCCTGTATACAAGGAATTTTGCCAGTAGCATAGCCTTCTTCTCTACCGGGTCCTCGTAAGCTCTAAATACTCTCAAGTTGTCCACCAAACCTGGTGCTTCAAGGGTACCTCGTACTCTGCTATTACTCGCGTTGATCAACTCTGTTACACTGGAATTGTACAGCTTCTGAAGCTTAACGCCGAGGTCCCTTAGTAGCATTGTTCTCAGGGGTACATCAGGTGGTTCAATCAGGTCTCCAACTCTAAGCCATGATCTAACATCCTCCATTTTCATCCTGCTCAACCTCTCAGGACTAAAGAACTCGGGGTCTTCGTGGTACTTCCTAGCACCTAGCCTGTAGAGTAGATCAGCGCCTCTGTAGCAACCGTCCTCAAGACAGGCTTCATAGGGTTTACCTGGTCTGCTTAATCTGTGATCCATGGCCACCATTACTAGTAAGTACCGTGCTACCAGCTCTGGATCCTCACCACGTGCTGGATAAAACCTTTCATCGAACACGTTTATTCTTGGAACAGAGGGTCTATCCTGGTGCTTTAGTATTCTAGCAACTTTCTCAACGATAGGTTTGTCGATACCTAGAACGTCCAAGGTTTAACACCTTTTACCCCCAGAGTAGAGTTATTTATGATTCCACTAAATCTACTCTGGTTCCTTCATCCACTTCAACAACCCAGGCGGCCTTGGTAACACCTCTTGTAGCCATAGCTACTTTTTCCGCGCTACTCTTATCCGGCGCTAGTGCTAATAGTGAGCCGCCTAGCCCTGCACCCGAGATCTTTACACCGAGAGCTCCCGCGGATAAGGCTGTATTCCTTATGAGCTCGAGCTCAGGCAAACTTACATCGTAGAGGTCTCTCAAGAGAATGTGTTGATAGTTGACAACCCCCGCGATCAGCTCTAGAACTTCGTCAGCATGCAATTCCACTACTGGCTTAAGACAATTGGGGCATTCGTACTCTAAGAAGTCTCTCAACGCGTTCTTTGAAGCCTTCGATGACGGGTTTTCAAGCAACTCTACTGCTAACTTAGTTGAAATATTCATCTTAATCGTAAACACTATTCTCTTCCTTGACTCTGTATCTATGTACTCCAGGTATGGTTGTAGCTCCTCTAACGTGAGATCCTCCCATAGCACTTCGTCTATTTTCTCCGCAAGTTTTCTTCTCAGATATCCTGGAATACCGGGTTGCTTTAGCAGTGATCTCAGTCCTTCCTCGATCTCCCTTATACGTCTTGGATGTATCTCAGCTGTACTGTGCCTTATACCAGAGTACAACACTATGAATACCCAGTTGAACCCTGCGTAAGTTTTCGTGATATACGGTGGCTTAGTTTCAATCCTGGTGATACCGCCCATAGCTGAACCGTACTGGTCTAATCTTCCACAGGGTACACTCATTATGTCGTGTTCACTGTAGTAAGCTAACTCCGCTATATCCTTCTTGTCTAGATTGAGGTCGTAGAGCTCGCTGAGACCTGTTATGAGTGAAACCTGTAGCGCGGCACTACTCGCTAGTCCGGATGCTATAGGTATTTCGCTGTATATCAACGCGTTGAAGCCACTAATATTATAACCTCTCTCCAGGAGCGCTCTAACAACCGACCTCACGTAGTCACCGAAAAACCTTCCACCTTTCAACTGGGGGGACCTGAGATCGAACTCGTCTACGCATTCAGCACCCTCCATGCATAGATTCAGCGATACAACTTTAGCCGTGTTCTGCCTCGTAGATAACGCCACGTAGGTTCTCTTGTTGATCGCTACTGATACAACTGGTAATCCTTTGTAATCCTGATGCGTGTTGAGGAAATCCAGCCTGCCTGGAGCAGATGCTACTACTTCGGGGTATTCGCCGAAGGTGTTCTTGAACTCGTCGAGAATATACTTTAGTATGGTTTCTCGTGTTTCATTTGCAGTTTCCAAGCACATCACCGAGTTGCTCTTTGAGTTTTTTACAGGACTCTTTAAGCTCACTTGCTTTTCCCTCAGGAGAACCATCGTAGGTGAATACCCAATACCCCCACTCAATGCCAGCAGCGTACTTCAGCTTGTCTTTTTCCCTGTACGGCTGGTAAAACTCTACGTGAAAATGGTAGTAAGGGTAGTTACCCTTTGAAGGAGGATTGTGTATAGCCATTATATAGGGTGCATCCCGTTCTAAGAGAGCAGTGTACAACCCTGTGACAACCCTGAGAGTATCAGCGAAGTGTTCTACTTCGCTACCCTCTTCTAGATCGCTTATTGATCGAACATGCCTCTTTGGGTACACGTGAAGCTCGTAAGGCCACATGGCGTAGTACGGTAGTAGAACCACGAAGTGCTTGTTTTCGTATACTACTCTAGTGTTTTCGCCTAGCTCGTGTTTTACTATGTCGCAGATCAGGCAACCACCGTTTCTATCGCTGTACTCCTTCATGGACTCCAGCTCTGCTCGTATTCTGGGTGGAACAAACGGGAGTGCGTACACTTGAGAATGCGGGTGTGTAAGTGAAACTCCGATCTCCTTACCCTTGTTCCTGAATATAGCAACGTACTCTACGTATTCTCTCTTGGATAGCTCCTCGAACTCCTGTCTGTAGAACTCAACAACCTTTATCACCTGGCTCAGCGGAAGCGTGTAGAAATCCCCCTCGTGGCTGGGTGTCTCAACAATGACTCTGCAAACCCCTTTCGCTTCCCGCACACTATAGCCTTTGAAGCTCGGTTGAAGAGGCTTTTCAGGTTCTTCGATTAACGCTGGGTATTTGTTTGGTAACGATACAACATCCCATTTCTCCAGATGAGCTAGCTCTGGTGCACCCGGACAGAATGGGCAAGTGTACACTTTGCTCTTCTCCTCAGGACGCCATGGTCTTATAGACCTATGCTCTGCTACTATTATCCATTGTTTTACGAGAGGGTTCCATCTTACTTCATGCACAACCATCACCTGCAAATTCTACTGAGAGTTACGCGCATTGCACTCCTTCTCGAATAGCTCTCTAAGCTCATCAAGGTTGTTAAACACAAGACTTAATACGTGCTTCAAACCGTGGTTCTCAATCATGTTGATGAGTGCTTTGTAGAGTTGGCAGTTCCTAGCCTCGTAGTCTCTAACCCTGTTTAAAACCATGTTCTGGAGTATTTCACCAAGCCTTGCATCTACGCTGTCAGATAAGTGAACAATAAGTCCCTCTAGTGTTGTGAATGGAACAAGTCCGTGTACTTCTGAAACGGCTCTTATGAGCTCCTCGGGTGCACCTCTTCGAGCGAGCTCTGCGACCACGGCGTAATCGTGACTAAGGTACCAGTCTTCCCTGGGTTTGTAACCACCGTAGACGCTGTCCTGCGCGTACTGATAGTACTTGTATATGTCGTGTAGAATCGCTGTTGCAACCACAAGATCCCTGTTGACTTCTAAACCATATACTTCACTAAGTACGTTTGATAGTGCAAGTGCTATCTTCACAACAGATAGAGTGTGTACCGCGAGTCCACCCTTGAAGAAGTGGTGTTTACGCGGTGCTGCAGGAGATTCCTCTAAGGTTATTAAAGGTTTAACACTTGTAAATGACAGCAGAGGATTATCTAGTATACTGCAAACCACCCTTCTCAGCTCCTCGTTTGCTATACTACTAGCTAGTTCCCTTAGCGCATTCAGTTCACTCATGTAGCAAAGCACCACATTTTGAACTCCAATTTTAGGTAAGCGGTGGCTTCCAATAACTTATATACTTCGACCCAGCTACTTATTAGAAGAGAAGGTTTCAGCACAGAGGTGCTCTCTGCCTTGGAGCGCGTCTTCGCGGTTGGAGTTGGAATGACAAAGATTGGCAGATTCTACGAAAAACACGCAAAAGACCTTTTCGCTGAAGCGCTCTGGAAAGCTATCGAAGACGCAGGCGGTTTAAAGCCCAAGGCTATGGTCGTTGGTAACATGACTTCTAGTGTTCTGATGCAGCAGGACAACCTGGGTGCTCTTGTAGCGGATCACTCCGGTTTCAGAGGCTTACCTGCATTCAAGGTTGAAGCAGCTTGTGGAAGTGGAGGCGTAGCGCTATACGTAGGATACGCAATGGTTAAGTCGGGACTAGCCGATGTTGTAGCTGTAGGAGGTGTCGAAAAGCTAACAGAGGCTGTTACCGAGACTGCAACCAGGGCCCTTGCTCAGGCCGCTGACTATGATTACGAGGTTTTCTACGGTGCCACCTTCACAGGACTGAACGCCATGATTGCTAGACTTTACATGCATACCTTTGGTTACAGCGACGAAGATCTATCCTACTGGTCACTCAAAATGCATGAATACGCTAGCTACAATCCGTATGCTCAGTTACCCAGGAAAACGACCATGGAGGAGATACTTAGTAGCCCACTCATAGCAGACCCAATAAGGCTCTTTCACTCAGCACCTATTGGTGATGGAGCAGCAGTTGTACTCCTGGTTAAAGGCGAGGAGAAAGCGAGAGAGGTTTCAAAGATCACGGGTAAAGACACACTCGTTGAAGTAGCCGGGGTTTCTGTTTCAACAGATAGTGTTGACTTAACCTCAAGAGCAGACCTTCTCACAACAGCATCAACGGTTAAGGCTTCACGTGAAGCTCTTAAAATGGCTGACCTCACGGTAAGGGATATAGACTACGTTGAGTTGCACGATGCTTTCCACATAACAGCCTACATATCCATAGAGGATCTAGGGTTCGCGCCGAAGGGTACAGCAGCTAAGCTCTACAAGGAGGGACGATTCCAGAAAGGTGATAAACCAGAAGTAAACTTTAGCGGTGGACTGAAAGCTCGTGGACACCCTGTTGGAGCTACAGGTGTATACCAGCTATCCGAAGCTGTCATGCAGCTAAGAGGAGATTTCCCAGGATACAAGGCAAGCAACCCTGAGACCGCTTTAATACACAACATTGGTGGAATAGCTACTATTACAGCGGTAGCTGTTCTCAGGAGGTACAAGTAGCATGAGTAGTCACGAGGAGCTTCTGAAGAAGATCGCTGAACTGAGAGAACTGTCTACACTGGGTGGAGGTAAGGACAAGATTGAACAGCAGAAGCAGAAGGGTAAGTTATGGGTTAGAGAAAGGCTGGAAAAGCTTTTGGACCCCGGATCCTTCGTTGAGCTCCAGTGGCTTAGAGTTCACAGGTCAACCTATTTCGGGCTTGACAAAGTGAAGTACTATGGAGATGGTGTTGTAACGGGTTACGGTAGAATAGTCGGAAGACTGGTTTACGTGTATGCTCAGGACTTCACTGTGCTAGGTGGAAGTATTGGAGAAGCTCATGGAGAAAAAATAGCTAGAACAATAGAACTAGCCATGCAGAGCGGTGTTCCCGTCATAGGCTTATACGATTCAGGCGGTGCTAGAATACAAGAAGGTGTTGCAGCTCTTCATGGATGTGGAAGGATCTTCTACATGAACGTGAAAGCCAGTGGCGTTATACCTCAGATCGCCCTCATACTAGGTCCCTGCGCAGGTGCAGCATCCTACAGCCCAGCACTAATGGACTTCGTGATCATGGTTAAAGGCTCATACATGTTCATCACAGGTCCCGAAGTCGTTAAAGCAGCAACAGGTGTAAGTGTAACCTTTGAAGAGCTTGGTGGCGCGGATGTTCACGGTTCTATAAGTGGAGTAGCACACTTTGTTGCTGAATCCGAGGAAGAAGCATTCAACATAGTTAGAAAACTACTATCGTATTTACCCAACAACAGCGCAGAGGATCCTCCCTACGTAGAAACAGAAGACCCTGTGGATAGGAGGCTCGATGAACTCTACGAGATCGTTCCAACAGACCCCGTTAAACCATTCGATGTGAAACAGGTAATAAGGCTCATCGTAGACGACGGCGAATTCCTAGAAGTACAAGCCAACTACGCAAGAACCGCGGTAATCGGCTTCGGAAGAATAGGTGGATATACAGTCGGTATCGTAGCAAATCAGCCTGCAGTCAACGCAGGAGTTATAGACATTGATGCTAGCAATAAAATTGCGAGATTCGTTAGATTCTGCGACTCCTTTAACATACCAATAGTAACCCTTGTTGATACACCTGGTTTTATGCCTGGTGTGGATCAGGAGCACGGAGGTATAATAAAGCATGGAGCAAAAGTTCTACACGCCTACGCTGAAGCCACAGTCCCAAAGATCACCGTTATCATGAGGAAAGCCTACGGTGGAGCCTACATAGCTATGGGAAGCTATTCTCTCGGAAGCGATGTAAACTACGCTTGGCCAACCGCCGAGATAGCTGTCATGGGACCCGAGGGAGCTGTTAGAATACTCTATAGGAAGGAGATCGAGAAATCACCTAATCCTGAGGCTTTCTACGCTGAGAAACTGAGGGAGTACAGGGAGATCTTCGCTAATCCCTACAAGGCAGCTGAACTTGGGTACGTGGATGACGTAATAGACATGGCTGATACGAGAAGAAAGATCTACGAGGCTCTTAGAGTTTTAATTGGAAAACGCGTTGAAACTCTACCAATGAGAAAACACAGTAATATTCCACTATAGTTGCTTTATCTTAACTAGTTTTTCACCTTTTTTCACAGCGCTTCCAGGAGACACGTAAACCTCCTCTACAACACCGTCGAGATCAGACTTCACCTCGATGACCATCTTCATAGACTCCATTAAGAGAACTACATCGCCCCTGCTGACTTTGTTGCCCGGTTTTACTTTAACTTCTAGTATTTTCCCCGTTATAGGAGATAGTATTAACCCTGGTTCAGCCACTCTAGGACCAGCGGGTTTTTCCGCTTTTAACTCCTTCGACTCCACGACGTCGATGTACGATATGCTGTCTACCAGTAGAGGCTCGGAATTAACGTACACACCGTGCACTTCGCTGGAGAAAACAGAGTAGAGCTCACCATTTATGTTCATAATGTACTTTCCATCATTAGCTCTTTCTACTCTGAGTTTGTAGAGTTTTCCTGTTCTCCTATCCTTGAATACTAGTAGATCTCTCGTTTTCTCAATAAGCTCTAGTTCAATTGTAGCACCGAGAGTAGTTCTAACTTTGAATACACGCGGCATTCTTGTTCAAGCCTCAGCAACGCCGACCTTCTTCACTAATCCGACACGGATTCGGTCATCACACTACGTTAACTATAATGTGCTCTAGGGTATATTAATTCGTACTAATGGGCTCTAAGAGAATCACAGAAACTATACTGTAAAGTTACTGGCTTTGCATCGCAGGATATTACCCAGTATTGGTTACAGGAGTTCGTGGAGGGGTTTTACTTGTTGGACTTGAAATCAATAAAGCTGAGAAGAGAAGAGTTCTGGAGTAGTAGTCCAGTTTACAAAGCACTGTACAATAGGTTGCTTAAACAAGGCTACCATATAATAGGAACCATTGGTGCTGTTAAACGTTGCCATTGGACGAAGGAAGCTATACTGAGACGTAGATACTGCTACAAGTGCTTATGGTATGGTATCGAAAGCCACAGATGCATACAGATGACGCCGGTGGTAGCGTGGTGCTGGAACAGGTGCTTGCACTGCTGGAGAGTGGAACCAGAGGACATAGGGATGCACTGGGACGATACGAGACCACCAGTTGTTGACGACCCAGAGGTTCTCGTTGAAGAGAGCATAAGAGTCCACAAGCAGATCGTGGCTGGGTACAAGGGGAATCCAAAAGCTGATCAGAAGATGGTTGAAGAAGCTATGAACCCGAGGCATGCTGCAATAAGCTTAGCGGGCGAACCACTGCTATACCCTAGGCTCAGTGAGCTAATAGAGGAGTACCACAAGAGAAGCATTACAACTTTCCTCGTTACGCATGGAACACGACCTGACGTTCTCAAAAACCTGGGTAAGGAGCCTTCTCAGCTCTACATAAGCTTTGAATCCTGGAACAAGAATGTGTACGAATACTTCAACAGGCCACTAGTTCCGAGAGCTTGGGAGCTTTTCCAGGAAACAATTGACCTAGTCAGGTCGTTTAGATCCCCGGTAACATTCAGAATAACGCTCGTTAAAGGTTTCAACGATAACGAGG
>JAWAHD010000011.1:0-26655 GCA_038889555.1 Desulfurococcaceae archaeon
CCGCCGGGATTTGAACCCGGGTCACGGGCTCGAAAGGCCCGCATACTTGACCGGGCTATACTACGGCGGCGTCCACAAAGTACTATGAATAAGTCAGCCTTTTATAGATTCCAAGTTAAACTTTTATCATTACGAACTACTCCGCTAAACAGTTCTACGTTCCCGATTGTACTACACGAATTAGATACAGTTCGGAATTTCACGTATAAAGCATATATATTTATAAAAAACTTTAAAGATCTACGGAGGAAATTCGTGCCACGCCTCAGCACTGGTTTAGTTCATGCTGCACAATACGCTGATAAACTTAGAAAAACGGTTTTCGCTCAGTTAAGGGATTACGTTAAGAAAGACAAGGAGTTTGCAAACAGAGTAGCTGACTACATAGCATCGCTAAATAGAGCACTATTTACGCTTCTCGTTGAGGAACTAAAGGTAGACAAGTTAGATGTTGTTAAAATAATGATAGAGTACGATGTAGATGAAGTTAATAAAGCTATACTATGGAAGTGGGACACGCTCAGAATAGAAGTTTACAAGAGAATTTCACCTGAGACGTACGAAGAGCATTTAAAAAAGTTTATACTGAAAGCACCTGAGTTAGCAATCGGTGCTGTAAAGTACACGTTGGTAAAAATTGGTGAAACATTTGATGGAGACATAATATACGCTGTGAGAATAAACGAGAAAGAAGTAGGTTCAGCAATAGTGTACCAGGTGGACGAAAACACTATTGTTATGAAAATAGCAGCTGTTGTAGACCCTACACCAGCAATATATGAAAAAGCCAAGCTGGAGCTCATGGGGAGACCTTTAGAGGATGTTCTCATCGAACACCTAGCTGAACTAGTGCAGATCGGCAAACACGTTAGCTATGATGAGGCATTAAAGATAGTGAACAATATTCGTAGTAAAATTGCTGTAGCACCTATGGAGAAACCCGCTGAAGTTACGGAAGTAGCCGAAGAAGAATCTCCACCCTAATTTTTTCTTCGTATATTTATCCCCTCCTGTTTATCAAGGAAAACTAGTATAACATAGCTAAGTGCTTTGAAGGGGGTATATAACACTGAAAGACTGCAATTGCTACCAAGTGGTAAGGGAGGGAAGGTTAGCCTTTAAAATCCCCCGGGGGGAAATAAAAACAGGGGGATAGATATGGTTATGCTTACTCAGTTAAAGAAGGTTATTGGTAGACATGTTTATGGAGAACTATACGGATGTGACCCAGAGCTTCTATCAGATGCCGAGTACTTAACCTGGGTTGTCAAAGAAGCTGTTAGAATAGGTGGGTTCACGCTTCTTGATGTTAAAGCATGGAAGATCACTCCTGGTGTAAGTGTAGTAGCTATAGTACTGGAGAGTCATATAAGTGTACACACTTGGCCCGAGTACATGTTTGCAACAGTAGATGTTTACACGTGTGGAGACAAGGGAGATCCATTCAAGTCCTACAAGTTTATTGTTGAAAGTCTAAAAGCTAAAAACTACACCATGAAGTACATATCAAGAGACTACGAAGAAAAATACGAGGAACGTGAATGAAACATGACATTGTTATAGTAGGCGGAGGTCCAGCAGGACTCTACACAGCTCTCAACACAAGCAAATCCGAAGTCCTAGTACTCGAAGAACATGAAAAAGTTGGATTACCAAAGCACTGTGCAGGAATAGTAGGGCTTCAAACAGCACAACGAATAAGCAGAATCTCACGCAAACTACTGACAAACTCCTATCGATCAATAAAGTTCATTACTCCAGGAAAAACTTTCACGGTTACATCTAAGGTACCTATAGCATTCCATGTAGACCGACCTGAACTCGAAAGCACATTAGCCAGCAGAGTCGAGTCAGCTGGGCATAAAGTGGTTACGAGCGCGAGAGCTAAACCTTCTCAGGCGCTTAAGATTAAGGCTCTTGGCAGAGAATTCACCTACAAGTATCTCGTTGTAGCAGAGGGTGCAAGTGGGCTTTTTAGAAAAGTGCTGATAGGTGATCAAGAGCAGTGCTTGTACGCTATACAAGCAATCGTTAGAACAAAGGATGCTGTAGAAGACTCCATTTACATTCTATACGATACTAAGAACCCAGACTTCTTTGCATGGATCATTCCACTAGATAAAACAACTCTGAAGCTCGGATTCGCCTCCAGGAAACCCCATGTAAAATACCTGGATTTCATCGAGAAAAAAGCCGGTATCAAGGTAGCAGGTATGATCGAGCGATTCGGTGGCATAATACCACTCTACAAACCGCTGAAAAACCCAGTAGTTTTTACAAATGTAGTTTTTCATGGTGATGCTGTTCCTTTGACCAAACCGTATACAGGAGGAGGATTGTTCAGCATATTCGAACTATCGCCTGTACTTGCGAGGTGTCTGGACCTAGATAAACCAGTTAACTACGTTTCTTTTTACCGAAAAATGTTCTACTTCAGGAATATGTTAGAGCGATTAGTTGTAGCATTCTTGAGGAAAACTAGGTACTACATACCTGTTGAATATGTGAGTGTACTCTCTAAACTAGGATTTATTACTCCGCTTGATTTCGATAACCATTTGCATGTTCTTGTTAAATCTCTGCTGATCCTACCCATTGTTCTCCCTGTTCAAACATTCAACAATAACGTTAGCTAGTTTTTCAATGGTGGTGCGAACCTCGCTGGATACATCAAAACCTATTTCCATGGTTTTAGGATACACTCCAATCAGGTATATTCTTTCAACTTTAGTAGTTCGTTTTATGACCTCGAGCACTAGTCTTACTGGTATATTATGCGTGGTAACCAGTTGAACAGTGTCAACTAGGTTTTCTTCTGCTACTAACACGACATCTCCAGGTTTTCCGTTTTCAAAGAGAGCAGCATCAACTATTACTAGTGTTCGTGGTTTCCGTTCAATGATCACATCAAAACAGTTTTCCAAGCCGTATTCACATTTAACGCATTCGACGCCTTTCTCAGCTAGTAGATCGCATAGTAGTAGTCCAGCATTATCATCGCTTCGTAGAGGAGAACCTACACCGAGTATAAGGGTATTATGTGAAAAAATTGTACACTGCTCAAGTGAAAATTCATTATCTTGGAGCATTAGTAGCCCTTCTGAGCAAATCTTCCCACATAGCGTCTACGTACTCCTGCAGAGCCTTAACGAGCTCTCTGTTCTCTGGCTTTAGGAGGTGTCTGAATCTACCCTGGACTTCTAGGAACTTCTCTACTGGTTGTTTCAGCGATGGGTTTCTAGCTATGGTAAGGCTTCTATCGGTTAATAGGTAGCCTGATTCAGGTGTCCACTCCCACAGTGGGAAATAGCATGTATCAACAGCTAACCTGAGAACTTCGACTGATACATCTTCGCTGTGTCTCCACCCGCGATCACAGCTACTCAGCGCGTGAATGAACGCGGGCCCATTAACCTCCAGACCTTTTCTCACCTTCTTTATGAAGTCAACCCAGTGTGCTGGTGTACCCGTAGCAACGTAGGGGATTCTGTGAGCCACCATGATCTCTGCTATTGGTTTTTTGCTCTCCACTTTACCCGGAAGCACAGATCCAACGGGTGTTGTCGTTGTCCACGCGTACTTGGGTGTTCCTCCAGACCTCTGTATACCAGTGTTCATGTAAGCCTCGTTGTCATAGAGTATGTAGAGAACATCGTGTCCACGCTCAGCCATGCCGCTCAGAGCCTGGAAGCCTATGTCGTAAGTACCACCGTCGCCGGCGAACACGACTACGTCCACTTGATCGTACTTTAATCTACCAGTCTTCTTTAATGCTTTAATAGCAGCTTCAATACCGCTTGCTGTAGCAGCGGCGTTTTCGAAAGCGTTATGTATCCATGGTACAGCCCAGCTTGTATATGGGTATATTGATGTGGATACTTCGAGACACCCTGTTGCCGTTACAACTATTGTTGGCCCTCTAAAAGCGAAGGTGGCTAGCTTAACAACTATAGGTGCTGTGCACCCAGCGCACATTCTATGTCCTGGTAGCATAGCCGATCTTCTCTGCTCAGCTAGTTGCCTAAGGTTAAATACTAGTGGCAGTTCTTGCTTAACGCCGGGCTCGAATATTAGGATCTTGTACGGTGGTTCTCCCTTCTTGACGGGTATTTCAGGTAGAGTTTTCACCACCATTACTCTCTCACCCCTAGGAATCGAACTCTTTCTTCCTCGGGTATGTAACCCCGCTTTAGGTCGTCTAGGAGCTGATCAATCATTCTCGCAACAGTAGATGGAGGTAGGTCTCTTCCACCAAGACCATATACGTAGTTAACAGCTAATGGCTTGTTTTTGCTAGTGTAGATTGTTGCTAGTACATCTAGGTAGAGTGGACCATAGCTACCTGGACTATAGCCTTTATCCATTACAGCTACAATACTGGCGTTTGCTAGGAGTTCTTTTAAGTCCTTTCGGGGGAATGGTCTGTAGGACCTAACTCTGAGTAGTCCAACTTTTACGCCTTTTTCACGGTACTTCTTTACAACACTACGAATAGTTCCAGCACTACTACCCATGGCAACGATCACTACATCGGCGTCCTCGACAGCGTAGGGTTCTAGGAGTCCATTTCCATACCTTCTACCCGTTAGCTTGTACCACTCTTCGTTAACCTCTCTAATGACTTTTTCAGCTTTCTCCATGGCTTTAAACTGTGGTATTTTCATCTCGAAGTAGTAGTCGTATAATGCTAGTGGACCCATGGTTAATGGTCTCGCGGGGTTTAGTGCATAATCTACGTCTTCGTCGTAGTAGTCGACTCTTACCTTAGCAACTTTTCTTGGTCCACCTATGAACTCGTAAACGACGTTGTCGGGTAGTACGTATATGTTCTCGAGAGTGTGACTTAGGAAGAAACCATCTAAGTGCACTGATACGGGTAGCTGTACTTCCTCGTGCTCGGCTATTCTGAATGCTTGAATAGTTGTGTCGTAGGTTTCTTGAACGTTCTCTGCGAAGAGCATTATCCAACCGGAGTCTCTCATCAAGTAAGCATCGCTGTGGTCGTTGTGAATGTTGATTGGTGCTGAGAGTGCTCTGTTTACAACAGCCATGACTATGGGAAGTCGTAGACCGGACGCTATGTAGAGTATTTCGACCATTAGTGCTAATCCCTGTGAAGATGTTGCAGTGAACACACGAGCACCAGTTGCTGCTGCTCCTACGCACGCGCTCATAGCAGAGTGCTCAGATTCTACGGCTATGAACTCTGTGTGTACTTCTCCATCGGCTACATACTCCGAGAATTTTTCAACGATTATTGTCTGAGGTGTTATAGGGTACGCGGAGACAACATCAACGTAGCACTGCTTTAGCGCGTACGCTACAGCCTCATCTCCGTTGACATTGATCAACTGCTGTTTCTCCCTAGGGCACTTGGGTACAACTTCCACGAGGCTCATAACCTTTCACCCTCGAACTCTGGAACCATGGTGATAGCCTTTACTGGACACTCGTGAGCGCATATTCCACAGCCTTTGCAGTAATCGTAGTTCACTTGAACGTTCTCTCCATCCCATATTATAGCCATATCCGGGCAGAAGAGCCAGCATATTAAGCACCTAGTACACTTGTTCTGATCTATTACAGGTCTCAGAGCTCTCCAATCTCCTGTTTTATAGTCTGTTGATAGCCTGAAAGTAACTCCGCCCATTGGAAGCTCCTTCCAAGTTCTGAGATGACTTGTCATAGACTACACCTCCACGGCTTCTCTAAGAGAAGCATTTATTAAAGCTACGTTTTTCTCTGCTACGGGACCACTAAATCTCTCCCTAATGGCTTTTTCAACGCTCTCAAGTTTCACGATACCTACCTTGGCAAGACCGGCTAGCATAGCTGTATTTGTTATCCTTGTTTTCAGCATCTCGAACGCTAGTTTCGATGCAGGAATCAACACTACTCTGTAATCCCCCTTCTTAATACCAAGTTTCTCGAGAACAGTGCTTACTTCGCCAGTGTAGTTGGATATTATGATACCGTTTGGTTTAAGACCGGCTAGTAAACCTGGTGAAAGCAGCGTGTAGTCTAGTACGACTACGATGTCGGGTTCGTATACCATGCTATGAATTTCTATTGGTTCATCGCTTATTCTCGTAAAACTCAGAACCGGGGCTCCGGACCTTTCGGGACCAAACGCGGGAAAGCTCTGCACGTACTTTCCTTCATATGAAGCAGCCATTGCTGCTAGGTTACTTGCAGTCCATCCTCCCTGCCCTCCTCTACTATGCCACCTAATTTCCACAAGCATGGCCATAAGACACCGTACACATCATTCTTAATACTATTTTGTGTGGATTATATAAGTAGGATTTTAATGAGAGTTCCAACTGATCAGAGTTTAGCTGATAGGAGTCAATTAATCACGTGTTATACATACGGTAACTAGACGTATGTATGAAACAAAAGCAATATATACCTTAGTCTTAGTTTTTAATCAATGGTATAAAAACGTAGTTGAGGGAGTACTTTAAAGTGTTTACGAGCTCTGCTGGTATTTTATCAAAAGCTAACGCAAGATACGCGGTCCACATTGTACTTGATAGATGTAAGGAATGCGGCTTGTGCATATCAGTATGCCCTGTCAAGGTACTTGCAAGATCCACTACTCCGAATAAGTACGGGTACTATCCACCAGACCCTGTTAACATCGAGAAATGCATAGGTTGTCGTCTCTGTGAATACAACTGTCCGGATTTTGCAGTTTTCGTTACAGAGGTGAGTGTTAGTTGAAGAAGGTGTTCGTATCAGGGAATATAGCAATCGCCGAAGGTGCTATAACAGCTGGTTTAAAGTTCTACGCAGGGTATCCAATAACACCGAGCTCCGAAATAATGGAGTATCTTGCAGAGAAGCTACCGAGGCACGGTGGCGTGGTCGTACAGTTCGAGGATGAGATAGCGTCTATAAACGCTGCTATAGGCGCATCATGGGCAGGTGCTAAGTCTATGACTGCTACCTCGGGCCCGGGATTATCTCTGATGGCCGAAGCTGTTGGATTAGCCGTGATCACGGAGACCCCGGTAGTTATCGTGAACGTTATGCGTGCTGGTCCCAGCACAGGGGTTCCAACAAAAACTTCTCAATCTGATGTACTCCAGGCAAGATGGCTTGCGCACGGTGATTACATAGTTCCTATCTACGCGCCTTGGAATGTTCAGGAGGCGTACGATCTAACCATAAAAGCCTTCAATACAGCGGAGAAGCTGAGAACACCGGTAATACTACTAAGCGACGCTGTAATAGCACATACGTGGGAACCGCTAAATATGTACGAGCCTGGAGAGGTGAAGATAGCCTATAGGAAGATCCCCAAAGAAAAAAGCCCCGTTCTTCCGTACAAGCCTGATGCAGACCTGATACCACCAATGCCGATCTTTGGACATGGTTTCAAGTCCATAGTTGAATCGCTTATTCACGACGAGAAAGGCTTCTATGCACCTAATAACGAAGCTTATCGTACTTTGGTAAAAAGACTGATTCTCAAGATCATAAAGAACATGGATTACATATTCGATTATGAAGGAAGATACCTGGAAGACTCTGATGTCGTTCTAGTATCGTACGGTTCAACGTCTAGAACAGTTTACATTGCAACCAGGGAACTGAGGAAACGTGGAATAAGAGCAGGCTTCTTGAGGTTAAAAACCCTTTGGCCTCTGGACTCAGAGAAACTCGTATCTGCATGTAAAGCTAAGAAGATAATTGTCGTTGAAAACAACATGGGTAAACTATACATGGATTTTGAAAGGATATTCAGAGATCGTGAGGTGATCCCCGCCCCGGTTCTCAGCCTAGATCTCCCCACGGTGGATGAAGTACTAAGAGAGGTGGAAGTATGGCTGTAGATAAGAAGTTAGCACATCCTCTCGATCAGCACTTGAGATTAGAGAGAATACCAACTCTGTACTGCCCGGGCTGTGGTATAGGAGTAGGACTTGGAGCTATGCTGAGAGCTCTTGATAAAAGAATACGTGAAGGCTCCATAAACCCTGACAAGGTAGCATGGGTAGGTGGAATAGGTTGTTCAGCCAGAGCTGTTTTCTACGTAAACTACGATGCTGCGCACGTACTTCACGGGCGAGCCATACCATTTGCTGAGGGATTAGTACTTGCAAACCCAGAGCTCACCGTTATTGTGGTTGGTGGTGATGGCGATATTGCTGGTATCGGTGGAAACCACCTATTACACGCAGCTAAAAGGAACATTGACATGATCGTGGTGATGTTCACAAACTTCGTGTATGCAATGACGGGAGGTCAAGTTGCTCCTACAACACCACATGGAGTCAAAACAACAACAACCCCACGTGGTAATCCGGAGTATCCTTTAAACGTCATAAAGCTAGTTGCATCCCTGAACGCTAATTACGTTGCAAGAGCAAGCTCAACAACACCTCACTACATTGAGCAGTTCTTCTATAAAGCTCTTAGAATGAGGGGGTTCCGCTTCATAGAAATAATTTCCACGTGTCCAGAGATTTACGGAAGGCATATCGGGTTACGCGACCCCGTGGAAATGCACAATGAGCTTAGAAAACGCGTAAAGTACAAGCAGAAACCGAGTATCGAAGAAGCGGAAGTAGACTGGGAAAAAGGAATTATTATAGGAGAGTTTGTTGAGAGAAATAACCCATCATTCCACGAGATACTAAAAGGGGGAGGCAGTTGAAGTACGAAATACTGATCGTTGGTAGAGGGGGTCAAGGCGTTTTGCTGTTCGGAAGAGTGCTGGGTCTTGCTGCAAGCAAGTATGCAAACCTATACGCTGTTGTAACGGAGAGTTATGCAGCTGAAACACGTGGCGGAGAAAGCAGGTCTGATGTCATAATCGCGAACTCAATGGAGGAGATACCCTACGTTAAAGTAACTGAACCTGACATAGCTGTTTTTCTCTATCCATTCAAAATACAGTACTACAAGTCAGTACTAAAGCAAAAAACACTCGTTGTCGTTGATGAGGAGTACGTGCCATCGGATTTATTCAAGGAATTTAGAGTTGTATCAAAGAGATTCAGTGAATTAGCAGAAAAAAACGTAGGTACACGACGTGTAGCAAACATAGTAATACTGGGCAGGATTCTAAGGGAAATAAAAGTTCTAGGGTTCGACCACGTTACTAAAGCTATAGAAGAGATAGTGCCAGCAGCATGGATACAACTAAATCTGAAAGCACTCGACCTGGGATACAATACCCTGGATTAAGGCTAGCTCTTAAGATAGCCTTTGCAACGATCTTCTGGGTAGCGAGAAGTTCACCGGGAGAGCATGCGGTGAACGTACTCATAGCCTTTCCTGTAGGCTTCAAGAGATGTTGCTGTGACTTTTTCTGGTAAAGTCTTTTTGATAGCATACGTTATGGTTTCATCGGTGAACAGTCTCGAAAGAGCATTAAATCCGCCAAGAATGACCATGTTCAACGCCCGCGGGTTACCAGCTTCTACAGCTATCTTTCTAGCGGGTATGATCACAGCGGAGGGAATCGACGATTTTAACTTATCTAGGGTCTCGAGTCTAGTACGTATTGTAGGTGTGATGCTCGCTTGAAGAGGTGGTTTGTACTCGTCTGCTATGATCGCTATTCCGTTCTCGGAGAGGTAGTGGATGTTTCTTAAAGACTCGAAAAGCTCTAATCCCAGGAGATAATCGGCTTCTCCTGGCGTAAATGTGGGTGATCTCACCTCGACTCCTAACCCGAGTCTAACGTAGCTTACGACACTTCCGTACCTTTGAGCCATACCTAGGGTTTCACCGGTTCGCACACTCCAACCCGACATTACAGCAGCTTCAGCTAAAACTCTCGCTAGCGTTAAGCCCCCCTGACCACCAACAGATGCTATTAGAATGTTCACGACTTTCCTCCGCACGAAGCTACATCCCCTGAGTAATGGCCTTGTAAGGGCAAAACCTTGCGCAGAGTCCACATCCATTGCAATCCTCAGGGATAATGTGTGCTTTGCCATCCTCCATGTAGAGAGCTGGACATCCTGTTACCACTATACAAGCTCTACATCCTTTGCACAGGGTTTCGTTAACCATGTACCTGGTCTTAGTACCATGCCTTCTAGCTTCCAGTAGCGCACACGGATGCCTGGATACCACTACTCTAACACCTTGCTTACTCAGCATATCCTTTAGCACTTTGACGAGGGCGTCGAAGTCATAGGAATCTACGATTACAAGGTTATCGGGACCTATGGCTTCGATTAAGGCTTCGAGGTGTACGGGTTTAAGCTGTCTACCGGTTTCACTGGTAATCCATGAAGGCGTGGACTGATGCCCTGTCATAGCTACTACTCCATTGTCGAGCACTAGTACCAGCACGTCAATCCTCTTATTGACAGCTTCTATTAGTGATTGTATACCAGCGTGGTAGAACGTAGAATCACCGATAACAGCTACAACGGGTTTATCGTAGCCCGCGAGCTTAAGCCCCGTAGCCATGGAGATACTGGCTCCCATGCTATGCTCCGTCCACAGCATGCTTATAGGAGGATAAACAGCGAGAGCATAACAACCAATATCTCCAATAATGGGCACCTCGTCTAGCTTTAATCCTTTCTCGGAGATAGCTCGTTTAAGAGCTATGAAGGTAAACCTGTGCGGACATCCAGGACATAGAGGCGGAGGTCTCGATGGTACAGGTATATGCTTGTAAACTGATTTAGGCGGATGCAGTCCTAGTGCTGAAGCAACTACCTCGTGGTTTAGTTCACCCTCTAGGGGAATGTTTCTCGATGCTTTTCCCTTCACGGGTATTAAAACACCAGCTTCGTAGAGAACCACTTTTAGGTTCTCTTCAACATAGGGGTCAAGCTCTTCGACAACAAGAATCTCTTTACAGTTCTTGAGATTATCCAAAATGAATTTTCGTGGAAACGGGTACAGCAATCCGAGTTTAACTATTCTTACATCAAGACCGTGCATCTCCACGATCTCGGCTACATAGTTGTAAGCAGAACCCTCAGTAACTACGCATACATCACCTGTACCCCTGCACACGTTCAGTCCATACTTTTCAGATATTTCTTCAACTCGTTCTAGTTGCTTATTTAACCATTTATGCCTTTCAAGGTTCCACATCATTCCTGCTCTTACGTAGCGTTCAACGTCCTTGACGAGTTTTCTGAATTTTCGCGGTTTCTCGAGTTCGCCGAAGACAACTTCTCCAACTGTGTGATTTACCCGTGTAGTTGTCCGGAGAATCACGGGTAGTGAGAGCTCTTCGCTGATCTCAGCAGCTGTTTTCACATAGTCCTTTGCTTCCTGAGGTGTGGAAGGGGAGATCATCGGTATTTTCGCGAGCTTTGCATACCATCTACTGTCCTGTTCTGTTTGGGTAGTGTGGGGACCAGGGTCATCTGCTACTAGCACGACAAGTCCTCCATCCACACCTGAGTATGCAGCTGAGAGTAGGGGGTCTGATGCTACGTTTAAACCAGGAGCTTTCATTGTTACCATTGCGCGGGCTCCGCTTATTGCAGCACCATATGCTATTTCAAATGCCACTCTCTCGTTAACTGCCCATTCTACATAAATGTCAAAGTTTTTGCTATGTTCTTGTAACGCCATTATGACTTCACTAGAAGGCGTTCCAGGATAGCCTGTAACCACGTATACTCCAGCTTCAAGCACACCGCGAGCTATGGCTTCGTTACCCAGTAGTGCTACTCTGCTCCCAGGAGGTAGAAGTATGCTCAAGTCTTTAACCCATTGAAAACGATGAATATCAAGGGTAATAGTGTTGAGATCTGAAAACTATTTTTCTTTCTTTTCAGTTTCAGGTTGCTTCTGCTGTTTTTCCTCCTGCTCGAGCTTCTTGAGTTCTTCTTCTATTTCCTTTTCTATTTCTTCTATTGGCTTAGGAGGGGGTGTCGTAGCCAGCGTGTATCCTATCCAGGCTAGTATTCCGAGAACAGCCACTACGGCAATGGTCAAAGTCAGCTTTACTACTATCTTGGAAAGCTCTTCGTTGGCGAACCACATTAACCATACGTATATAATAACTACAGCTACGGAGGCTGCGAACAGTAACCACCCAATGAGCTGATCTCTACTCATACTATACCACTTGTTTAACGTTGTACTACTTTAGTATACAACCTCCGCTAAGTTAATAAATTTTGAGTTCATGATGAAACTGAAAGCACTACTTTTAACCGAGTTCAGCTACTACTTCGGCATTAATGATTTTTGCTTTTCCACCAGTGGGTTCTACAAGTTGAATACCACAAACTTTACAACGAGCTCTGAATGTTGCATGGCTGAATATTACGTTCTCCGCACCGCAGTTCCTGCATATTACTTTGTAAAATCTACTCTTAGGCATCGGGATGAGTATTCTTTTTTTCTTCATTACTTAGACACCTCTACAAGTTCCGCCTTCTTGAGCCTAATACCCCTTCTATGAAGTATGTACCCGCACTTCTTGCATTTCAATTTGAGTACTACTTTTTTTGTTACTTTTGCAAATCTCTTCTGCTCGGGTTTTCTCTTGGACCCGTAGCCTTTCTTCTTCCTTGAGTATCTTCTCTCACCTTCAGCAAGGCTTCTTCTCTTGCCGTGTTTATACACAGTTACACTATGATCTGTGTGTGTTCTACACCGGGGACAGTATGTTGTTATTACTGTTGGGTACCTAGCCATAGTGCATCATCTAAGCATTTCTACTACTCCGAGATAATGCTAAGGTGTTATAAATCTGTTTAAAGCTTGGATCGCTTTAAGCCGGCTAGGTATGCTAAGTAGTTTGTTGTAATGTGAAGTACGAGTATGAGTATTAACGATAAGACTACGTATGTAGGCTTCAACGTGAACTCTGGCAATCCGAGCGTATAGTAGTATAGCGTGGATGCTAAAGCGAAATCAAGTTGATCTAGTGGTATAAACGGCTCACCAGGTTTTAATCCAAGCCTTCTCTTGACGAAAGCACCCAGAAGATCTCCGAGTAAAGCAAACGCTCCAGCACCTAGAGATACTAAGGGGTAGTTAGGGTCTAGAGTAAAGTAAGCAATGATACTACCAGCTATGTAAGCTCCCGTTAGACCGCTCAGCAATCCTTCCCAGGTTTTGTTTCTACCAAGCAATGGTTTACCATCAATAAACACTACATCCCTGTCTACACGGCATCTTCCTTCAATTAAAACAGGCATAGCATTAGCGATCATGGGTGGTAGGTAGTACTTTAAAAACCACGTGGCGAAATCGCTAGGTTCTATCAAGCCATTTGACACCCTCATCTGTTATTCTAAAGTAAAGTTTTTCAAACTTGGTTGCAAAAAGGGTTTTAAGCGGCTTGATAAACCTAATTCCCGCGCTCTCGATGAATACCCCTAGAATCGAGTCAAAATAAAAGTCAAGTAGTTTAAAGCCTGTTATTTCGAGATCACCGGTTTCCCCTGCTCTAACTTGAGCAGATGCAAACAGTTTACCTCCGGAAGCCTCAGCTGTACTTAGAAGCAAGCTTGTTGCAAATCCGTACTTAGCTAATGCATTCTCCTTGAGAGCTTCAAGCCTAAATGGTGCATTCAAGCTATCAACAAAGATGTAGCGCGGTCTTAGTATGAACACAGCGTATGTCACCTTAACGAGAGTGCTTAGATCGTATGCTTCTGTGAAAAGGGCATGCTTATATCTGTCTGGGTTTTTTGCTATATGCTCGTAGTGTGTAGTTTCCTCCGTCGTTATATAAACACAACTATATGTTGAGCAAAGATTACCAGCTATTGTAAGAAGTAATGATGTTTTTCCAGCACCAGCTACACCGTAGAATAGGACACTACTTGAAGACTCTATAAGCTCGTCAAGCAGTTCATTTCCACTATAGCGAAGACGCTCTCTTATGCTGATCACCACTTCAGTAATGTGAGCTTCAGCATTAGCCGTATACACCCGAGTTACATCTAATATTTATTAAAGGTTAATGCATCATAAATTGTCATAGTGTGCTAAGTGACACTTATCACTAGTAACTTGCCGGTGAACAACTATATTGCAGAAAAGACCATTGGTTATAGCAATCTACGAACCTAGATGGTTTATGAAGGTGCTCGAAGTAGCTAGGAGGAGAAATCTAATATTCTACCACTATTATTCCCCACAGGAGGTTCCATATGGTAGTGTTGTTTACACTGACTATGAACCTATAGCAAGAGAGCTTGCAATCAGAAGCGATGTTGAAGTAGTGTACGATCCCGTGAGAAGTTGCAGAGTATTCGAAAAAGCCATAATGACATCTAGCTTTAAAGAAAAGTACGATAGTGTTGTCGTGGGCGTAGACCCCGGTCTTCTACCTAGCTACGTTGTAGTAGGCGACCACGAGCTCTTACTATATGGTGAAGGTATAAAGAGCTTAGTTAAGGACATTGAGTACGTGCTAAACTGCGTGCACTTTGACAAGATTACTATAAGAGTGGGGACAGGCCCTAAGTCGGGCGATATTATTGTGTACTTAAAGAACAGATATAAAGTACCCATAGAGCTAGTTAACGAGTTTTGTACAACTCCGAGTTCCAATAGAATAAACGAGGTAACCTACTTATCAAAACGCTTGAAGGGTGTAAAACCGTTCAGGTATAAGGACGTGTATGCTGCATACAGAATAGCACTTACAAGCGGTATTGAGGTGCTATAGTTGGTAATACTAAAGCTTACCCAAGGTGAATGCATTAAACTGTATGGACCCATGTCTGTTACTGTAAAGAGTGGATGTTTAAACGTATACTACAAGAAAGCTTGCGCTGGAGATAGGTTCGTAGTTCATAAGGCAAGAAACTACGTTGTTGAGGCTCTAGATGAATGTGAACTCGATGTTAGCATGATTAACAACTCACAGATCCAGCCAATAGAGCTGGAGGATCCCTACTGGGAGAAAAAGAAGATCATTAGTGGCATTGTGAAAGGAGATCGTAGAAAAATCATGGTCATAGGATGTATAGACTGTGGTAAAACAGCACTAGTAACCATGCTGTACAACGCTTTTGCAGAGAAAAACTTAAGAGTAGCTGTTATTGACGGCGATGTAGGACAAGCTGACATAGGCCCACCCGGGTTCGTTACCCTGGGATCTCACGAAGAGCAGGTTTACTGGATTAGTGAGCTTAAACCTATCATGATGAGATTTATTGGTGATATTAAACCTCAGTTCTTAACGCACGTGATCATCAGAGAGCTAGAGTACTTAGCTAATTACGCTTTAAACTCGGGGTTCGACAGGGTAGTAATAGATACGGATGGATGGGTGAGCGATGAGCACGCGATCACCTACAAGCAAAAGCTCGTTGAAGCTCTAAGACCAGAAACGATCGTAGTTATCGGAGATAACATTGAAAAGTACTTCGCAATGTACGCAAAGCTAGGTATTGCTGTGTACTCTGTTAAACCACCAGTACATAGAAAGACTAGATCGAGAGAAGAGAGAAGAATGCTAAGAAGTAGCAGGTACAAGAGCTATCTAAGTGAAGCACCATTAGTAAAAGTTAAACTTGATGAAGTTCTGGTGTCAGGATTACCGTTGCTTCAGGGACCTGAGGTAGATTCTTCGCTGATATATGGATTCATAGAAGGTAAACTGGTGTACGCTTCTCAAATGCCGTGTACACTATACCTCTATGGTTCTATAAAAAGCTACAATACAGAGGAGCTCAAAAAACTCGGGTACGACAAGGTAAAAGTATACCCCATTGGGTTCGAGAAGAACTTGTATTGCGCAGTTGGAAGCACTACTGGTAGTGAGTACCCCTGTCTACTGGAGAAAATAGATTTCGAATCACGAGAGGTTCTTCTTAGAACAAAGTACACAGGTAAGATAGAATTCTTAAAGATCTCAAGAATAAGATTAAACGATGAATACTTAGAAGAGTATGTAGAGGCTTAACTCTGCATGAACCTGGAAGACGTATACAGGTATTCTAGGCTGCTCGATAAAAACGTAGTTGATGCTGGTGTGATCAGGAGAGAACAGCACATTACGAAACTCGTTGCTAGTAATAGAGACAACGTCCTAATTTTTAGACTAGAGGAGCTAGAAGACATCGTCGTATACTCGAACATGCTTTCGTCGAGGAAGGACATGCAGAGAATTCTTGGAGCAGGTAGCCTAGAGGAGGCGTACAGCAAGCTCAACTACGCGTTGTCAAGCCCTTCTAACCTAGTCTACGTGGATTTCTATGAACACTACGAAGACGCGGATAAATCCATCTCGAAGCTACCATTTATCAAGTTTTACAAGGAGGATGGTGGATACTACCTAACAAGCTCTATTTACATAGCGTGCTATCAATCCATATGCAATGCGAGCTATCACAGAACAATGTACATATCAAGTAGTAAGGCTACTCTTAGAATAGTTCCAAGGCATCTTCACTACATTATTACAAGGTTTTTCGAGGATGGTAAGGATGCTCCTGTAGCTCTGGTTTTAGGACTAGACCCTGTTCAGGAGATCGCGGCAGCGCTCAGTCCACCGCTTGGTGTTTTCGAGGTGGAGATTGGTGCAACGCTTGGAGGCGAGGGGAGAGCGGTTAGAACTCCTCTTTATGGAATACCCGTTCCAGCTAATGCTAGTATCATAGTTGAGGGAACCATATCGAGAACAGAAAGAGCTCTCGAGGGTCCGTTTACAGATATACTGATGCTTCTAGATCCAGCTAGAGAGCAACCCGTATTCAACGTTGACGCTGTGTACTATTCTAGGAGAAAACCACTAGCTGTTCATGCAATAGTTCCTGGGCTATGGGAGCACCAGTTACTTATGGGATTTCCGCGTGAAGCGCTCATGTACGTTGAAGCTAAGAGAAAAGTTCCCTGCGTTGAGGGTGTTAGATTAACAGAGGGTGGTGCTACATGGTTTCACGCTGTTATCTCAGTTAACGAGTACTGCTCCAAGGGGGATGCTAAGCTCGCAGCACTTGTAGCAATTACTGCTCACCCCAGCGTTAAGCATGTGGTGGTAGTTGATTCCGACGTTAACATTGATGATCAGCTGATGGTAGAGTGGGCTATTGCGACTAGAACGAAGGCTAGTGAAGATATCATTGTTCTAAAGGACATTAGGGGAAGCACACTGGATCCCAGAAGCGTTGATGGTGTAGGTGATAAACTGGTAATACTAGCAATAAAGCCGCGAGACGAGAAGAGCGAGAAGTATAAGCGGGTGGAGGCTTAAGAATGCATCTTACAAGTGAGCAGGAGAAAATGCTGAGAGGAGAGTACGGCTGGGCGGTAGCGAAAGCTATGGAGATCATAGTGAAGGTTGGGGAGGCTATTGGAGCTGAATCCTTGGTGGAGATAAAGCATGCTCACGTATCAGGCATATCGTTCTCCAACATAGGCAAATATGGGCTAGAATTCATAGAAGCGTTCAGCAGCACTGGGGGGAGAGCCAGGGTTTTTACAACTGTAAACCCTGGGTGCATCGACTACTCAGGCTACTCTAGTATAATTGACAATGTCTACGAGAAGGAGCAGTACTTGATAGATAAAGCTCTAGTAGAAATGCGGTTTAAACCCGTGTTCACCTGCATCCCATACTACTATCGTCCCCCAGCGGTTAACGAGCACTTAGCATGGGGTGAAAGTAGCGCGGTGATCTTCGCAAACTCGATCTACGGAGCTCGTACGAATCGCGAAGGCGGTCCTCTGGCTTTAGCCTCGGCGCTTACAGGTTACACGTACAATGCAGGACTTCATCTAAACGAGAACAGAGTGGCGAAAATTCACTTAAAGGTACACCTTGAAATTACTGCTAGGTACTACGGTGCACTCGGGCTATGGATAGGTGAAAACGTTAAAGAATCCCCTTTGAAGCTTAGTATTGATAACATGAACTTGAGTAAAATCTATGAAATTAAAAACCTGCTCGCATCCGCGGCTGCAACCGGTAATCATGCATTGATCGTCGTGGAAAACTTAACACCTAAGGGCACCTACAGCGAAGATCTACAGGACAGGGTTGAAGTAGCTTCTAGTGACGTTGAAAAGTACTTAGCAAACCCCCCGAAGACGAGGAGCGGCTTTGTGCTTGGCTATATTGGATGCCCTCATGTACATCCAAAAGAGTTGCTCGATGTTGTAAGATTACTCAATAAGTATGGACCCGTGAGGAAAGGCAAGCTTCTAATAACTGTACCAAGGGAGTTCGCGAACAAGTATTGGTACCTAGTTCGCAAGGCTAAAGCATTAGGTGCAGATGTAGCAGCGGGCACGTGTCCTGTGGTATCAAAGCTACGCGGGATCTTCGACTACGTTTTAACAAATAGCGGAAAAGCCTATTTTTACCTTCGTAGAATCCATGGATTAAAAGTAGGAATAGCCAGTACCGAGGAAATAGTTAAGTATGTCTGCTGAGATTAGAGTGGTTAAAGTTAAAGCAATAGTTCCAGGCATGTGTAGAGGGGAACTGATCGCGGTGAATAAGTACGTAAGTTTCTTAGGTGAAGTAGACCCCGAGTCGGGTTGTTTAATGGAGGATCATCTGTGCATACCCGGCTCTGTATTCGCTTTTAAGGGGACTCGAGGAAGCACGGTAGCGCCTTATGTACTATACGCGTTGAAGAGGAAGGGGAAGAATCCTAGTTGCATAATCGTTGAAGACGTAGAACCTATGCTCGTAACAGGATGCGTTATAGCAGAAATCCCCTTATACCAAGTTCTAGATTTCGATAAACTTATGCATTTTAATGGTTGGAACGTTGAGGTTGTGAACAATGAGCTCAGGGTCTGGAAAACCTAGCAAAGGCTTGTTCATAGTACTTGAAGGTATAGATGGTTCAGGGAAGACCACTATTGCTAAAGCTCTGATTCAGGAGCTCGAGAAGCGAGGATACAGAACGCTGTACACATTCGAACCCACGGATTCCGATATCGTAAATATTATCAAAAATAAGTACGGTAGCTTAAGAGATCCGTTTATTGATGCGCTAGCTTTCGCTCTAGATAGACTAATTCACGTTAAAACAAAAATAAAACCAGCTCTCGAAAACGGCTTTATAGTAATAGCAGACAGGTACTTTTACAGTAGTGTTGCGTATCAATCGGCTAGCGGAGCTCCTATTGAGTGGGTTTTTGAAGTAAACAGGTGGACTATTAAACCCGACATTGCAGTATACCTCGACGTGGACCCTAAGATAGCGCTTCAGAGAAAAACCGGCTCTTTCACAAGGTTTCCCGAATTCGAAGAACTAGGGTTCTTGTCTAAAGTAAGAGAGATTTATTTGACGATGGTGAAACAGGGGCTACTAGTTAAAGTAGATGCTGCAAGATCGATTGAAGAAGTGTACGAGGACGTTAAGCACATCGTCTTAGAAGAGCTACGAAGAAGATCACTTTGATTTCATAAGAGATTTTAATCTCTGGATACGCTCTAGGACTTCGAGCCACTTTATGTAGTCTGTAGGATCAACATCCGAAGTGTTTGCTAAGGTTTCAATTGTTTTTAGTACCTGTAGTTCTAGCTTTTCTAAGATCGTAGACATTTGTGCTTTAGTATATATTTCCCTCATTTCTTCGTCAGTTTTAACAATATAGACTCTGCCATGTACAGGGCACACTATTTCCCCGCTTCTCAGCTTAAACAATGGTAGAACACATCCTTCAACAGGGCATGTTTCAGCTAGCATAACCGCTCCTGATTTCAGTAGTTCAGCCATTATTTTAGTTGGATCCTTTCTGACCTCCGAGTTGTGCACCTAAAGCACCAGTTGATTTATAATTTAGGGTTTATTTATTCATAAACTAAGCATGGATTACTGGGTAGTGAGACAGTTACGCTGTTTGAGGTGGGCTCATGAGCCGCGTAATGGACAATGAAGCAAAGATCAGAAACGCTGCATACGTTCTTCTTACAATAATCAACGACACAGCTGTTCCTAGGAATATTAGAAGAGCGGCTACCGAGGCGTTGAACTATCTTAGGGACGAAAAGTACAGTCCAGGTGTGAGAGCGGCTAATGCTATTGGAGCTCTGGAACAAGTTAGTCAAGATCCCAATATGCCTCTTAGTGCTAGAACAAAAATATGGCAAGTTATAGCGCTTCTCGAAACAGTAAAGGATTAAAACCTACTACAGCTGTTCTAACGAGGGTTTTTTACTTGGTTCGGGTAAGAGTTCGAGGTATTTATGCTACGGCTATTTCCAAGATACTAGTTGACCATGGGTTTCAACTCGTAGATGTTACGGAGAAGATTAAGGAGAGACTAGGCTTAGAAGCGGACGAAACTGCTTGCGATGTCACGGTTAAGACAACGGAAAACCCGGACGAGTTGCTGATAATCGGGTTTCCCAAGCCTTCGCAAGAGGTGTACAGTACTTTAGTGGAGGAGCTCAAGTACGTATATACGTGGAAATCGCCCGTTGAACTCCACGCTGTTTACATGGGAGTAGTAGTGGAAAAACATGGAGAGTACTGTAGCGTGGATATCGGAGGATTAACAGGCACGCTTTTTCCGTGTAGCGAAGAACCTGGCTCAAGGCTTCTGGTGGGAGTAAGAAAACCCCCGGTTAAGTACGGAGAGAAGCTTGTTTTAACTAAGAGCTTCAGACTTGTTGGAGAGTATGCTACTTTAATACATGGTGAACCTAGAATAACCTTCTCGGAACACATAACAAGCTCTAAAACCAAAGCCAGATTATCTGCTATCGCTACAGCTAAGTTAATGGGAACAGGACTTGGAGTGCACTTTAGGAGCAGCGCTAAGCACGCTGATGATGAAACCATAAGTTCCGATATTGATAGACTACTCGTAGAGTACAAGTCTCTTGTATCAAAGTCAAAAGAGCTGGCGGATAATCCCCCTATTAAGCTGAGAGATGGAGAGTTCATAGCTATCTTGGGTTTAACAAGTCTTGCAAAGTCTATACTAGACGGTATCAGAAGCCGGGTTACTACAACCATCAAGAAGCATCACTCGTTGAAATCAATGGGATTAAGTGATGTAGTTGACGTAGCGGAGCACGTTGTTTCGAAGGCAAAGTGCTCGCACGAGAATGCGAGCCTCGCAGAGTATATTGCAGAAAAGCTAGTACAGGATGAACTTGTAGAGATCGTGCACATAAAGCCTACAGGTGAAGTAATAGCTCTTACATCCGGTAGAGTACTAAACGTATCGATCGTTAACGATGAAGTAGTAGTTGTCATTGAGAGAACCATGAAATCTCCAGGAGTATACGATGGACTAGAAGTAGAGAAAAAACCGGGAGACATAGACTACATGGTTGTTGATACAGGTAAACCCTACATATCACACAACTACTATCGCAGTGGAAACTGGATTGGAACCTACGTGAACGTAAATACACCACCCGAGGTAGCCCCGGGAAGGGTTAAATACCATGACCTTCTAGTCGACGTTGTGATTCACCCTTCAGGAGATGTCAAGGTCGTGGATAAAGACGAACTCAGTAAAGCATACGAAGAAGGACTAATAACAGAATACCTGTACAACTACGCTTTAAATGTAGTAAAGAGCATAGTTAGCAATCCCATGGGCTACGTTTTTAACCCGTATACAAAACATTAAAATCAATGGATGCGGGGGTGCCCGAGCTTGGTCAAAGGGGTCGGGCTTAGGACCCGATGGCGTAGGCCTGCGTGGGTTCAAATCCCACCCCCCGCATCCCTGCTTTACTAGAAAGTTAACTACTTTTTCGGCTAGCATCTTGACTATTCGCTTGAGGCCTCGTTTACTCAGCTTGTAGTTAACCTGGTTTTCTAGCTTGTAGATTGCCAATATAGCTTTCTAAATAATTGGTAAGCAGTTTCTGATGTACTGAGAGTTTTTGTGTAAATTCACGTGATGTTGGTTATAGGTCTTTATCATTGGATTGATTCAATATTTATATACCCCCGCTCATATTGCTGTTTTCCGGGGGAATAATGAAAGAGAACAAGCACGTAACTCTAACAATACTAGTGTTACTCCTGATCGTAACATTCGTAACTCCGATAGTAACAGCACAAGCACCACCCTACAAAGTTGGAGATTGGTTCAAATACCGAGCAGAAATTGAGGTGTCAATCCTTGGTGAGCGAGCTTCATGTTGGGCAGAGTTTAAACTTGAAATCCTAGAAGTTAATACAGCTGAAAGTAGAGTTGAAGCAAGAGTATCATTATTAAATTTTGGAGGAAATGAAGTGTGCCGTGAGGCTTTTAGTCATTTTAATCCATTCTATCGAGAAACAGCAATCTTCTCTCTTACTGATCACCCCTCTTCGGGAAAAGTTCTAATAAACCCCGAATATACGGGCACCTATGACTGCTCGGAAGGAGGCATTGAATGCACCTTGAAATATAGAAAAGGCGTACTAACAGATTTAAGAATTAGGGGCTCGTCTCTTGGTGCTGAGATTAGAGTAAAGATTAGTCTTGTGGATAGCAGCGTCTTAGAGTTTAGTCTGTGGAAAATATTGCTAATCATAGGTATTATAGCAATACCTATAGTCATTGTTGTTGTATTAGTTATCTTCCTGAGAAGGAGAACCAAGGCGTTGTCACAGCAATTAAGTCCTTCAACACCACCGCCTACAGTATCAACTGGAACGTGAAAGATTTATTTTTTACCTCATTTTGCCTAGTAGATAGAGCTGATGAAAGACTTCGCTCGTTGGTTTAGCACAACTAAGTGCATTAAAGATCCTTTTCGCATAGTTCACATCAAACACTTGTATAGTATAAGTGTTTAAGTGCATTGTTGTTCATCAATGTGAAAAAGGTAGACCCAGTAGAAGAACTACTGTTTTTCCTCTTTATTCTTTAATGACGCTGATCGGTATAGGCATAACGACGGTTTTTACCATTCTCACTTTTCGGCTACGAAAACAACTCTGTCCACATCCTTGTAAACCTGACAACTCTCATGAATATAGTTAACTCTGCATGCGAACACTTGACCAGGGTTCAACGGGGTGTTAGGCTTAAGACCCGATTGTATGAGCCTGCGTGGGTTCAAATCCCACCCCCGCATCAACTCCATGATCGCGCAATATATCCACTGGATGAAAGTGAAAAATGCCTCGTAGGATTTTCAAATACAGCACTTTGTTATTACACTCGAACTCCGTGTTCACTTGAAACTCGAGTTCATGGTGCTGAGCTTGAATGACAAGTTCTCAATAAGCTATGCAAAGTTAATAGATGGGGCATGGTTTATTAGTTCACGAGATGTTGTTATGAGGTAGAAATGGTGGTTTTTATTGAAGCTCTACGAGTTTGAGGCTAAGGAGATTGCGGCACGGTATGGTATAAGCACGCCGAAAGGTAGAATCGCAAGTACCCCCGATGAAGCAGAACGTGTTGCTCTTGAAATCGGTAAACCCGTTGTTTTGAAAGTTCAAGTCCTCGTGGGCGGCCGCGGTCTTGCTGGTGGTGTAAAGTTCGCGGATACCCCAGAGGAAGCAAGAGAATACGCAAAAGCCTTGCTGGGAGCAACCATACGTGGTGAAAAAGTAGAGAAGTTGCTTGTCGAAGAAAAAGTATGCATATCCAGGGAACTATACCTGTCTTTAACCATAGATAGGGCTACTAGGAAACCACTGTACTTGATTTCGGAAATGGGTGGTGTAGAGATAGAAGAGCTAGCCAAAAAGTACCCGGAGAAGGTACATAGAATATACGTTGACCCTGAGGTAGGATACTCCGACTACATGGCAAGAAAAGCGGTTAATGCAGTTAAACTACCCTGGAGCTACGTGCAGGAGTTCTCATCGATCATGAAGTCAATGTTCAAGATAATGTTAGACTACGACGCTGAGCTAGTGGAATTCAACCCCTTGGCTGTTACTTGCGATGGTAAACTAGTTGCACTTGACGCTAAGATAGTTGTTGACGACAACAGCCTATTCAGGCACCCAGACCTCGCTACCAGGTACGGGAGAGAGATGTCTTTTTACGAGAGAAAAGCCAAAGAGCTAGGATTCAGCTATGTGGAGCTTGATGGAGAAATAGGCGTTATCAGCAATGGTGCCGGCTTAACAATGGCTACGATGGACTCAATACTGCACTACGGTGGTAAACCAGCCAACTTCCTGGATATAGGTGGAGGTGCTACCAGGGATAGAGTCAAAGAAGCCGTGAAGCTGATGCTACAGCATCCTAGACCCAGAGTTATACTGGTAAACATATTCGGTGGTATAACCAGGTGTGATGAAGTAGCTTACGGCATCGTGGAAGCTATAAGAGAAGCCGGTTATACGAAACCTATAGTAGTTAGAATGCTTGGTACCATGGAGGAAGAAGGCCGTAGAATACTCACCGAGCACGGCATACCCGTGTACATTGAAATGGATGATGCCATCAAGAAAGCGATAGAATACGTATACGGGTGAGAAACATGGGAATACTCGTTAACTCCAATACTAGAGCCGTAGTGCAAGGTATAACAGGAAGAGAAGGAAGCTTTCACACGAAGCTAATGCTAGAGTATGGTACGAAGATAGTTGCTGGAACATCGCCCGGTAAAGGTGGTTCGTACGTTCATGGGGTGCCCGTTTATAACACAGTACATGAAGCCGTGGAAGAGCAGGGTGAAGTAAACGCTTCAATAGTGTTCGTGCCAGCACGCTTTGCTCCCGATGCAGTATACGAGGCCATCGATGCTGGTGTAAAACTAGTAGTTGTGATAACCGAGGGGATTCCTCTCCTCGACGAGGTAAGACTGGTCAACTACGCAAAGAAACGAGGTGTTGTAATTGTAGGTCCAAACACACCGGGTGTTATGACAGTTGGTGAGTGTAAACTGGGCATTATGCCATCGCACATCTTCAGTAAGGGTGCAATTGGTGTTGTATCAAGGAGCGGCACACTCACTTACGAGATATCCAAGGAGATAGGAAAGAGAGGCTACGGAGTATCAACCGTTGTAGGACTCGGAGGCGACCCTGTAACAGGCTTGGACTTCATAGAGGTATTCAAGTTGTTCCAGGAAGACAAGGAAACAAACGCTGTAGTGCTAATAGGTGAAATAGGAGGCGATGCTGAGGAGAGATTTGCAACCTACTATTCTAAGCTTAGTGAGAAGAAGCCTGTTGTAGCGTACGTGGCTGGTAGAACAGCTCCACCGGGAAAACGCATGGGACATGCTGGTGCTATTATCTCAATGGGCATGGGAGACTACGATTCAAAGAAGAGGGCTTTAGAGGAAGCAGGAATACCTGTTGCTGAAACACCATCTAGGGTACCACAAGTTCTCGCCAGCGTTCTAAGAAAGTAAAGCGATTACCCGTTCCACTTGTTCAATATTTAACCAAGAGCGACTTAGTAACTAGGTATGAGGTGTAAAGCTGTGATGCCTGTTAACAAGATAGGTCCAGGTGAGAAGGCGCCAGATGAGGTAAACGTGGTAATCGAGATACCACTGGGAAGTGGCGTAAAGTACGAGCTTGACAAGGACACCGGCGCACTCGTGGTCGACAGAATACTGTACACTTCAATGGTGTACCCCTTTAATTACGGATTTATACCAGGAACTCTGGAGGAGGACGGAGACCCCGTCGATGTACTAGTGATCTCATACGACCCTCTGCTACCTGGCTCTATCATAAGGGTTAAGCCAATAGGAGTTCTCGAAACGCAGGATGAAAAAGGTTTTGACGCCAAAATCGTAGCTGTTCCCGCTAACAAGATAGACCCTAGATTTGAGAACATAAATGATATCGCGGATGTTCCAGAGGCCATCAAGCAGAGAATAGAGCACTTCTTTGCTCATTACAAAGAGCTGGAGAAGGGTAAATGGGTTAAAGTCATTGGATGGAGAAGTCGTAACGAAGCACTAGAGAAAATAAAGAAAGCAATTGAAATGTACGAAAAGAGCGGAAAGTAAACAAGTAGGCTACGAATTCACTAGTTCAGATGTTTTCAGCGATCATAAACCTCGGCGAAGCTATCCACTCGCTCTTACACTCTGGGCATCTACTAGGTTTTTTGGGTTTCTCGAGGTCTTTGAAGACAAATCCGCATTTCTTGCACACTGGTGGCTCCATAACCAGTACTTTTCGTCCATGGCTTTTAGCACGTATAGTCTTAGCTACGTGAGCAAGGTGCTCGTAAACATCCTCAGGTGATGTATTGTCGCCAAGCATGTTCGCTATTTCACTAGCTGTGAGCGGAGTCTTCGTGGACTCTAGTATTCTCATTATTCTCTCTCTTATAGTCTCGTAGTTCTCATTCAACCCTACTCTCCTTTAGAGTAGAGCTAGCTACCTTGATACTGGTGGAGTATCCAGCTAGCGTCGAATGGTTTACTACGCTTTATTCCTCCGCTTACAAGCCCATGAGCTATTATCGGGAGAGCTATTGTAGCATCCACGTGCACAGTCTTCTTTTTAGCTTTGGGCGAAACCTTACCCCAGCTTATGGCTTCTTCGAGGGTTGCTCCACTTAATCCACCCCATTGTGGCATGTCAGTTGTGAACTGAACAACGTACTCTAGGCTTTTGTAAAAGCCATGTACACCCTCCTCATACTCTGCTATAAGGGTTTGAGCAACGGTAACAAGGTTCACGTAGTCTTTTGGAACACCACCTCCTATGTATATAGCTGACAGCTTCTTTGATCTCCTCCCTATTTCTACGAGTTGATGGAAGTCCTTGACCATATCTATGATCACTCGTTTCCCCTTTCTATAAGCTAATAGTAGCCCCATTCCGTAGGCGCTGTCCACGAGCGCTG
>JAWAHD010000012.1:0-25907 GCA_038889555.1 Desulfurococcaceae archaeon
AAGGCCCTTGGATCCAGCGGTGGAATGATAGGCTCGGACTACGAGGTTATAGAGTACATTAGGAACAGGGCTAGAACATGGCTTCTGAGCACGGGTCCACCTGTTCCAGTAATAGCAGCCAACATCATGGCACTCGAGATCGTGATGAGTCCCGAGGGTAAGGAGAGGATCAGAAGGCTACTGGACAACGCGAACTACTTCAGAAAAGAGCTACAGTCCATGGGCTTCAACACGGGTAAAAGTCAAACACCCATAGTACCTGTTATCATCGGTGATACAAAGAAAACGAGAGAACTAGCGAGAGCTCTGTTCGAGGAAGGAGTGTTTGTAGTACCAATTGTGTACCCAATGGTACCACGTGGTACCGAGAGGATCAGAAACCAGGTTAACGCAGATCACACCAAGGAGGACTTGAACAAGGCTTTAGCATTGTACGAGAAGTGGGGAAGAAAGCTGGGAATAATCTAGAGGAGATGGTGAACTCTTATTGACAAGAGTACTCGTTATAGGTTCTACTGGTCAAATAGGCAGTGGACTAGTACCCGTTTTAAGAGAGATCTACGGTAGAGACAACGTTATAGCTGGTTACTACCCTAGTCCTCCAACGGGTAAGCTCGCGGAGGGTCCCGCTGAGTACGTGGATGTAACAGATGTTGAAACAATTGAAAGGGTTATCAAGAAGTACGATGTAACAGAAGTCTACAACTTAGCTGCAATACTGTCCGCGGCTGGCGAGAGGAATCCTCAGTTAGCGTGGAAGGTGAACATGGTTGGACTATACAATGTACTAGAACTTGCGAAAGAGTACAGGTTCAGGGTGTTCTGGCCAAGCTCCATAGCAGTTTTCGGACCAACGACTCCCAAGTACAATACTCCACAGCATACTGTGGTAGAGCCGACCACGATCTACGGTATTACAAAGTACGCTGGTGAACTACTAGCAAGGTACTATGTTTACAAGTACGACCTGGATGTTAGGGGTGTTAGATGGCCTGGTATTATAAGTAGTGAAGCCTTGCCCGGTGGTGGTACAACGGACTACGCTGTGGAGATGTTCTACTACGCTGTAGAGCGAAAGCCGTACGTGTGCTACCTTAGAGAGGACACAATGCTACCAATGATGTACATGCCCGATGCTATAAAGTCTGTTTTAGACTTGATGAGAGCAGACAAATCCAAGCTAAAGCTCTTCGTAGGCTACAACGTTGCAGCTTTCAGCTTCACACCCAAGCAGCTCGAAGAAGAAATAAGAAAGCATGTTCCGGAGTTCAAGGTTGTATACCAGCCTGACTTCAGGCAGAAAATAGCGGATTCGTGGCCGAGAACAATAGATGATAGTGTTGCAAGGGAAGAGTGGGGTTGGAAACCGGAGTGGACATTCGAAGCAATGGTTAAAGACATGCTAATCAAGGTAGCCAAGAAGCTGGGTGTACAGCTGACAATTGATTAAGCTACCGAGTAACCGTGTCAGATTACTTCAATTTTTTCCACAGCTATCAACATTATGATTAGTCAAGAACTTCTGGCTTGCAACCTTGAAAAGCGTGATGTAGGCTAGTTTTACATTCTGCCCAAATTTACGTGTCTGTGAATAGCTAATGTGTAATTTAAGGGGATCCTTATGGGTCTCACCGGGGCTTTAACGTTGCCCCGTTCTTCTAGATTTCGACTATGAGCTTAATTCTGCATCTTTCTTCTCTAGTCCTCTTAATAACCTTTGCGGTGATCCTGGTGATACCTTTCTCGCAACGTCCTTTATGGTTATCGAGGAACCCATGATCACTTTAGCTAGTACTCTAACAAAGCCTTTGACCTACGTTACCAAACCCTGCGAGACCCGTTCTCCACGTGGGAATATTTACTCAGTTCACCCGTTTAGACTATTCAAAACGTTAAGGGTTTCAGAATGGCGTCTCTGAGAGTAAAAAGATATGTCTTGGGGGTGTTCTCTACTTTCCAGCGACTTTAACCTCTCTTATCCACATTGAGGGTGTAGCCGTATTGTCAACAATGTACACGTCTTCTCCGACTTCAACCAGGTTTCTCGATAACCACTCGTACACGTTTCCTCCTAGTACAACCCCCTTAACGGGCTTCACTACGCTTCCTTTTTCAACGAGCAAACCATGGGTTACGGTTGCTTTAACGCTACCTGTAACGGGGTCGCTCATCCAGTACCCTATAACCTCGTAAACAACAAGCCCTTTCTCGAGCTCCTCTGCGAACTTGTCCAGTTTACCTTTCCCGGGTTTCACCGTGAAGTTCGTGAAGCCTGGTACAGGCTGTGTAGCCGGTGATTGCCTTACACCGTTACCCGTTGGCTCAGTGTTCATTCTGCGCGAGGTGTAGTAGCTCTGAAGTATTGTTGTGAACACACCCTTCTCTACAACAGGCTTTGCTCTAGCTGGTACACCCTCATCGTCGAACGATCTCGTGCCTGTGGCACCCTCGTGGAAGGGGTCGTCGATTATTGTCACTTTTTCGCTCATCACCAGCTGTCCATGCTTGTTCCTCAGAGGACTCCTGTTTTCGAGTATGTTCAGAGCTGAGAACGCTGGTGCTAGACTCGACGTGAGCACGAGGCCGGCAACGGATGGGTCCAGTACTACGTCGTAGACTCCCGACTCAACGGGTTGCGCGTTGAAGAAGAGCATTGCTAGTTCACCTTCTCTGGTTGCTGCTTCAGCTAAAGCTTTCTCGTCAATGAGGTTTCTAGCGTAGACGAGAGTTTTACTCGAGGAAGACCCGTTCTTCTCCACGCTGAGAACGAGCCACAGTGAAACCTCGGTGTGCATCTCGCGGAGGTTCACTCCGTTGGAGTTGACTATGCTAAGCTCGGCTCTTGCAACCTCGAACATCCCCTCGGTAACCACAGCTTTCGTAGCACCCTTGGAGAGAGCTGGCTCCTTGAACCTGTCCATAGCGTACTTCAGTAACTCCACGTACTCTTCCTCGCTCATGGACGCTGTTCTCTCATCGTAGGTTTTCGGCTTCGCAGCGAGCTTGTAAACTGGAGGAAAACCACTCCAGTACGGATCCTCCTGTGAAGCCCTGGTGATCGACAGGAGCTTTTCGAGAACACTGTCTACCTCTTCCAGAGTGTTAACCCTAATACTCCCTACTCTTCTTCCAACAGCTCCACGCAGGCCTATGTCTAGTCGTTTTCTCCAAGTAGACTCGATCACTCTGTCGTTAGCCACCGTGAACTGAACCGTGGTCAATTCAACGGCGTAAACCTCAGCATCGCTTAATCCTTTGCCAACGGCTTTTTTAACCACAGTCTCGTAGTCTAGGCTCATAGCTATCCACCTCCGATCGTGAATCCTCGTACTCTCACATGGGGTCCACCATCACCAACTCTAACTGTTTGCCCACCTTTTCCGCATCCACCGAATACGCTTGTTCTAACCACGAGGTCTCTGCCAACAGCGTCAACGTTCTTCAGCGTCTCCAGTATAAGCCCTGAGAGCATTACCCCCTTAACCAGCTGTTTCAGCTCCCCGTTCTCGATCACGTAGCTTGGTCCACTGGTGAACGTGAAGGCTCCTGTGAGAGGGTTCACTTGACCACCCAGGGCACCTCTACCCCTCACGTACAAGCCTCTTCTCGTATCCTTGATCATCTCCTCAACACTCCAGTCCCCGGGCTCCATGTACGTGTTGGTTTGCCTCACGAGTAATGGGTCCTGGTAGCTCATCACGCGGGCATTCCCCGTAGGCTCATGCTTCAGCATCTTAGCTGTTGTAAGACTGTGGAGAAAGCCCACTAGAACACCGTTTTTCACAGTATAGGTTTTCCTCTTCGGTGTACCCTCGTCGTCATAGGGTACGAGTACACCGCCCTCCACTAGTCCATCATCTACTATTGAGACGAGGTCGCTTGCAACTTTCTCTCCTATTCTTCCCTCGAGAACGCTTCCACCCGCTAACACTATGTCACCTTCGGATGCGTGACCAAATGCTTCGTGGAGCATTAACCCAACCATGTCGTTATCTAGCACTACGTCGTACCTACCCGGTTTAACTCTCTCGGCTCTAGCGGCTTCAACCACGAGCTTAGCTTTCTCTTTCACCCAATCGCTCCAGTTGATCGACTTGATAAACTCCCAGCCGGCAACAGCCGATTCACTATCGTAGAGTGTTTCATATGCACCTTCAACGCTCGCTACAAGCCTCGCCGAAGCCCCGATCATCCTCCTAGTGAACTCAACGTAGTCCCCGTTGCTGGACACGTAGACTCTCTTGTCCTTCTCGAAGCCGTACCTTAGCGTAATACTCGAAAGCTCGCGAACCTCGCGTGCACAGTTGTACATGTCCCTGAGTAGTTCAACCTTCTCTGAGAAGTCAACGGTCTCAGGGTTTACGGTGTATGTGGATTCGAGAGAATCCTTCACGGTTCGTCGAGAGTAGAGATCCACGCTGAGAGAGTACTTCGAGGAGGCTTTAGCTAGCTTGAAAGCTCTCAGAACAGCATCTCTCACAGCGCTCTTCGCGAGGCTTGACGTGGAGGAGTAAGCTACGTATCCATTGTATACAACTCTGACACCAACCCCTTGAACACTGTTAACTACAAAGTCTCTTACAACACCGTTATCGTATACAACCAGCTCACTGTAGTAGTGCTGGATCCTCGCATCAACAAAGTCTAAACCAAGCTCACCCTGGAGTCTAGCAATGAAGTCCAAGTCGATCAAGAACTCACCACCAAGATCAAGAAATACCCCGTCTAGCTAATAACTCTAGCTTCACGATCACCTCACAATAAAGAGGTGCACGAACAGTTGAACCTCCTCAGCCTAAGACCAAAGGTTCCGGGTTATAAATTCAGTGCCTCGCGCATCTACTGTTCAGGGTGTAGTTCTTAGCGAAGAGGCTACAGTGTCGACCACGAAGAGCTCTCCAAACCACATGGATGCCTACCTTATTTAATTGCTATGAGGATTAACCATTGTGGGAGAATGGATTGAGCTCTGGCTACGCTACGCGTGTGGTTTATGGGAGGAGCTGTTCTGGTTTACGCTTAGCACTGGTTCTTTCACTCCTCTTGTGCTCTTCTTTCTCGTGGATCTTTCTCAGCGTGCAGGCATCGCAGAGCAATCCGTCTAGTACTTCGCGCGAGGATATCTGCAGCTTCATTGTATCTCTCTACAGGGATTTCGGAGAGTTTGGATGCTGCGTTGAATCACCCGTGGTTGAACCAGACGTATGCTACACGTCCACTAATCTTCTAGCGGAGCACGTTCTCAGGAGCATATGTGGTAAACCGGGCATTGCTAATAAGATCAAAAGGTTCCTGGAGAAATACTCTTCCAGCTTCTACGACTACTACCAGGTTTTACTGGGGTTAAACTTCTCCTTGCCCTTCACGGTTGTTGAGCACGTTGTAGTCGATGTCGTTGACTCCGTTAGAGTTGTACACGTGAGGAGAACTGAAACCGTGATTGAGGACTATTACGACTACGCTAACCTACTGGTTTACAAGGCGCTATTGCACATTGCTCAAGGCGAGGAAAATGAAGCATTAAAGGAGTTGACCATGCTCAGCGAGATGTTCAACGGGTATGGGTTCGCGGATGCTTACTACAGGGTTCACGGAAAGTACGAAACGTACAAGGTAGCACTAGCTGTCATAGCCTACAGAGCACTTGGATACGCATCGGAGGTGGAGAAGTACAGGAGCGTACTGGAGAAGATCAATCCACTTGCAACACTCTACGAGCAAGGCTTCAAGGGTACAGGCGACTTGAACCTGGAAACAGCATCCCTGGTGCTAATAGCTCTCTACGGAGACCTACATGAACCAGTGAGGAAGCCAGAACCGAGAAACGAAATTGCCTCTCAGCTACCGGTAGTTATGGTAGTTGTATTCCCTTCTGTAGTAATATTGATAACAATGTTGATTAAGGCTAGAAGGTCAAGGGTTTCAGTTACAAATACATTCCAATAGTACTCTACTTTACGCAAATTCATTGGATGAAAAAGAAGGTTAAGCCAGGTGCATTTGTTGGTTGCTAAGCCTTGTGGTCTCGGTTACCGCTGCACGTATACATGCGAGTATATGGATAGACGACAAATGTTCACCTTGATGATATCGACGCTTCATCATTCACGTACTAGGTAAACCTATAGGCGATGTTCTACGTTTAACCTGAAGGTTACGAAACACGTACGATAATGCAGTATGTATGAAAGCTCGTCGTTATTCCACGTCGATTTATTAAATCAAAGGCTTAAGTACGGTATAAGGAACAACTACGAAAATCAATGTTAGAAAAAGGGAGGAGAGATCATGGGAATGGAGTAAAACTATGCGATTCTAATTTAAACTGTTTCTGCTTGAGTAATTGGAGTTCTAGTTCTTTAAAGTGTGGAAGATCACTGTTGCTACAATTATATCGGACCATAACGTGTTAGCAGGTGCATCTGAAGACGTATTATTGTTAAACTTCTCTATTATGAGGTCAATTGAAGATTCAAGAAAGAGAGTGATTGTAGATTACACCAGTATTGTTCGTGACTGCAACCCGGTCTCCAAATGTACCATGGCGTTAAATTTCAGCTCTGTAATCTCATTTTGCTTATTACTTCGAAGCCAAGTTAATTAAGTATTTGCACTGCTTATCCCAGCACACTGTTGGACTATAGGTGCTTCTTTACGCTTCTTTTATGAATGCTCTGTCGTTGCTTTTAAACCATGGTTATAGTGTGTAAGCATGTGACCGTAGCAAATTCTGCTGAATGCACACTTTAATAAGCAAAGCACACTTAGGATGCAAAGTATGCAAAAATATGGATGTAAAAATTTCAGGAGAGACTATTAAGACGTATATTTAGGACGTACAAGAATAGCTATTATGATGAACAGTAATAGCATATTAATAAATGCTACTGCCAATAATGGGGTATTCGATGGCGATTCCTCTGTAGTGGTTATGTATCTCTCTACAACTTCAACTTCTCGTACCGTGAATATGTAAGGCTTCACGATCGTTTCCATTAATGTTACCGTAGCAGTTTCTGTTTCAGCTAATACGATTTCTTTAACTTCTGTCACAGTATGGGGTTCTTCAACTATGTAATACACCGTAATTTCATAGTAGTGGTATTCTGTAACCGTGTAATATTCTTCGATTCTCTCAGTCAATGTTATGGTATCTGTTATGGTAACTGTGTAGGGTTTTTCAACTTCTTTGGTCGTTGTTATTGTGAGAAGTGGCCGTGGTTCATAACTTAGGAGGTCACTATGTGTAATTGCAGATACAGATACATTAGCGTTCGAACTACCAGCTAAGAAAAAGATGTATGTATTTTCAGATACTCGTTCCCATACTCTGTAGCAAGACCAATCGCCGTATATATAGCAGTAGTCAACTTGGTGTAGTTCGTTATTAAATGTGAACATCCATAGTCTTCCATCCTCTTTTTCATTGAATACGGCTATGAACAACCATCTCGATGGAGGCACGTACACCTTGAAGCTCTTGAGCATGTAGTCGAAACCGAACGAGTGGTAATCATGGTACGGTGTGCTAACGTAGTACTCTTCGTCACCCTCCTGGATATGTGAAATTCTGGCGTTTACACCACTTCTACTCGATATTGCTATAATCCTCCATGTACCCTCTAGAAGTTCACTTCTTTCATGAAGATACCTGAAGACAACGAATCTCTCCCAGTAAACATCGACTCTTCCGGCTAAGTTGTTTTGAGAGTCAATTATCCAGATCACCGTACTAGCCTCCCAATTAAGAGGTGCATAGAACTGCGCATAATACCTGGATCCTCTCATAGAAACTCCTAGAACCACGACATCACCGTCAAACCTGAACATGAAATCACTGTCATCTGGTGTATCTACCAGGTAGTCCATCCAATCACTCGGTCTTAGATGAAGAGTTACATTACCTCTACTGCCTTGCACTCTGATTACGTACTCGTTATCTCTATTCTTTAATAGAGTCCATTCTCCCAGTAGTATTGCATTTTCCCACCACCAACGCCACCTTGATTCATACTCTACTCCATCCAATCCAAGAACGCTTGCACGGAAGAATACATCATGAGTATATATTAGAGCAACCGAGTTATTGCTCAGTACCCTGAAGTATATGGATTGACCGCACTGCGTGAAGTTGATCCTTGAACTGAAGAGAGTTTGATTTACTCTGTTTAAGGCTCCATCAAGCGTTGTTACTTTAAACACGGTCATTGCGGAAAGGTCGCTAATGAAGATCACTATGTAATTGCCCTGAACAATGTTACCGCGAATCATGTACTTTAGTTCGCATGTTGCCGCGGAATCCCGATATATTATGTTTCGCTCGGGGTCAACGACTATGACTAATGAGTAGACGTATTCCGGGTATAAAGGTTCTACGGACCAATCTAGGGCAAACCATTCTTCACTTGTGATGGTGAACTGGAAGAATTCTACGTCTCTCGGTATAGTGTATCTCAGGGTTTGACCAATGTTTAAACTCAATGAGTAAGCCAATCTCCCAGGGTAAGCTACAGTGTATGAAGCATCAGTGTGTTCTACTGCTCTAATGACCAAAAGGTACTCTCCCTCCGGTCCAAAGATGAATCTTTCGAAATACCAGCCTGGCCATCCCCATTCAAGCATCATCTCGGGTATCTTCCACAAGGAAACCACTAGGGGGCCACCTCTCACAATGCTCGCGTACAGGAATACCCAGTTTTCCCATGTTACGTTGAGTTTTAGGTATCTCGCTTCGCCGGGCATAAAGTACTTGAACTGCTTCTCTAGTGATTCTAGGGATCCTACTCCATTGTTCAATGTAACAGCTTGAATCCATGCACGTGTCCAAGCACCCTCTTCTAACGATAGCTTAACTTTATATGTTCCTGGTGTGGGATTAATGATGATCTTGTGTAGGGGCTCACCAGTCCTGGTATTGTACTCTTCTACAGTGGAGTCTGGATAGTAAATGGTTATTTTCACCATTATGCTACTGAGAGAAGAACCATCTATTGCTAAGAAAAGCTCTCCCTCAGATATGTTGAATTCGTACACGACGTCTCTTATTCCTTTGGTTACATCGAGTTCCACTAGTTCAGCTAATAATGGCTCTGTAGTTGGAGCTGAAACGGGGCCTCTGGAGCGAACTTCATCGTAGGTTTCAATGGTAATCTCCTCGAGGGGGACACTGGATTCTCTAACTTGTGGAGTTCTATTGGTGGAGTTTGTGTTTGAGTTCGGTATGGTTGCTACAGCTGAGTTAATTAGTGGTGTTTCCTGTAGAGTACGTGTGCTCGTGGTTAACGCAAGCGATAATATAACAGCGATCATCGCGAGTATTGCTAATCCATTAACTAATTTCGCACCGCGCACCAGGAACACCCCACTTAGTTAACAACAAAGACCAAAACTATTTATACTTTGCGTCAGCGTCTAAGTTAAGACATCTTGTTTACACTGCTATGCTAGATTTTCTCTTCTCATAGTTATCGATGTGTTTCGATGTTGTATTAAATCCAAAGAACATCGGCTTGTGGTTTCGCGGAACGGAATTCAGTGTACAGAAACAACCATTGCTGTTCACGACTGCAGACACCGATAATCCAATTGTCCAATTGTATAGTATAGACATTCTTCAAATGCGTTCATAGCGCATATTGATCGTGAGCTGTTCACCTGAATCCTTATTTGATCAGGGGTAATCGCACGGGTGGATTAGAAGCGGATGAGCAACAGGTGTACGCATCAGCTGTTTGCGTGTTAACAGTGCTCTATTGTTTTATTAATGCTACTAAGAAGATTAACAAGCCTATGTGTATTGTAGGTGAATGTGGAGGCAAAGATTGGGGAAAAAGTTTAGGTGTGGAGTGAGGTGATTTCAGCTTGTGGATGGTGTCAGCTGGTCGAGTGCTCTGGTTACCTCGGAGAGAAGTTGTCTAGCCTTCTTTACCTCCTCGATAATGTTGTTCAGCTTCTCTGCAAGTACGTTTTTGTCCCGCGTGATCTCCTCTCGCTCTTTTCTAAGGGATTCCAGCTCGGATTCAACACTGCTTAGTCTGCTTCTGAGATTTTCTATCTCGGATTCCTTGGTGGCTAGCTGTGTCCTAAGGTTTTCCACTTCGGCATCTCTACTGGTCAGTTTTGCTTTCAACTCCTCGTTTTCGCGTCTGAGGTTCTCCACCTGCTGTTCTAGTGCACTAATCTGCTCTCGGAGCGCTTCAGCTTCTCTTCGTAATGCTTCCATCTGCTCCTCAGCACCTGCCACTGGTGCTCTTATGAAGGGTATTACTAGTCTGAGTTCACCCTTTTTCAGTTTCTCGTAGGTTTCAGCTACAAGCTTACCTGCTTTCGTTTTCTGCGCGAGATGGCTTCTCACAGTGGTCTCGGACCTGCCGATCTCCTCGGCTATTTGCGTGGTCGGCATTCCAGCTTTGTGCCTGGCGAACGCAGCGGCTGCAACAGCCAAGCTGTCTATCCAGGTTAATCTCTCAATGGGATCCTTGATGAGCTCAAGCACCTCTGGACTGTAGAGTACACCGATGATCAGTGCCATCTCGAGCTGCGCGATCTCCTTTTTACCCATGGGCTTCAAGGGGACGTTCGAAAGATCTATGTAGACCTCTTCACTCAAAGCCCATCACCCCGAGAACCTACCTGCTGTACTTTAGCACTTTGTCAGGGTGCACAACTATGCCTTTATCCGTGATCTCAAAGAGATGCCTCTTCATACTGTGGCTTGTACCTCTCATTTTCCACACCACTAGGCTTCTAACGAGTTCACCGTTGATCTCGTCAAGGTCTAACCTCACGATCCCATCAGCAGCGTGCTCTACACCGGGTCCTCCGAACCCTCTTTCGGTTACAGACACTTGTGATACCAAGATACTGGTTGTTCCCATGCCCGAGAGAACCTTCTTGAGCTGGAGAACAACGCTTCTCGCAACAGACGGCTTTGTCAAGTACAGCGTTGAAACACTATCAACAACCACCCTCTGCGCGTTCGTTTCCCTAATAGCCTCCCGAAGAACATCCACCAGCTCGTTCACGCTATCAGGGTCCTTAACAACGTACTTCTCACGCTTAGCAGCTTCACCAACACCAGCAGTGAAGGCATCAACAACAGCGAATTTACCCTCCTGCTCGTACTGTCTAACATCCCAGCCAAAGTTCCTCATGTTGACTCTAACCTGAACCGGGTGCTCCTCGAGAGCAACGTAGATCCCGGGTTCACCCATCTGCAGTCCATTCCACAGAAACTGCATTGAGAATATGCTCTTACCAGTGCCCGGGCCCCCGCTCAACAGTACAACGTTCCTCCTCGGAATACCACCGTTCAGTATCTCATCGAAACCCGGGATACCAGTTTTCACGCGTTCAACCATGTAACAACACCCGTAATACACTCTAATCCAGGATACATATACTACAATATACAAAAAACTATTTATACATTGAAACGCAATTTGGTCACATGAACAAACGCTCCGGAAACAGCAGTACCCTGTGAAATCATCCACAGCCATAGCTACTGTCAAGGAGGCTTACAGGAACTCCTTCAAGGTTAACTACAAATTGCTTTTATCTTAGCTGCATCCTCGGGGAGTAGATTTATCATTCTCGCTCTGTTTGAGCCGAGTATACTGTTGCACAGTTTGCTCTTAAGCTCATTGTAGTCCCTTACTACAAGGGTAAGCACGGGTTCAACGAGCCCCGCATATACATCCTCTCGTTTAACACCATGGTCATAGAACTCTATTCTAACCTCTTGCTTCTCCTTGAGCAAGCTAGCAATTCTCTGCGAAGCCCCCAGCAGAGTGAATGGTTTATTGTTAACTCTCACGAAGCCTCCGTATCCATGTGTGAATCTGAACCATTTCAGTAGCTCGCAGATTTCATCGCCAAGAGCCTTGAAGCCCGGAGGTACACCACTCTTGACCATGCTGTAAGCTAGCAGAGCGTACACTTCTCTTGCGTTCCTTTCGAGAAGCTTCAGTAGATTCTCGAGCAGTTTTAACGGGGAGTACGAGCGATCCTCAACGGGGTCGTAAGCTGATACCAGGAGATCAAGCCCACCTGCAACCTCCTTCAGCGTTTCGTTTTCGCGAACTCTACTTGCAATTCTGTAAGGCGCATCTCTACTTGGTCTCTCGCGTGCAACGTACTCCGCGGCTAAGTCTACTACGTGGTGAAGAAGAGCGTATTCTAAAGCCTTCTTCTCAACAAGCAACCTAGTACCCTGGTGCAAATACCATGCTAACACAAGCTTCTCTTCTAGAGTACCGTATTCTGCTACTTCCTCAAGGTACAAATGAGCAACTACGCTGAAGAGCTTGACAGCTCTGCTGAGAGCAGGGTTCGCTTTCTCAAGCTCCATTAAGGGGTACTGTGAGCTTTGCTGAAGAGGAGCCGTCATGAACTCCTCGCTGAGGTTTCTCAGGTAGTTGCTAACGTCGCCGAGAGCACTCTCAAGGTATCTTTTCAAATCCTCTAGTTGCTGTAGTAGGATTCCATCGTGGGTTTTTGCTCCACGGAAGTAGTGTTTAACGAGGAGGGCAGCGAACCTTAAGCTGTCTCTTCTATCCTTTTTTCTTCCAACATCGTGTACGTAGTGTGTATCGATAAGCTCATCTACTTTGACGAGATCATCTGTGCAGTAGTTCCAGCCGAGGAGACGCTTGCAGATATCCAGGTGAACACTCCACGAGGGCAAGAGAACACACCTACTGTGAATATCAGAAACCCGAATTACTTAAGGACCTTGAATGGTAAATTGAATTCGGAGGCGAACTCGTGGTGCAAGTAGATTGTATGCTTAATAGCTGTTCTCTCTTGCCTAGCTTACGGTTAAATACACGCTACGTTAATGTAATATGGTAATGGTACAGGGGTCTATGGGTAAGAACTCGGATTTTACCGAGGAAGTTGTTGAAAAGGACTTCGAGGAAGTAGAGGACAGGTACGAGGTAGTTGAAGAGGAAGCGGTGGTTACTCCTGATGAACCCTTCGAGAAAGTTAAAACCCGTGGCTACGAGAGGTTTAAAACCTACGTGCATCTCTTTCAACGTGCTTTGCTAAGGTTTGAGGGTTACGTAGCGAAGCATCGTGATCAATGGTTTCTGGTTGCTGTACCCGGAGGTGAACCCGTTGTGAAACTAGTGTTTGAAACTAGTCCTCCTATGCACAATTCCTACATAAGAGTAGATAGATACCGTGAACAACGGGACCCCGAGAGCGGAGCAAGAGTTATCACTGTATACGACTGGAGTTACATTCCTTTTGAAGTAGAACCTCCCCGCGTAAGTCTCAGCGACTTTGAATCGATGGTTCTAAACGGCGTGGAGTTCACTAACAAGATCTTCGAAGAGCTCTACGTATACCACTTGATAAGTTCACCATTCATTGCAACTCAGAGCAGGAGATACTACATAGGGGGTTCAAGACTTGCTCTCTTCGGCGAACACTCGAGTAGCCTTGTGAGCGGTGTACTAGCGCTTAGAAACTACATGCACAAGCCTGTCTCCTACGTGAGGGGGACGTACGTGAACATCTTAGTGAAATCCCCCAGTAGCATCTTCGAGAAAGTAGCTACGAAAAACCAAAGGATAATAACCTCGGTGAACGCTCCGGTGGAGTCGATTGGTATTGTTGAACGAGCACCCGTGGATTACAGCATAGATCCAGACGCGGCTGAGCTCATATTCTACTACAAGGTTGCGTACCCAGTAATGTTCTTGAATGACGAGGAGCTTCTCAGAAAAGAAGAACTTTTGCTCAGAGATACGCTACGCAGAGTAGACCTTAGACCCTCGTTAAGGAAGATCATGAACACAGATCTCGAGGGAGCCATGCTCGCTGTTCTAAGACTTGCAACAGCTGTAGCTAGAACCAGAAGGTCTTCAATAGTCACCGAGGAGATCCTCAACGTTGCTCACAACAGGTTCTACGATGCACTCGAAGAGATAGCATGGGAGTTTGGATTAACCGGGGACATGATAACATTTAGATTAATGCACAAGGATATAGTCTGGATAATCGAGAAGTACGGGTTTGATGCTCATGGAACCAAGTGTATCGAGGAAGAAGAGCTGGTGAAAAAGCTCGTAGAAGACTACAAGCTGAGCAGAAAAGAAGCAGAAGAGAGAGTAGAGAGAGCGCGGCGTTCAGGCGTAATATATAAACCGTACTGGGGAAAAGGTTTGCTCTGTTTAACAACACAATAAACTGCAATATTCACACGTAATCAGCTCAGTTGATTCAACTTCGATCAAACCTTCCATTTATTCAGTGCCACGATACTACTGCAACGGATCCCGTTTGATCAACCGGAGATGTTCAACCCTAGTAACCTATTATGAAACGCGTTGTGTGCATACCGCATACGTGCTAGCACGTGGTAAAAACTGTGGTAAGCGTGTTTGTCCTTCTTGGAGGAAAAGTGGAACATGCTTCAAATACGGTATTCAACTCATCTCGTTGTATTTACTTTGTACTAAAGTGTACCTTGAAACACGAACAGGAGATACCTTGAAACGAATCGGAGGAAACTGTAATCCTACTTTTGTTTTCTACAGACTAGCATACAACCAGCACTTCACGTATCTTTCTTCTCTGACTCTAATAAACAGTGGTTCTTCCTTTGAGCATTTCTCGTACATAAATGGACATCGTGGATGTAGACGACAACATTTTGGTGGATTGGCAGGGTCTTCTATTTCACCTTTAAGGTGCACTTTCTCCAGTTCTATTTCTTCGTTAACTAACGGTATAGTGCTCTGTAGTGCCTTTGTGGAGGAATGTAAGGTTTCCTCTACGATGCACGTTACACCAATTCTGTTAGCTACGTAATCAATCTCGAAGATACCGTTACGAGAACATTCATTATTTGTTTAGATAATCATTTGGCAAAGTTCGTGGTAATCATCTGCAGTTCAAGAACGTGCTTATCTACTTTGAAGTCTGTGAAATTGCTATAAAGACAGATATTCAACGATTTTAAGCATGGATGCTGTACCTATAACACAGTTATAGTTATAGATGTAGCGGTGATGTGTATCATGAATGCCGGTGAGCACGTGGACCCTGTATGCGGTATGAGAGTAGATCCATCTGCTTCGAAGTACAAAACTATTTACAAGGGCAAAGTATACTACTTCTGCAGTCTTTACTGCCTTAGGGAGTTTGAGAGAAAACCAGAGTTCTACCTGCGTGAAGGACCCCAGGGAATGCCCACTGAGCACTCAGAGCACAACTGGGTGAAGCATCAGCGTGAAAAAGCTCGTGATTAGAATAATCGGAGTGGATTGTCCAACGTGTGTTTACTCGATAGAGAGAAGGCTGAAGAGTGTTAGGGGTTTCGCTGAGCTAAGAGTGGATGTTTCTACGGGCTTAGCAGAGGTTATCTGTAGCGAGGACTGCTTTGCAAGGGAAGTGTACGAAGCGATAAGGGAAGCAGGCTACGACGTGTACAAGGATACAGTGGAAGTTTACCTTGATGTATCCCCTGAACAGGTGAGCATCGTAGAGAAGAGGATCTCGGGTATAAACGGTGTTCTTGAAGCAAGAGTATCGCCATCCACGGGGCTAGCTAGAATAAGCTTTAATCCTCTCGAAACAACGAGAGACCAGCTATACATGGAGCTCTCGAGGATCGGTGTTAAAACCAGGCGAGCCCCGAGAACCCGGTTGATTTACTCCGAGAAATTCAATCTCGCTACGAGGCTTGCAGCCTTCGCGGTAGCTTTGGGAGTTATGTCATACTCTATGGCTGGGATGCTGTCCCCCTCGATCAGGCTGGACGAATGGATAGTGGGGTTTGCAGCCTTCCTAGTTCTGGTGCTCTCAAGCTCGTTCATCAAGAGGGGATTTAAAGCTCTGCTTATGAGAGCACCCACCATGGAATCCCTGGTTGCACTGTCCTCCACGATATCCTTCACTACCGGGTTAGTCCTGAGCTTGGGGTTTCCAGAGCTGGGTCATCAGGTACACGGATTAGTTCACACTTCATCGTTCTATGAAGCATCAGCTGGAGTTCTAGGCTTTGTAAGCATGGGTAAGTACCTTGAGGAGAGGCTGAAGCAAAAAGCTTTCAAGTATCTCGAGGAACTCGAGAAAGCCTCAGAGGGTAAAGCCAGAGTTTTTCGCGGAGACAGCGTGGTGGAGGTTGACGTAATCCAGATCAACGTGAACGACATTGTTGAAGCTAGAAGCGGTGACAGAATCCTCGTGGACGGCGTGGTGGTGGAGGGTTCAGCCTACGTGGATGAGTCGCTTCTAACCGGAGAATCACGCCCCGTTCTGAAGAAAGCCGAGAACAGAGACTACGTGCTTGCGGGTTCAACTGTGCTCAGTGGCTACATGAGGATCAGGGTGACCCGCGTTGGAAGAGACACTACTGTAGCTCGAATAGCTGAAGAAGCTGGCAGAGCACAGTTCTACAAGCCAGGGATTCAAAGGCTTGCCGACAGAGTTGTAGGGTTTATAACATGGGTAGTTATAGCAGTAGCGTTCGTGGTTGCTACTACTTGGTACATGCTAACGGGCAACCCGCTTCTCTCAGTTCTCACAGCAGTAGCAGTTCTCGCTGTAACATGCCCTTGTCCACTCGGAATTGCAATACCAATGGCTGTTTCAATCGGAGTAGTGAAAGCCTCGAGAAAAGGCATACTGGTGAGGCGCGGAGACGTTTTCGAGAGGATTACAAGGTCGAACACAGTAATCTTCGATAAGACCGGAACGCTTACAACAGGTGAACCAAGGGTTACCAGGGTTATCAAGCGAGGTAAGTACGATGAGAGAACGGTTATGAGCTATGCGTGCAGTATTGAAGCCAGAAGTGAGCATAGGCTAGCACAAGCCATCGTAGAGTACTGCAGGGAGAACAATTACGATTTCCACGAGAGCGTTGAGGACTTCAACTACTTCCCTGGTCTCGGAGTAATGGGTAGAGTTAACGGACATCTTGTTGCCGTGGGTAGCATTGAACTTGCTACTAGACTCGGACTAAGCATCGATGAAGAAACAGAAAGGATAGTATCCATGATTGGAAGCAACGCTAAAACACCTGTGCTCGTGATCGTGGATGATGAGCTGACGGCTGTCGTGGAGATATCCGATACTCTTAGACCAGAAGCTCGCTTTGTTGTTAACCGACTTAAGGAACTAGGCTTCAGGGTTGGAGTTGCGAGTGGTGACGTGGAATCAGCTGTTCAGAGAATCAGGGAGGACCTTGAATTGGACTTTGCAGTTGGAGAGCTTAAGCCAATGGATAAAGCTGAGCTTGTTCGCGAAGCCCAAATGAAAGGAGGGAAAGTGGTGTTCATTGGTGATGGAGTTAATGATGCACCAGCACTAGGAGTAGCGTTCTTAGGAGTTGCCATGGGTAAAGCAACGGACATAGCGAAGAACGCTGGAGACATTGTTCTCGTATCAAACGACCTTAGAGGTTTACTTGAGATCTACGAGCTAAGCAGAAGAGTGAACAGAATCGCGCTTGAGAACCTAGCATGGGCGTTCGCGTACAACGCGGTACTAATTCCAATAGCAGCTGGAGCACTCTACCTGAGCCACGGTATTCTCCTAAAGCCCGAGTGGGCTGCTTTAGCGATGATCCTGAGCGATATATCAGTAGTAGCGAACTCTCTTAGACTTGTAGCTGGTAAACCCTCTTAGAGAAACCCACAAGCACCTCCTAAGCATTGAATAACATAATCAAGGTTGAAGCAATACTGTTCAACGTTCACCTGCGAGTACTTTGATGAAATAAGCAGAAAATCGGAGGAATGTAACCCGAGAGCATAAATGAACGGTGTATAAAAAACAGGGTTATGATTTCAAAAAACGGTTTAATATTGGAGCATAGTATCATCTACCAATTGGCAGTTAAATGTGCTTGCGTGTTTTAATCCTCAAGGTTACCAGTGTAACGGTGATAGCAGCTACTGCGACAACAGCTCCTATCAGAACATAGCTCGGTATGGCACTGTATAATGGGGCTTGTGCAGATGTCGGTGGTGTTTCCAAGGTAGGCGCTGGAGATACCTCGGTTTCGGTTATGGTCAACGTCTCCTGGGGTGACTCGTGCTTGTACGCAGCGTTCAGCAGCAATACAGCTGTTAGTGGTGGTATAACAATTGAGCTACCATTGATCACGGGTTCTTCACCACTAGATGAGTACAGAACAATCCACTCGTACTCAGCGAGCTCACCTGGTAGCTTGAAGATAACCGGTTCCAGCTTGTTGTTAGCAACAACCAGGACCTCGTCGTTGTAGCCTCTTGTGTACGCTAGAACTCCGCCCCGTGTTTCGAACACTCTTATTATGCTTGTGTGGAGAGGATTAAGGTTGTTCTTGAACCACCCTAATTTCTTGTAGTGCTCAAAAACCTCGGTGTTCAGTTTATCCCACTGTATGGGGTATCGGTGTTCTTCCCACGGGTATGCTCTCATACCCGGTAAACCGCGCTCATCACCTTGGAATACGATGGGTGCACCAGGCTGAGTGTACTGTAGTGTTGACATGAGCTTTAACCTTAGAATGGATTCTCTCGGTGGGTTTGGCTCAGGGAACAGTCTACCACCACCAAGCATTGTTAGAACTCTGTCTGTGTCGTGTGATCCCACTATGTTGAATCCCATGCCTGCAGCGGCTACGCTGTACCTTGCGTAGTACGAGGAGAGCACGTATGCTATGTTATCTCCATACCTACCTCTAGCATACTCAACTAGGATGTCTAGTCCCAGAGCGTAGTTCATGAGCGAGTCAAAGGGTCCTCTGTTAACCCACTCCGGTCTTTGCTCCCATATTTCGCCCACTATGTAGGCATCGGGAAACCTCGATTTAACAGCTCTGCGAAGCTCCTCGAAGAACTCGCGTGGGTTAAGGAGATCCAGTGGTGTATCTATTCTAACACCATCGAACCCTAGCTCTAACCAGTGAAGAACAGCGTTGATCAAGTGCTCCTTAACCTCGGGTACTGTGGTGTTCAGCTGTGGTAAGTGACCAAGGTTCCACCAGCATCTGTAGGCTCTGCCATCACCAGGTGTGAACGGCCACCTGTAGACCGTAAACCAGTTCCAGTAGGTGCTGTTCGGGCCCTTTATAACCACGTCTTGGAAAGCCCAGTGCCCGAGCCCTACGTGTCCTGGTACGAAGTCGAAGATCACCTTGATGTCCTTTCTGTGGGCTTCCTCGAGGAGTTCTCTGAGATCATCGAGTGTACCGAACCTTGGGTGTAGCTTGTAGTGGTCAAAAGTGTCGTAGCAGTGTGTGCTTCCGCAGAGGAAGATGGGTGTTATGTATAGTAAGCCAACTCCGAGCTCCTTAAGGTAGTCCAGCTTGGCTATTATGCCTCTGAGGTCTCCACCGTAGTATTGGTGGCAGCAGTGGTGTGGTATGTGCGGTGGATCACTCCAGTTTGAGAGAACCGGTTTATCCCATGTGGTGTTGTCGTAGAGAAGAGCGTCGTAGATTAGTGCGTAGTGGTCGTTGGTGGGATCCCCGTTGTAGAACCTGTCGGGGAACACTTGGTAACCTACTCTGCTTCGAACCCAGCTTACCTGAGGATACCTGTTGACACCGTCGAAGCGGAAGAACGGAGCTTCCCTTCTCTGGTACACAAGAATGATCGTGCCGTTGGTCAAATGTAGTCTGAAGTAGTAGCTTATCTCTGAGCCCGTGTACACTATGTGCCCGAACCAGACAACGCGGTCTACTAGGTATAGCTGGGGTTTCATCTTGACTTCTCTATTGTTTACAACCAGGTAAGCTTCTGCAACTTCAACAGCACGATTAACCGCTAGTCTCACTACAACGTAGTCGTCTGCGATAGACAGGTACACGGGGTCCTCGGGTACGTGGACAAGTAGCTCCATTTCGCTCACGTACACAATGTTCTCGCTTCCCGTGGTAGCGGGAACTCCTATGAGCATGCTTGCGATGATCATTTGCAATACCAGTTTTACGGTTAACGCTTTCTTCCACACCACGGTAACCAGCCTCGCTTGCAAGCCCGTGGAGACTATCGCGTAGAAGGGTAATAAGAGTGCTGCTCTACTATGTATGTTCTAGGTTTGGTGGTGTACTCGGGGTTTCTCTTGCCTTTAGGCTACAATGGTAAATGGCTTAGAGTAAACCTAACCGATGGGAGCGTTAAAGTTGAAGAAGTCCCGGAGGATGTTTACAGGATGTTCCTCGGTGGAAGAGGCTTCGCAGCCTACGTGCTCTTCAGGGAGGTGAAACCGGGTACTGACCCCCTGGGACCCGGGAACAAGCTTGTGTTCGCCACGAGTGCTATCACCGGTGTACCGGTTCCAGGAGTTAACAGGGTAACTGTGGCTGCTAAGTCTCCTCAGACCGGAACTTATGGTGACAGCGAAGCAGGCGGGTTCTTCGCCGTAGAGCTCAAGTACGCCGGCTTCGACATGGTAATCTTCGAAGGCGCATCAGAGAAGCCCGTTTACCTGTGGATCAAGGATGGGAAAGCAGAGCTGAGAGACGCTTCACACCTCTGGGGTAAAACAACGAAGGAAACCGTGCTAGAGATCAGGCGTGAACTCGGCGAACTATTGGCTAGAGTAGCTTGCATAGGTCCAGCTGGTGAAAAGCTGGTGAAGTTCGCCAGCGTGATCTTCGACTGCAGGTATGCAGCTGGACGTAGTGGCATGGGTGCTGTTATGGGGTCCAAGAAACTTAAAGCTGTTGCTGTGAAGGCCTCAAGGAGAACACTAGTGTTCCACGACGAGAAGAAGCTCGTGGAGCTCACCAGGTGGTTCAACGAGAACTGGAGAAAGCAACCCGGTGCTGTTTCCAGAAGCACATATGGAACAGCTGAGCTCGTGGCACCGCTCAACAGGGATGGTATACTTCCAACGATGAACTTCAGAACCGGGTTCTTTGAGAAAGCGTATGAGATCAGCGGTGAGACCCTCAACAAAACCATCCTGGTTAAACGTGAGGGGTGCTTTGCGTGTCCACTGATGTGTAAACCCGTGGTCAAGGGTAAACCTCCGTACGAAACAGACCCCTACTACGGTGGACCAGAGTACGAAACCATTGCAGCCTTCGGTTCACTCCTTGGCATCAGCGACCTCAGCACGGTAGCCTACGCAAACCAGCTGTGCAACGCCTACGGATTGGATACCATAAGCACTGGAGCTGTTATAGCGTTCGCGTTTGAGCTCTACGAGAAGGGCATCATAACCCGGGAGGACGTGGGTGGACTAGAGCTCGGGTTCGGGAAAGTTGATGCAGTGCTAGAACTCCTGAGAATGATCGTGAACCGAGAGGGATTCGGGAGCCTACTAGCCGAAGGTGTTGCGAATGCTTCGCGAACCATAGGTAAGGGATCGGAGAAGTACGTATTGCACGTCAAGGGTAAAGAAGTACCCATGCACGAGCCTCGCGGTAAAGTAGGCGTTGGGTTAGCCTACGCGATCTCACCTACCGGAGCAGACCACCTTCAAGCACCACACGATCCAACCCTCGAGAGAAAGAGGTTAGACCTCATGCAGCTCGGCGTGGAGAAACCGGTTGATAGACTAAGTTTTGGACCGGCCAAGGTTAAAGCACTCTACTACACGTGGCTCTGGTGGAACCTCGAGGATTGCCTTGGTTTGTGCAAGTTCACAGTACTACCACACTCGGCGGGGGTCTTCTACCCAAGCCATGTGGTTGAGATCGTCAACGCGGCAACAGGTTGGCAGACAACACTCTGGGAGCTGATGAAAGCGAGCGAGAGAGTTTTAAACCTTGTGAAAGCCTTCAACGCCCGTGAGGGTTTCACCTCGAGAGATGACACACTACCGGAGAGGTTCTTCGAACCTCTGGAAACAGGTCCCAGAGCTGGTCAGAGAATAGATAGAGAGGAGTTCGAGAAAGCACTAAAGCTCTTCTACGAGATAGCAGGCTGGGACACGGACGGTAAACCAACGAAGGCTAAGCTCTACGAGCTTGACCTAGACTGGGTTGCAGATGAACTCTATAAGAGTTAGAGTAGTACTCGTACCAATGCATCTTAGGGAACTCGCTGGAGTAACCGAAGAAGAGCTCGAACTAGATGATAATCCAACCGTGATGAGCCTTCTGGTTAAGCTGAGAGAAGTGCATGGACCTCGTCTATACGAACAACTCTACGACGAGAAAACAAAAGACCTGAGAAGCGGAATTCTGCTCATCGTCGACAACAGGGTGGTCCAGAGTACAAGCGAAAAACTAGAGAACGGATCCACGGTCATCGTAACGATAGCATACGAAGGGGGAGCTCACGAGAGATTACCCAGTTCAGATCAATGATGTTCGATCAACGCGAAGAATGCAATCAGGGAATTGAAGGTTCTTAATCTACGACCCTGAATACGATGCAAAGAACATAAACAAGCACAATAGGGAGTTTGATTCAGATGATGAAGAATTGAATGAGTGCTGCAGTTAGTGCTACAATTGTTGCTGTGCTCATTTCTTTATAAGCATTTGCTAGTGGTGTTTTGAAGTACTGTGCAGTATAGACGTAGCAGAGGTGTGCTGGTGAAGCTATGTATCCAAGCATGTTCGAAGCGTAGATTAGGGCAACTTCTCTAACCCCGAGGCTAGCCGTGTTTCTGAACATTGATGTTGCTAAAACTACGCCAACGAGCGGAGAACCCGTGGCTAGGGATACGGTGAAAGGTGCTAAGACCATGAACACTGTTTTCCAGAGCTCTGAGCTCAGGGGAGCAATCTCGGAGAATATGCGTGGTCCATCTATGGCCATGAACACGTCTCTGAGAAGAACAGCGGAAAACGATGCTAGGACAAGCTCAACAGTTATTCTTGACCTAGTAGCCTCCCAGATCAGTCTTAGGCTAGCACCGGATAGCTTGACGAGGAGTATTAATGCTAATGTAAGCCCGATTATCATGGAATAGCGAGTTAAAGGAACCCAGGGTACTAGTTGCCTATCAACCAGTGGGCTTAGCACTAAAGCTACCACAACTGCCGTTAGCATGGGTGAGAGAACACGTAGAACCTCTTTTACATCTCCCTCTACGTTTTCACCTACACTCCATTGACCAGTATTTCGGAAACCAAGCAGGTAACCAGCTACAACCATGGAGAATGCTACTGGTAATCCTCTAGCCACGAGGCTCCACACGCTTATCCCCGTAAGGCTTGCAGTTGTCACTATAACTGCGCTTAGTGGATAAACTATGAAGACCACGTGCCGGAACCAGACATTGATAAACAGCTTCTTCTCTCTGCTTAGACCAAGTTTATCTCCAACAGCATCAACAACGGGAGCAGACATAAGTGCACCTCCGGGAACAGGCAGTAAACCCATAACAGCTGGAACAGCTGATGCAACAAGCTTAGGTTTTCCAAGGAGTTTTACGAGTTCTTCACCAAGCTTAGAGATGAAACCCGTTGCGTTGTAGAGGCTCACCAGTATAGCTATCATGAACACCACTAGAACAAGGTCAAACGTTGCTGTACTATGAGCCGTTGAAATCAATGTAGTAGTGAAACCGTCGAATCCGGAGCCTATCAACCCCATGGTCATTGAAGCTAGCAGAAGAGCTAGCCATACAGGTTTCTTTAAGCCGAGAACTAACGCTAACACAGTGAACCCAGCTAAAACACCTAGTTCGCCGCGCAACATGTCTTCACCATACTTCTACCTCAATAAAGCCTACCCGTGGTTTCCTGAGATCAATAGAGTAAGCCTTCATTCGCTTAAACCAATTACACTCAACTGTTAAATACGAGTAGCTTCCTCCGGTTTAAGTCTGAAGCTTTGCCCAGTGTAGTCCATGCAGAGGATAGCTAGAGCATGTTTAATTACTCCGGAGCCCCTCTACGAGTCAATACTACGGAGTTTATAAGCTGTTTATTCGGTTTTTATAGGCTATTTGAATGGTACATGCAGCTTCACGTGATGCGACTATGAGTATTTCAACGTAAAGTTTTTCATTTGAAAACGCATCCACAAAGCTTTAGAAGTGGTACAATAAACCCGTCTATACTAGCAATTTTTCAGCGAGACGTTCTCCGTTAGACTCCTCTGTAACCACGATTTTTACAATCCTGGAACACTCGTGTTCTTTAGGACGGGGAAGATGCGGGCTGAGCTTCATGGGCGGAATACAGTAGTTAAGTGAATTTACTGGTCATCCATTTCTAAGATTATATTGCACTTAGTGATTTTACCGGTTTACCACACTTCCTGGCTTCGCAGATCACTTCAGACCATATGCTAACAGCTATTTCCTCCGGGGTATCAGAGCCTATGTCTAATCCTGCTGGCATGTGCAGTCTACCCTTCAGTTGCTCGATGTCGAAGCCCTCGGACTTGAGTCTGCTGAGCATCCACTCTGCTCTCCTCCTACTGCACAGTACCCATATGTGTCCTCTGAATCCCCTTTTGAGAGTGTTTCTCACAGCTCTGTAGTCAACCTCGGGGTCTCCGTAGACGACTACAAGTACATCGCTGTCGGCAAACTCCAGTTTTTCAAGCTCTTCAACAACGTCGCCAACAAGCACTTGCTCAGCGTAGGGATATCTATCTCTGCTAGCTAACCTCGGATCGGAGTCTATGACCACGACTCTATAGCCCAGAATGTTGCCGATGTCTGCAACCGGTTTACCCACATGACCAGCACCCACAATGATCACCCTGGGCTTCGGGTTGATCACGTTGATGAAGACTTCAATTACACCACCGCATAGAGCTTTAACTCTGACAGCGTCTTCAGGGGGTTTTTCAGCACCAAGCGATACTCTGATCCTTTTAACTTTACCTGTTCTCAGGGAGTCAAGAGCCTCCTCAACTATCCTTTTCTCGAGGTCACCACCACCAATGCTCCCTATTTTCTCTCCCGTGGAGGATACAGCCATCATAGCACCAGGGTCTCTGGGTCCACTACCCTCCTTACCTATGACTGTGATCAGGGCTACACTGCGCCCCTTCGAGAGCTCTCTAAGACACCAATCGAGGATTTCCGCGGAGTCCACGGTTATCAGCCCTGTTCTCCACATTTATACGCTGTTGATTACCTGGATATTAAACTTGAACCTTACAAATAGAAGGCAACTATATTAGTTACCAACCATTTAGATAAGGTTTGAGATCGGTGCTTGATCTTGAGCTTCAACATGGTTTTAACACACGAGCAAGGCTTAGACAACTACAGGTTCGTGATGAGCAGGCTAAGGAGAACCGGTTTAGACTTCGTAGTGGTAGACAAAGGTCCATCAGTAATACTTCTCAGAGTAGACGACCCGTACAAAGCTGTGGAAGAGATAAGACCCTGGGTTCACGAAATACCTGTACTCTACAGGGTTATACCCGTGGACGCTGTTGTAGACCCCTACGTTGAAGCTGTAGCGGAGAAGGCGCGGGAGCTATCAGAGCAGAAGATACCAGTGGATAAGACCTTCAGGGTAACACTACACGGTAGACTGTACTGGGCTGAAACAAGACTACCTGCTCACACCATGGACGCGATCAGGGTCATCGCCAACGGAATCAACAGGCAAGTATCCTTAACACACCCGGACTACCTGGTCTACGTTAGAAGTATAAAGCTCTACCACAGGAAGAGGTACGCAACCATCACTGTAGCACAACCCAGCATGATAATAGCGCTGAAAGCTAGTAAACCCTGGTAAACTACCTTGGTTTACCCACGGGGAAAACATAGAGAGCTATGTAGTTCTCTCCGAGACCAATCAGCTTAAGTAGTTCATCGTCCTCGAAGGCACCAATGGCAACCGTTCCAAGCCCCATCTCGGTTGCAGCGAGGTATATGTTCTGCCCAACGTGACCAGCCTCCATGTAGATGTACCTGAACCCGCGCTCACCGTACCACCTGGTGGTTCTCTCGTAGTACGCCACCAGAACAATGTTAACTGGTGCTTCACGAACCCACCTCTGATCAAGGCAAGCCCTGGAGAGCTC
>JAWAHD010000013.1:0-23365 GCA_038889555.1 Desulfurococcaceae archaeon
GAAGATTACTGTAAAAGCATACAACTTCCCACCGGACACTACGATCGCCGTGTACTTGAACGGTATCCGTGTGGGCACTTACTATACTGATGAGAACGGGTATGCATTGATAGAACTCGACCGCCACAAGAGCATGCTACCTGGTTCAACCGGAGAGTACAGTATTATAGCCACCTACAATGACTGTGTCTACGAGGTTAAAGTGATCTTCGAAATACGGAGAATAGAAGCGTACTTCAGCATCATTAACCCAATAACACAGGAGGATGTACAGGAGCCAAGGGCTTCAGCTGGATACTACAATGAGACCTTGATAGTTACACGTAACGGTGAACCATTCGATTACCTTGGTGACATCCTAGAGATCGTTGTCTTAGAGGGGTTAGCACCTGGAGAAAAAGTTATCGTTAAGCTTGTTGGACCAATCACAATAGTAATATACGATGGCGAGGCAGGTCCCGGAGGAGAACTATACCTTAGTCAAACAATTCCATCCATACCACACGGAAACTACATAGTGGAGATCTACCTACCAGAACGCGGCTACAGTATTCAAGTCCCCTGGATTGTTGATGAAACTACAACAAGCTTCACAGTATACCCGAAGATCGTTGTTACAAGGTTAGATAGTTTAGAAGTTCCCATAGTAGTTGGTAGTACAGCTGTAAGAGTCTTTGGCTCTGGTTTTGGTCCTACATGGAGCGGATTCGTGGTGTTACTGAACAACACGGATTCCATAGCATCAGTCAACCTCCACTCGTACTTGTTCTGGACTGTGAACGAGTATGGTATACTTGTAGGACCCGGAGGTGTTCAACCGGGAATAACAGTTCCACTACTAGAACCTGGAGTTTACAGCATCACCCTGTACAGTAAGGACTATGACTATAGAGTCATTGAATCAGGCTACGTTTACGTTGTCAACGAGATAGCCAACGTAGCAACGAAAACAGATGTAGATGAAATCATGAGCAAACTAGAAGAGATCAGCACGGGGATCAACGAAGTACTATTGAACCTTGATTACATAAAACCACTACTCGAAGAAGTAGCAATCAATATAATACAACTGCTAGAACAGCAATCTCAAGCAATTAATCTGCTACAAGAAATCATCTCCACAATGGCAACAAGAGACGATATACAAGAGCTTATGTCACTAATACTTGATGTTCATGACTCGCTGTACAGTAGAATTGATCAACTAGAGTTCACGCTCATCAACGCTCTTAACGCATTGGAGTCCATAGTGCTAATTAGAATCAATGATCTCGAGAGTCAGCTAGTAGAACTATCACAACTAGTACTCGTCATTCACGACTCTCTGTACAGTAGAATAGAGCTGCTTGAGGAATCAGTTGCTGAGGCTCTAGCTGAACTACAGTTCAACTTACAAATGAGAATCGTTGAGCTTGAGTCTTCACTATCAGAGTTCATAGCTGAGCAGGTAGAGGAGCTTATGTTACTAGTGCTTGATGTTTATGACTTGCTGTCCAGTAGAATAGAGCTGCTTGAGGAATCAGTTGCTGAGGCTCTAGTTGAGCTCGAGAATAACCTACTAATGAGAATTGATGAGCTTGAGTCCTCGTTAACAGGGCTCATTGCAGATGTGAATACTACACTCTACGCTAGGATTTATGATTTAGAAACAACTCTATCCGGGTTAATATATGAGAGATCAGAGTATCTTGAAGGTGTAATTAGTGAAGTTAATGCGACTTTGCTATCTAGAATTGATCAACTAGAGGAGTACCTAGTTCAGTTGATCAACGAGAAAGCAGAATACCTTGAAGAATTGATTACGTCTGTAAATGCCACACTTTATGCGAAGATATTGGATGTTGAAAGTAGCTTGATGAGTAGGTTAGACCAGCTCGAAGAGTACTTAACTGATCTAGTTCTGGATGTTAAATACCAGTTGATGGAAGAAATATCCAATGTAAACAGCACTTTAATAGCGAGAATCGATATGCTAGAGTCTTCATTAACAGAGCTCATTACAACCGTAAATGCTACACTCTACGATAGAATAGTCCTGCTTGAACTTGCTCTAACAGAGTTGATTGAGGACGTTAGATTTGAAGTGCTAAGTGAGATCAGCGCAGCTAAGCTTGAATTATCAGAGTTGATCAACGTGAAGACTGTGTATCTCGAAGAGCTAATTAAAGATGTGAATACTACACTCTACGCTAGGATTTATGATTTAGAAACAACTCTATCCGGGTTAATATATGAGAGATCAGAGTATCTTGAAGGTGTAATTAGTGAAGTTAATGCAACACTATTGGAGAGAATTAATGTGCTTGAACAAGCAATAATCGATCAGATTTCAAGTGTATACACTGAGCTTGCTACAAGAGTTGATGAGCTTGAGTCCACGCTCACAGAGTTCATAGCTGAGCAGGTAGAGGAGCTTATGTTACTAGTATTTGATGTTTATGACTCGTTGTACAGTAGAATAGAGCTGCTTGAGGAATCAGTTGTCTATGCTCTTGTTGAGCTCGAGAATAACCTACTAATGAGAATTGATGAGCTTGAGTCCTCGTTAACAGAGCTCATAGATGAGAAAACAATGTATCTGATGATGCTGATCCAGGAGGTTAATGAAACACTACTAGTGAGCATCAAAGACCTTGAAGCAACAGTGATCAGCGGCTTCAACGATATCGAAGCACTAATCAACGGCACAAGAACGACACTCAGAACGAGAATAGATGAACTCGAATCTTCGATAAGAGAACTGGTATTCAACAGCACCAGCAATCTAACAACTATGATAAGTACTGTAAACACAACCCTGAGCTCAGCAATAGTTAGACTAGAAGCAAGATTAGTAAACGAAACCTCGGATCTAAGAAGCCTTGTTAATGCTACGAGAACCGAGCTAGTGGACATGATCAACAATAGAACCAAGGAACTAACAGACTTACTAACAGAGAGAGCAGATAAGCTGGAAGATTACGTTAAAAACGAATCCGATAGACTATCAGCTCTTATAAATGCAACAGACAAGGAGCTCAGAAAGTACATAAGTGGATTAATATCAGACTTAAACACCACGATCCAGGCCGTTCTCAATGTACATGAGGTAAGACTAGATTACATTGAAGAACTCGTTATGAACAAAACAGAGTCCTTAGAGAAAGGCTTAGCCAGCGCAGTCAGATCGATAGAGGATCTAAGAGAAGAAGTAGCCGAGAGTATTTCAGCAGTAGACAGCAAAGTTGACATTGCAATTTCGACCTCAGGTGAAGCAAAGGACACAGCCAGTACAACGATGAACATAAGCATTGCTACAGTAGTGCTAGTAATAGTGGCTATAGCACTATCATCACTATCTTACATCGAGATCAGAAAGCGAAAGTAAGAGTTTTAACTCAATTTTTAAAAGTTTTTTACCTCTTTCTTACCTCTTTCCTTTTCTGTAAAGCAGGGGGTATTCATGGGCAGGTTTACTATAAGCTTAGACCCTAGATCCCTTATAGTACTGATCTTGATTCTAGCTACTGTGATTTTATCAGCATTTGTGATTGCTACTGACTTATCAGTGAAATACGAATGGTATTATCCACTCGATGAGACGAGATCCATAGGTGTTTACTACCCTAAATCCAGTAGAATCATTACAATATACAACTTGGAAACCAATGAAATAACTCAGGTATCCTACACGGGTCTAGTAATTGGAGGAATTGATATCAGTAAATCCAACTCTAGTTACGCGAAGGTAGAGTACAGCGGATTCAACTTCTACGTGCTCGTGATAATAGCTGTTGTTATCATAGCAGAGCTTGCATGCTACATAAAGGTAAAGAAAACCCCTTCACTACACATGCTTATTCTGTTCGTGGTTTTATCGGTGTTATCCATACTTGCTCTCGTTTCAACACTCTACTACATTGACCTAGGACACGGATACGGGTTCACTGTTCGAACTCATGAGAAAACCGGCGAGTTACTAGGACCCTACGATGTTAAAAACATAACAACCGAAGGCTTAGCGAACTTAACACTACTCTTCGAGTTCTACAGGTACTTGTACCTGTGTCCAGGTGAAACGTTCCAAGAAAACACCCTAGTGTCCGTGAAGATTGAAGATCCAATCCACGTGAGAGCATTTACAATACCCCTTGTTCAAATGAATGGTGCAAGCATCTTGAGTTACAGAGCAACATCCTACTTAAAGGGAGAAACAATCAGGTGTGCACTCTTCTCAATGTCGAACGCGATCAGAACCACGTACACCATACGAGGTGTAAGCTTCTACCAGAATCCCGCAGTGAACATTATTCCACTGTTCTTCGCTTTACCACTAGCTATAATAGTAATGATCCTTGGGATAACCTTAACCACGCTAGCTTTATCCAGAAGAGTGAAAAACGTAATCTCAAATAACTAAGAAGAACAAGGGTTAAAGTAGCAAAGCTTATTTATTGGAAAGTTGATTTAAACCTTGAGCACCAGTGATGAGGAACCTATGGGACTCGACAAGATGAGAGAGGCCCCGCATAGCTGAGTACTCCTCCATTGATGCAATGCTTATATACCCAGCGGTCTTAGGATCTAATGGTGCAAGCGATATGGCGAAGTACAGAGTTAGAATAGACCCCAGGGAGAACTGTATATCCGACATGGTTTGTGTATCAATATGTCCAGACGTTTTCGAAATGAACCTAGATGACAACAAAACTCAGATAACACCAAAGTACCGGGAAGGAGGCAACATAGCTGTTGGCATAGTACCAGAGGAGCTAGCTTCCTGCGTACAGGATGCAGCGAACGCCTGCCCTGTTCAAATAATACACGTTGAGAAAATAGAGTAGCATCTAGTAGCTAGGACTTTTCACAACCGTACTTTTTGTCCTTCCCTTTTCAACACGGTCTCCTGAGGTGGTACTTTGAAGCTCGAGGAAGCTTATAAGTTAGCTGTTGAAGTGCTATCTGAGAGCATTAAGTACAAAACTGTTCTAGGAGAACAGTACGAGGAAATTGTTAACTACTATAGTGAAGTCCTAGCAAAGCACGGTGTCCACGTTACAGTACACCGCGTACCAGACGAATACACCCTTAAGCACCTAGCTCACCAGTTTAACCCGGATAAACCTAGGTACATACTCTTAGCTAGAGTAGGATACGGTGAGAAAGTTCTACAGTTCAACGGCCACTACGACGTGGTTCCAGCAGGAGAAGGCTGGAGTAAACCACCCTTTGAACCAACGATCACGAATGGTAAGCTCTTCGGCAGAGGTTCAAGCGACATGAAGGGTGGTATAGCAGCGATCATTGCAACACTAGTTTACTTCGCGCAAACAAGAGAACCAGGTATAATATTGGAAGCAGCCTTTGTTCCCGACGAGGAAATAGGTGGAACTACGGGAACAGGATACCTTGTCAACGAGCTTTGTAGTAGACCAAACTGGGTTGTAATCGCTGAACCCTCAGGGTTAAACAACATCTACGTAGGACACAGGGGCAACGTGTGGTGCCTTGTGAAAGTGCACGGTAAGCAAGCACACGGGTCTACACCGTGGCTCGGCGATAATGCATTCGAAAAAATGCTAGTGTTCGCCAGAAGATTCATTGAAGAGTACAGAGATACTCTCGCGAGTAGGATAAGCTCGTACAAATACGAGCACCCTGAAGCGTCAAAACCCTCGATAAACCCAGGGGGTCTTCTTGTGTCACCTGGTGCTGTTAACGTGGTTCCAGGGTTTGTTGGTTTCAGTATTGATAGAAGACTGGTGGTGGAGGAGAAAGCTGACAACGTCGTAGCCGAGATAATGAGTATAGCCGAGAGGATATCACATGAAACAGGTGTCAAGGTTTCAGTAGATGTGCTCAGTAAATCCGACCCCGCGTATACACCCGAGGACAGTCCATTTGTAAAAACGCTTGTTAAAACAATAACGCAGGTAACAGGTATATCACCACGTACAACAATCTGTGTAGGAGGACTAGACCTAAGGTACTACACTGCGCATGGAATACCAGCAGTAGCTTACGGTCCAGGTAAAGTCGAAGTAGCACACAAGGTAGATGAGTACATTGAGCTCGAGGATCTCAGGAGAACAGTTGAAATATACATTAACCTAGTTAAAAACCTGGAGAAGGAATTCGAGTAACAGACTATGCTCCGTAAACCCAAGTTAGCTTTTAGTTTGAAGTTTAAATTCTAAGTCCTGGATCTATGTGTTACAGTAGGTGCTTACGCCTCATAAGGCTGGTTAAATGCCCTACAGAGTGCTAATAGCCAACAGAGGAGAAATAGCAATCAGGATCGCTAAGACCGTTAGGGAAATGGGGCTCATCCCTCTGGGTATTTACACGAAGGAGGATGTATACTCGCTTCACAGAAGATTTATGTTCGAGGATAGAGAGGTTTCAAGCTACCTTGACATAAAGGATATAGTTGATGTAGCATTGGAAATGGGTGCTGATGCTGTACACCCTGGTTACGGGTTTCTAAGCGAAAACCCCGAGTTCGCTAGGGAGGTTTTAAGAAAGGGCTTAGTTTTCGTGGGTCCATCACCGCAGATAATAGGAATGGCTGGTGATAAAACAGCAGCGAAAGTATACGCTGAAAAAATGGGAATACCAACTCTTCCGTGGACCGAGGCTTCGAAGCCCGAAGATGTAGTAGAGTTTGCACGTGTTCACGGTTACCCGGTAATAATAAAAGCAGCTGGTGGCGGGGGCGGTAGAGGAAGTAGAGTAGTGTGGAGAGAAAAAGACGTAGAAACAGCATTCGAAGTAGCAAGAAAAGAAGCAGAGAGAGCGTTCAAGGATCCTAGGCTCTTCGTTGAACCCTATATAGCTAAAGCAAAGCACATTGAAGTGCAAGTAATAGGAGATGGTTCAACGGTTGTTCACTTATTTGAGAGAGAGTGTAGTATTCAGAGGAAGTTCCAGAAGATCGTCGAGGAAGCTCCAAGCCCGTCGCTTAATCCTGATGAACGGGGGAAAGTTCACGAGTACGCTGTTGCATTGGCAACTGGGCTAAGATACGTAAACGCTGGAACAGTAGAGTTCGTGTTCGACGTGGATAGAAGAGAGTTTTACTTCATGGAGATAAACACCAGAATACAAGTGGAACACCCCGTTACTGAGATGATAACTGGAGTTGACATCGTTAAGAAGCAGATTGAAGTGGCCCTCTACGGTGTACTTGATCTGCGTCAAAGTGACATCACAAGGCGTGGACACGCGATAGAAGTAAGAATATACGCTGAGAACCCATTAACAGGTGAACCCTCACCTGGTAGAATTACAAGGTACGTGGAACCAGTTGGACCGGGAATAAGGGTAGATACCGGAGTAACCGAGGGTTCCATTGTAACCGACAGGTACGATCCGCTTATATCAAAGCTAATAGTGTGGGGACCGGACAGATACGTTGCTCTACGTAGACTTGAGAAGGCGCTGAGCGAGTACATAATAGAGGGCATATCAACGAACATAAAGCAGCTAAAACTCATGATCACATCAGAGGAGTTCGTGAACGCATCATACACAACAGCGTTCTACGAGAAGAACGAAGCATACTTCAAGAGTAAACTTCTGGATGAGGCTACATTGCACTCGGTAATAGCTTCAGCACTACTAGAGTTCAAAGACGAGGGTTGCAAGGTCTTACTTAGGAAAACACGGGGATTGAAGGAGATACTGGAAACTCCTCGAGCAGAGAAGCTTAAAAGAAGTGCATGGTACTACTACGTGGCTTTAAGAGGTGCTATTGAAAGAGCAAAGCAACGTAGAATCGTGAAGAAATCCTAGTAGTCCCACAGAAATAACACAAGATCATGTTCTAGTAAAGGTTACGTGCTAATCTGTCAATACGCATTTTTATAAACCTTTCAAAGTATACTCCTGAAACTGAGTATGTATACGGGTGTATCAAAGGAATGAGTGAAACCCCCAAGGAAAACAGGTTTGTTCTCTGGCTTGAAGAGGTTAGAAAAGAGGATACACCTCTGGTAGGTGGCAAAAACGCAAACCTTGGTGAAATGATAGCTGCAGGAATACCAGTACCACCTGGTTTCGCTGTAACAGCATACGCGTTCAAGTACTTCCTCGAGAAGACTGGGCTTGGTGAAAAGATATACGATATGCTCCGAAAACTGGACGTTAACAACACGAAAGAACTTGAGGAAACTACTAGGAAGATAAGAGAAATGATACTCGCAGAGCCCATGCCACCGGAGATCGAGGAGGATATAAAGAAACACTACAATGAGCTAGCTAGAAGACTAAACATGGATCCAAACAGCTTGAGAGTAGCTGTTAGAAGTAGTGCAACAGCAGAGGACCTACCAGAAGCAAGCTTTGCAGGTCAGCAGGATACGTACTTAAACGTGTACGGTGCTGACAAAGTCGTAGAACACGTTAAGAAGTGCTGGGCAAGCTTGTTCACAGCGAGAGCAACATTCTACAGAGTAGCTCAGGGAATACCACACGAGAGAACGTTCATGAGTGTGACCGTCCAGAAAATGGTCAATAGCAGAGTAGCCGGAGTAATGTTCACTCTGCACCCGGTAACAGGCGATGAAAACGTGATCGTAATAGAGGGAAGCTGGGGTCTCGGTGAATCGGTTGTTGGAGGCAAGGTTATCCCAGATGAGTACGTTGTTGAAAGAGGATCAATGAAGATCGTTGAGAGGAGAGTGAACAGTAAGACCTACATGATAACCTTTGAACCCAGCATGGGTAAGAATGTTCACCTGAAGTGGGACGACGAGAAGCAAACATGGGTTAGTGAAGAAGGGGTACAGGTTACAACGCCATTAGCCAAGATAGCGAAACCCGATGCACCAGCACTAACTGACGAAGAGGTAAAGAGGCTAGCTGAGCTTGCTGAGCTAATATACAGGCACTACGGTAGGCACATGGATATCGAATGGGCTATAGACTACGATCTACCATTTCCGCAGAACGTTTTCATAGTTCAAGCAAGACCCGAAACGGTATGGAGCGTTAAAAAAGCCAAGGAGTTAGAAAGCAAAGAAGCCAAAGTAGCTGTAGCTACTGCGAGAAGAACTGTAAAACTATCAGAGGCTAAGGTACTAGTCAGAGGTTTACCGGCAAGCCCAGGCGTAGCAGCTGGTGTTGCACGCGTTATATTCAACCCCAAGAGCCCAGAAGCCATGGAGTTCAAGGAAGGGGATATACTGATAACGAAGATGACCGACCCTGACTGGGTTCCATTAATGAAGAAAGCAGCAGCTATAGTAACAGATGAAGGTGGAATGACAAGCCACGCTGCAATAGTTAGTAGAGAACTAGGTATTCCATGTATTGTTGGAACAGGCAATGCAACAAAAACCGTGGTGAGCGGAACAGAGATAACTGTTGACGCTAGTAGAGGTATAGTGTATGAAGGTGTAGTAGAGGACTTAGTTAAACCAAAGGCTGAGGCAGCTGCTACAGCCCCAGGTGTTGTTGCAGCTGTTGGCATTAGCCCAGAGCAACTTCTGCCGTTGTACCCTGTTACTGCAACTAAGATATACATGAACCTGGGTGAACCCGACGCAATTGACAAATACAAGGACTTACCTTTCGATGGAATAGGTTTAATGAGAATAGAGTTTATATTCACTGATTGGATCGGATATCACCCAATGTACTTAATCGACACGGGTAGACAAGATTTCTTTGTTGATAAGTTAGCAGAAGGTATTGCCAAAGTAGCTCAGGCCATATATCCAAGGCCGGTTGTGGTAAGGTTCAGCGACTTCAGAACAAACGAATTCAGGGGATTAAAGGGCGGTGAGAAATACGAACCCGATGAGAGAAACCCGATGATAGGTTGGAGAGGAGTTAGCAGATATATTCACCCGAAGTACGAACCAGGCTTTAGATTAGAGTTGAGAGCTATAAGAAAAGTACGCGAGGAATTTGGTTTATCAAACGTATGGGTTATGTTGCCGTTTGTGAGAACAACATGGGAGGTTAAACGTCTACTGAAGATCATGGAAGAAGAGGGATTAAGGAGAAGCAAAGATTTCAAAGTATGGATTATGGCCGAGGTTCCAAGTGTTGCGTTACTAGCTGAGCAATTTGCTGAATTAGTAGATGGATTTAGCATTGGAAGCAACGATCTCACTCAGTTAGTGCTGGGTGCTGACAGAGATAGCAATATACTAGCAGAGATGGGATACTTTGATGAAAGAGACCCAGCAGTACTTGAAGCCATTAGAATGATCATTAGAGGAGCTCACAAGAAAGGAGCAACTGTCAGCATCTGTGGACAAGCACCAAGCGTTTACCCCGAGATAGTGGAGTTCTTGGTGAGAGAAGGTATCGATAGTATTAGCGTTAACCCAGATGCAGTGATTTCAACCAGAAGACTAGTAGCCAGCATCGAGAGAAAGCTGATGCTAGAGAGATTAACTACTATAATCGAGAAGCTAAACAACATAAAACTCTAAGCGTAACCACACGTGCTCAGAGTTCGCAACGTAGAGAGCATTACTATCGTTTTTTCTCGAGAATGCTCATTTGATTTCTTTGCATACCTCCTACCCTTTTGCACTAATTGACCCGGTGAATTGGTCGTCAATGCTGAGGATGCTGCGCTGATTGATATTTATACCTGTCCAAATGATCTATACAAGTATGTAACTGGCGTCCGCCTGATTGATAATCTAGTTTACTCATTAGTTACTGATCAGAGGTGTGATTGAATGAAGAAGGTTGTTATTGTAGGTGCTAGTGGGAGAGACTTTCACAACTTCAACGTTGTGTTCAGGAACAACCCAGAGTACCGAGTAGTAGCTTTCCTTCAAACTCAAATTCCAGGTGTATCCGGAAGAAGGTATCCACCAAGCCTCGCAGGACCTTACTACCCTGACGGAATACCAATAGTAAGCCTGGAGATTGTGGATGAGATAGTGAAACAGTACGCTGTTGAAGAAGCAGTGTTAGCTTACAGTGATTTAACCTACGATGAGCTAGGTCACGTGCTATCAAGGCTGGTATCCCTTGGTCTGTCCTTTAGGATAATGGGTCCCAACGAAACCATGATTGAGGCGTCTAAGCCTGTTATTGCCGTTCTAGGTGTTAAAACCGGTGTTGGCAAGAGCACTGTTTCCAGGGAAGTAGCGCAGGAGTTGAGAAGACGTGGATTAAGAGTAGGCATAGTAAGGCATCCCATGCCCTACGGTGATCTCGAGAAGCAGGCTATCCAGGTGTTTCACAAGCTGGAGGACTTGGACGCATACGATGTGACAATCGAAGAAAGGGAAGAGTACGAACCGTACTTGAGAGAAGGTTTCAGCGTCTACGCAGGAGTAGACTACGGAAGGATTCTGCAGATCGTTGAACGCGAGAACAACGTTATACTCTGGGATGGAGGAAACAACGATTGGCCATTCTACAGACCTGACTTCTCGATAGTTGTTGCTGATGCAATGAGACCAGGCATAGAGATTAGATCGTACCCAGGCGAGATCAATCTCAGAAGAGCTGATTCTGTCATCATAAACAAAGGCGATCAAGCTAAGCCTGGAGCCATCGAGGAAATAAAAAAGAACATTGCATCGAGAAATCCCAAAGCGTACATTTCAGTTGCAGCTAGTGTAGTGTACATTGACAAACCAGAACTAGTGGAAGGTAAAAGAGTCGTTGTAGTTGAGGATTCACCTACAGTAACACACGGTGGTTTACCCTACGCTGCTGGCTACGTAGCTGCACGTAAGTACAACGCGGAGATCGTAGACCCGAAACCCTATGCTACAGGGTTCTTCAAGGGAATATACACTGAGTACCCCCACATGGGTCCCGTAGTTCCAAGCACAGGGTATAGGCTTGAGCAGCTCAGAGAGCTCGAAGAATTCTTGAACAGAATACCAGCAGACACAGTTGTTTTAGCAACACCATCCGATATAACCAGGCTAATAAGACTAGATAAACCAGTTGCTAGAGTAAGCTACAAACTAGAGATAGTTGAAGGACCACGCATTAAAGACTACATCGATATGTTCCTGGAGAAAAGCTCGAGGAAGTTGACGTAGATCGAAAATACGAAAACTTCGTCTTTAAAAGAGACCTTATCTTTTTCTAAAACCATGTGGTGTTCTTTTTGAAAATAGCAGGAGAGCAGATCTACATCCCCGATTTCTCAGCTATAGTGCAAGGATCAGTAAGTAAGCTCGTGGAAGAGGGTACTATAGTAGGTAGAGTAGTCGTACATAGAGCAATTGTGGCGATGCTTGAGCAAATGGCACATCAAGGACTAGCGGTGGGATACGCTGGATTAGAAGAACTGAAAAAGCTGAGAGAACTCCACGAGAAAGGAAAAATAATGCTCGAGTACGCTGGTGAGAAAACCAGATTCCCCCTTCCAGAGAACCACGATTTAGCTATCATTGAGGTTAACGCGGCTGTAAGAGACCTAGCATACGCAACGGGGGGAGTGGTAATAGCCGGAGATAGAGTCAACTACGAGGTGTGTAAAACCATGGGCATACACGTGCTCTTAACTATCAAAGAGAGTAAAAGTAAACTAGAGTTCGAGAAGTACTTCGATGAAAACACAATGAGCGTTCATCTCAAGGAAAACTCTGTTCCCTTGGCTAAGATTGGTAAACCAGGTGACTGGAGGTACATTAAGCTTGCTGATAAAAAGCTCACTAGAGGAGACATTGAGAGAATGGCTAATGAGATCATTGAGGAAGCGCGCAGAAGAAGTGACGCGTTCATAGAAATAGACAGAGCAGGGTCAACCATAGTTCAGCTAGGAGAGTACAGAATAATCATCGTGAAACCACCTTTAAGTGATGGCTGGGAGATAACGGCTGTTAGACCAGTTAAAAGACTTAAGCTAGAGGATTACAACCTAACGTTGGAGCTGATCAAGAGGTTAAACGAGAGAGCAGAGGGTATTCTAATAGCTGGTGCTCCAGGCATGGGTAAAACCACCTTTGCGCAGGCCTTAGCTGAGTACTACATGAGAACGGGCAAAGTCGTTAAAACGATCGAATCACCAAGAGACATGATCCTACCAGAAGAGATAACGCAGTATAGCAAGCACTACGCAAGCATTGGTGAACTACACGACATACTACTGCTCTCAAGACCAGACTACACAGTCTTCGACGAGATGAGAACGGACGAGGACTTCAAGCTATACGCTGACCTGAGACTCGCTGGTATAGGCATGATAGGTGTTGTCCACGCAACGAGCCCAATAGATGCCATACAGAGGTTCATAGGACGAGTAGACCTTGGAATGATACCCTCCATAATCGATACCGTGATATTCATAAGGAACGGAAGAGTCGAGAAAGTCTACGAGTTGAGAATGACTGTTAAACTACCAACAGGTTTAAAGGAGGCTGAACTCTCAAGACCCGTAGTCGAAGTAAGAGACTTCTTGACAGGCGAGCTCGAGTATGAAATATACACCTTTGGTGAGCAAACAGTCGTAGTTCCGGTTAAAAAGCTTAGACCTCGCCATCCAGCATGGCAAGAGCTTGCTGAGAAAATTAGAAACGCTATTCCAGATTCCGATGTTAAAGTAAACGAAGACGGGATCATTGTTGTTTTGAGAAAAGACCTCCTTAGAACATACAGAAGAAAAATAAGCAGATTCAGAAAAATCTGCGAAAAGTCCGGAGCACAGTTCAGATTAGAGGTAATATAGCACTGACTACTCTAATGAACACGCTTTGACTAAGACTAAAGCTACAATTCAATACTAGTAGATCACGGTAAGCCATGAGTGAATTTTCTACTGTTTTCTCTCGGGAAACTCTGTTAGCCTTCTTACACCCTTAACTATGGATACTAGTGCTTCAAGCTTAATACTATTCTGCAGTGCCTCTGGTGTTATCTTGTAAGTGCTTCCAGCATCTATGAGCTTATCTAGAGGAACAAAGAACCACTCACCTGCACCCACAATCTTCACAGCAATGAAGGCTTCACCACTAGATCTAGATGCAAATTCCTGCAGTTTTTCAACTCTCGATTTCTCGATGTAGATCGTTCTAGGCTTGCTCATGGACTTAACCTCAGCGATAATCACTTTACCCTTGTACAATGCTACAATGTCTGGGTATACAACATGCTTCACTCTACTACCACTAGCTGGAGCTCTGATAACAGCAAAACCATGTTCCCAGAAGCGTCTAACGAGATCCCGCTCGTGGAAAAAGCCCCTCCTTCTCGTAGACATACTCAATCACACGTTAACCAGCAACTGCTCGTCATAATTCTCCGAGTGCTTACTTAATAAACGAGAACTGATAAAAGTATAAATTCTACGAGTACATACTTAGTAGAAAACGCAGGGTAACAAACCATGTCACAGGTTCTCTCCAAGGTTTTGACTATCACGATAATAGTAGCACTTCTACCAATACCGCTATTGTCGCCACCTGATGTTCAAACTTCGCTTCAGAAGCTTCAACCCATTCCTCACTACCCGGATATAGCGGTAGCTCTACCCGTAAATAACGCTGGTCCTGGGGCTCCTCTGGTAATAAAGCCCGGGGGTTGTGAATTCCTAGTGCTCCGCGAAGAGTATGCTAATGAAGAGTTCTCGGTTGGCTATATCTGGAGAGTAGACTACGTGGATGGAGCATCAAAGTTGCTAAACTACACCGTGAGAATTAACAGAAAGAACGGAGTTGAACTAGAGCTGTGTATTCCTTCTAGCTTAGAGGAGGGATTATACGACCTCGTTCTCGTAGGATCCCGTGAACTAGTCGTTCCCAGGTCCATTTGGATCGTAGAATCTCTTCCGGAGAAACTCAGAGTAGTGGTAATGACAGATATTCACTTCGGAGTTGTTGGTAAACCGGACCTGTGGAGGTACTCAGCGGCTGTAATTGCGAGCGCTCTAAACCCCGATCTGATACTATGGGCGGGCGACATACAGGACGTGGATAGTGAGTACTACGCTAAAATGACTCAAGCTTACCGGCTCATGATGCTCTACAGGTACCCAGTCTTTAGTGTACCAGGAAACCACGATCACCCGGGTTCGTGGTACTCTTCCTATGTTGGTCCTACGAGATGGGTACGTGTAATAGGCAACAAGTTGCTACTGGTCGGGGTTTACACAAACCCCCACTTTGCTACGAACAACATCATAACCTGGGATGAGATAGTCTTCCTCGAGGAAGCTCTGATGAACTACAGTTACCTTCCATATAAGATCATCGTTACACATTACCCTATGTTCTTCTGTGCGCAACCATGCGTTGTTGAATCCAGCTACGACGATGAAGAAACTCTGAAGCCTTATGCTCCCGGAGTTGAAACCCCTGTGAGTTCCTACTGGAGTAGCAACATGACAGCGTTCAGGTACGTTCTGAAGCTAATAGAAGACCACAATGTTACAGCCGTTATCTCCGGTCATATACACAGAGACCAGTACATACTCTACATCAGTACTAGAACAGGTTCTAGAACACACTTCGTAACGGTTACATCATCTGGTCAACTGACACCGATGTACCCCGGTGTAAGAGTATTCGAGCTGGACATCAGGACTGGTGAACTAGTCTTCCCCTACTACCCGGGTGTAGGCTACTTCTCTATACCAGTGGACTACGGCGGATTAGGAGTTGATGTTAAACTAGTACGAGGATTAGAAGCATATATGTTCTCCCTTCGCAATAGATTAACATTCATGAACATCACTGTTAGCACAGTAATAGCGTTACCATGGTCACCTGAAACCCTTGCTCCTCAGGTAAGCATTCGGGAGAAATCACACGATGCAAGAGCCATTGTGAAGCACATTTACACAGCGAGTAAAGTAGCGTATTTCTACCTTGAAATAACCACACCACCGTTAAGCAACTTAACTATCCTCGTGTTTAGGGAAATAGACACAAGTCTTCCAACCATAAGCCTAGCCCGGTGGCTTCCGGATGTTCCAAGACTAAATAGAACTTTTACATTGTACATTGATGTTGTTGATGAACACTACGGAGTAGACCCTGACAGTGTAAGTATTTTATTAAATTGCACAGCTAGAATATCCACTAGAGTAACCCCGGAAACATACTACTCCGTATTCAATAGAGTCTCCGTTGAAGCTAGGATAACCGTGAACGCACCCGAAGCCGTGACCTGTAGACTTGACGTAGTAGCGGTAAATATCGCAAACCTTGCATCCACAAAGAGCTATCTAGTGATCATCTATCCCCCAGGAGTAACACCTCAGGAGCCACCAGTGCAGGAGATAGTCGAAGTTCAAGAAACAACCACAACTCCTACACCAATCATCATGGAAACCCAGATTGAAACACCAACTACTGTAGAAACACCGTTCACCCCTACACCAGGGCAATCAGCAACTACTACAGCTCAGGAGCAAGCTGCTACTGAAGAACAGCCTCCTACACTCACGAATAGTGTATTAATCGTAGCGGTAGTAAGTGCAAGCGTTATACTAGCTATCGCTATCGTAGTGGTATTGAAGATTGCAAGGAAGTCAACAGCTTCTTGATACATCGAGCTATTAGATTCGCTCCTTAGTATTTTTAACCCCACCTCATATAAGCTCTAAACGTACAGGTGTCGGTCATGAGTAGAGCATCAATACTACTAGTAGCACTACTAGCAATCTCATTACTCGCTGTACTTGTAACCCCGTCCACACTCGCACAGCCTCGTGTTATAACCATAGCAGTAGATCTTGCGCACGGTGAAAGCGACAAGTACCTTGGTTTCATACAGGGTAATATAACCTCGGTAACCATAGACGGCGCAGTGTACTCTATTCGATGGATCAACATAACACCGGGTACCACTATAACACCCGAGTTGTTATCGGAAGTGGACATACTGCTAATTGGGCAACCCACAGTTAGCTTTACACCCGATGAAATGGAAGCGATCAAGAGCTGGCTTTACTCAGGGAACAAGGTGCTCTACGTTGCTGGTGACAGCGACTACGGTGCAACAGGACCACTCAGCATAGAAGCTGTAAACTCTCTACTGGAGTACACGGGTGTTAGGTTAAGACTTGAGCATGCAGCGGTTTACACACCATACCCTGAGAATAGAACCTACGTCTACAAAGGCGTTGAATACCCAACTAACGCTTTAGCTTACTACAGAGTACTAGCGTTCGTTGAGCCGGACAACGTTCCCTACTTGCACACCTACATGGTTGATGAGGGAGTTACAAAGCCAATTATAATGCATGGTCCTACATGCGTTATATGGGTAGACGAGGAGGGTAACTACAGAGACCCTGTTGCGGAAACATACCCAGGGCTTATAAGATTGGTTTGGTTCAGAAGAGCCTACATTGGAAACAACAATCCACCAGATCCCTACGTGTATGATACCCTACTCTACGGTCTTGGAGCTGAGAGAGGAGACTGGAGCTTTGTTGCATACGCGGCAGAGTACATTCCGCACGTGAACTCACTAGTAACAGTTGCTGGTGAGTCGTTGTACGGAAACTACGAACCAGCATGGTCATCAAGATACATCGGTGTAGACCTTGATGGACCAAGGTTCGTAACAAACCTTGTTAGATGGTGGATACGGATAATTACAATGCAGGTGCTATCCTTCGAGGATCCCTTTGATGACGACAAAGGGCTGGGAACACTGAGGTATCCCACAAACCCTGTGTTTGTTCCAGGCGCATTTGATATAGTGAAGTTCCAGGTGCTCGAGGACGGAGACTACATCTACCTTAGAACAACATTCCGAAACTACGGAGGTAACCCATGGGGCGGTCCAAACGGCTTCTGCCTACAGCTAATACACGTTTACATTCTCACCACAGATCCAACCATACCCAAGAACTACACAGCCCCAGGATTAAACGTGAATGTGTACCATGGATGGCACTACTTAGCCGTAGCTGCACCGGGATGGGGAGGAGTACCATGGCCTGATGGTGAAGCAGGCGCTCTCTATGCTAGTGATGGAACGTTGCTGAGTGGTGAAGATGGTGTATACTTCGACGTATACTACGTTGGTGGCGACTCTATAGATATAAGGATATCAAAGAATCTGCTGAAGGATGTTCAAAACGTAGAAGGCTGGATATTCGCAGTAGCTGTAGCCAGCTATGATGGATTTGGACCTATGAAAGTGAGACAAGTAGTTCCAGGTGATCCACAGGAGTGGCTACTCGGTGGTGGAGACCCCAGAGCCATACTAGCTGGTGTTCAACCGCTAGTAGTAGACTTCCTGGCTCCAACAGCGGAAGAGCAATACACACTACTATCACTCTACGATCCTGATACCGGTAGACTAGCCATAATAGCTGGAATGAGCAAGTATGGATTCATGGGACCCCTAATACTAAGGGTAACGGTTGAAGTACCAGTAGAAGTTACTGTAACTGTTACACAAGTAATAAATGAAACCGAGGTTCTTACGGAGACAGTAACGGTACCGGAGTACACGTTGACGACCATCGTAGGAGCAATAGCAGTAGTAATAATAGCTGTACTAGCGTACATGTTGTTCAAGAAGAAGTAGAATGTAGTATCTGGAAACAAAATCTCTCTTTTTACTCTTCATTCGTCTTGTTTATCCTCAAAACCGTTCTATCGCATTATTCTGTAATTGGTAACGATGGGAAGCTTTATAGGTTCTTAATTCGTATATTGCAACGGGAGGGCACTATGCTGAGAGAGTATTCATTTGTATCATTTGCACTAGGATTAATGATAGTAATAGCAGTACTCCTACCAGTTACTGGTGCATATGAGACAGCTGCACAGCAGTGGCCATGGGGGAGTAAAGAAGAGCCTTATCCTTGGCTTGATTACTTGGCGAGCTTAACAACGGTTAGAAACGTAAGACTAGTAGTACTAACAAGACATGAATCATCAATACAAAGCTTAACTAGAATACTCTTCCTGAACTCCCCGGTTGCCGCGAAGCTTGGAATAACAGGACTACAGTTCGTATACCAGGAGGCTAGTCTATGGCCTGAAACCATCAGAAGGGCTAGAGTATCAATAGACGTTGCATGGGGTGGAGGTCCAACACTGTTCAACATGCTGGACGAAATGGGTTTTCTGCTCCCAATAAATCCAACTGCTCAACCGGAGCATTACGCAATAATGTACGAGCTAAGCAAGATCCCGGAGACCATAGCTGGTAGTGCAACCTACAAGGTTGACGCGCATGGAAACATAAGGTGGATTGGAGCAAGTGTGAGTAGCTTTGGCTTTACCGTTAACAAGCTAATTCTCGAGAGGTACGGGCTTCCAAAGCCGCGGTCCTGGGAGGATCTCACAAATCCTGTCTATATTAAGTACTACCCAGCAGCACGATTAATAGGATTAGCTGATCCAACGAAGAGCACTAGTAACCTGAGAATCTTCGAGATAATACTACAAGCCAGGGGCTGGAACGAAGGCTGGAGAATCCTAACACTAATGGCAGCTAACTCGATCGTGTACTCTGGCAGTGGTGATGTACGAGACGCCGTAACCATAGGGGACATAGCTGTTGGAACAACCATAGACTTCTACGGTTACATGGCAATGAGCGTAAACCCGTACTGCGAGTACGTGGCACCAGAGGGTGAAACAATTGTGAACGCTGACCCAATAGCAATACTTAACACAACAAAGTACCCTGTTCACGCTGCTGCGTTCGTAGCATGGGTTCTGAGCGAGTTCGGTGGACAACTTGTATGGCTTCACAGGGATATAAATAGAATACCCGTAAATCCAAGAACATTCGAGATCGAAATACCTGAAGAGCTGAAAGCGTACGGTATCACAAGCAGACCAGACCTTAAACAAGCATACGACAACCTTGTTTACCTTAGAGGAATAGAGTTCGATGAAGCACTCTCTGCAAGCTGGATAAACTCTGTGATGTACTACTTCAAAGCAACTCTCGTCAACGTTCATGAGGACCTTCAGTACGTATGGAGCGAGATCGCGAAAGCTTACCTCGAAGGCAAAATAACCCATGGGCAACTCCAATACTTGATTCATGAGTTAACTAGACCTCTAAGGTTCGTGGATCCAATGACACGTACCGAAGTAGAATTCACACTAGAGTACGCTACTAAAGTAAATAAAGCGTTAACAGATGCCGCAACATACCAAGCACTAATGTCGACTTGGGAGCAGGCTGCAAGAGAGAGGTACAGAAAAGTCCTGGAGATTCTCCGTAGTGGTAATATACCTGAGTACACACCACCTGCAACAACTGACACAGTTACTGAAACAACCTCCTTAACGACATCACCTGTGGCAACGGAAACCCCATCAACTGTTCAACCTGGAGGAGTTTCACCAATGCTACTAGCCCTGATAGCCATAGCGATAGCTATCTTTGGTGCACTAGTAGTGCTTATGAGGAGAAAATAGAGCTTGTAGATAAACTTATACGAGTCAGCAAGTTTTTTACTTACATTTGCGTCCAGATATGTCAGACATCGAGTATTTTCATGCTACCCGCGTAACGTAGCATGTCGTTAGGGTGTTGAAAAGTGAAGCGTGTTGGATTAACAGAGGTGTTCTTAACCGGTGGTTTATTTGGAGTGCTGACACTGATAGGATACGAGGTATTACCAGCCGATGAGGGAGAAATATTAGCTTTGTTTACTCTCGCTATGGCATTTACATGTGGTTATGTTCTACTGAAACTTGGCTTTGACTACTACAGGATCAAGTACAGCTTCTCTCTTATGTTTCTATCGGTAATAATTGCTCTATTCGAAATCATCATTATATCCATATTCATGGTTTTCAATCGAGATCCATACACTAGAGACGTTGTTTACATGTATATGGCTATTGCTACATTACTTGCACCATACCTCGGTGTAACCGTTTTTGGTGCTATAATTGATAAAACATACTCGTGGAAAGAGTTCAAATCCAGGATGTCCGTAAGGTTACACGTGAGCGTGAGTAGAAGATTTAGAAAGATCACTTTTCAACTCGATAAGACTTTATGGTTCTTCTTCCTGTGTGGAATCATCTACCTACTGATCTTTATGCTTCTACCAATATTAACGGTGCTTGTGTACTCGTTTATTCCACCGCTAGGGGGTTCTTGGTGGGATAACTACTATTCTATATTCAAGGGGGGTGTTAGGATCAAACCACATCTCGCGGAGCCATGGACTAAAATAACTCTCCGAGGTGGCGAGTGTCTTATCGTTCTCAGAGGAGTGAACTATGGGCCGGTTCTCAATAGCATCATATCAGCTACTATAACAACCGTTGCTGCAACAATACTTGGTACATCTATAGGCTACATACTAGCAAGGTACAGGTTTCCAGGGCACACGTTGCTTAGAATACTGGCTATAGTTCCACTCTTCAATACACCGTTCATTAATACCTTTACAATTAAATTGCTGTGGAGCGAAGCCGGACCTATATCACAGGTGTTCAAGTACTTCACAGGTTGCTACTTGAAAATCGACAGCATAGCCGGTGTAGTACTGTCTCAGATATTCGCGTTCTACCCAATAGTGTACTTAAACGCCTACACAGCATTCATAAACGTAGATCCCTCCACAGAGGAGCAGGCAGAAAACCTCGGTGCCAAAGGATTCAGAATATTCAGAACGGTAACTCTTCCTCTCGCTCTTCCCGGAATAGCAGCTGGTGCAACGCTGGTTTTCGTGTTTAGCCTGGAGGATTTAATGGGACCAATTGTATTCAATGAAAGGAACTTCATGAGCTATGTGATATTCGACAGGCTCAAGGAGGCGTATCAGTATGGTTTTATAAGACCAGATGCAGCAGCAATGGGAGTAATCCTGCTGGTACTAGCTTTAGTAGTGTTCTTGGCTATCAGGAACTACGTTAGCATGAGAAGCTATGCTATGATCAGCAGGGGTGGAAGGTGGAACCCGAGAGTAAGGAAACTTGGTCCCTTAGGTATGGCTGTTCTATACTTGGTTGTGTTTCCGTTGGTTCTAATTACAATGGCTCCGCAGATCATGGTCATACTAATGTCACTGGGTATGTTAAAACCATACAGAGGCGAAGCAGGATTGGTTTTCGAGTTAACAAGTGATCCGTTCTACTATTTCGGCAGAGTCCTATTAGACCCTGCTGTGAACAAGTACATTATCAACACGCTAACGTACGCAGGTATTTCAATAGCGATTGCAGTGTTCTTAGCCACGTGTGTTGCGTACAGTGTTAGTAGGCTTAAAATAAAGGTTATTCCAAACGTACTTGACTCTCTCGCAACAGCTCCACTGGCTATTCCAGGGTTGGTCTTTGCTCTAGGGTATTTCATAGTGTTCTCTGAAATAGCAGACCTCCTACCTGAAGAACTTGGACGCTATTTTAGTCCAGCTAGCGTAGCGTTTCAAGCATGGATAGTGTTCATAGTATCGTACAGTGTTAGAAGACTACCTTACGTTGTAAGATCAGTGTTCGCAGGTTTTCAACAGGTTCATGAAAACCTTGAAGAAGCCGCAATGAACCTGGGCGCTCCACGCTACAAGGTTGTATTCGGCGTTATAATGCCCTTCATAATAGGATACATTCTTAGCGGTGCACTACTAGGATTCGTGTACATGGCAACAGAGGTATCTACAAGCATTACATTCGGAGGTATAAACGAAGAACAAGCTCCATTAACGTACTACATGGGTACGTATCTTCACAGAGCAGGACCTGAGGGACCAATGGTTGTTGCAGCTACGGGTGCTATACTGATACTTATCCAGTTAGCCGTGGTTGTAACCATAGTCTACGTTTTTAAGCAACGCTACGCTTTTATAGGAGTGTAGAGGTAATTTCAATGACGAGAGTTAATCTCGAAGAAGTTTCAAAGTACTTTGGTACAGTTGTAGCAGTCGAAGACGTTACATTTAACGTTGAAAAAGGCGAGTTCTTTACTCTTCTAGGTCCCTCCGGATGCGGTAAAACAACGACGCTAAGGATCATAGCGGGTTTCGAGGTCCCGGACAAGGGTAAGGTCTACTTCGATGATGAAGATGTAACCTTCGAAAAACCCTATAAGAGAAATACAGCAATGGTATTCCAGAACTATGCACTATGGCCTCACATGACTGTTTTCGAGAACATAGCCTATGGTCTTAAAATAAGGAGAAAAGAGCTTGGGCTTAGCGACGAGGATATCAAGAAGAGAGTTGATTGGGCACTAGAGCTCGTCAAGCTGAAAGGGCTCGAAAACAGGTACCCATTGCAACTCAGCGGTGGACAACAACAAAGAGTTGCATTAGCAAGAGCTCTTGTTGTTCAACCCAGAGTTCTCCTACTGGATGAACCACTCAGTAACCTTGATGCTAAGCTCAGGATTGAGATGAGAGAAGAACTACGGAGACTGCAGAAATCTCTCGGCATAACAACTATATACGTTACCCACGACCAGCTCGAAGCCATGAGCATGAGCGACAGAATAGCAGTTATGAACAAAGGTAGAATAG
>JAWAHD010000014.1:0-22945 GCA_038889555.1 Desulfurococcaceae archaeon
GTCCTGCTGCACGTGCGATCAGTTCTAGTGCTTCATCGCCTATAAAGATCACTCTGCCACGCTTGATCACGGGCTAACCCACCTCTCAATGAACAACCTAAGCTCAGGTTTCACAGATGGCTCTTCTGCAAACACCAGTACAAGCTTCAGTAGAACACTCTGCCTCAGGTATAGAAGATAATACTTGAGCAATGACTCCGTAGGTTTTACGTGCAGTATCTGAGATGCTAAATAGGCTGGAGCCACCACAGCTACCAAGTCCAACCCCTCTATTCTTCCTAGCAACCTGAGAGAATCTTCATAAATGCTAGAAGCTACACTAATAACTGGACGAGTTCTCTTCAAAGCACCAGGGATCTGCTCAACGTTGCTCATAGTTAGTTTGCAGATTTCTCTGAATCCCTGCACAGGCATAAGTAGAGGTTTAAATTCAAAATCCGAGAGGTCATGGATACTACAGAGCCTGATCAAAACAAGGTCATAGTATAAACCAGCCACTAGGTATTCGTGAACGTATTCTGAATTCTTTATCACCATGGCGATCTCATCTAGTATTTTCACCATGTTCTCGGGCTTTAGCCTATCCAAAGAGCGGTAGTAACTCGCTAGTTCACTTAGCAACGGGTTAACTGCGAAGAACCGAGCCAAATCAAGGTTCTCCTTAAGACCGCTTACCCAGGGTATTGGAATATAAGAAAGCGGTTTAAAACCCATTTGATTAGCTATTACTGCAGGCAAAAATGAATATGTTCTGACTAGTGCATCAACTGCTAGAACTGTTCTCTCGGTTTTAGCTGCTTCGAGAATCCTCGTTAGAAGAATAGCATGGTACCTGTCGACTTCTAATAGTATTCTACTTAAATCTCGAGACTCCTCGGCTATTTTAATCAACCGGGGTGCAAACTCTTTGTCGATTATAGCTCTAAGACTACCTGATCTAGTGTCAGCACTAAGCATGCTGCAGTACTCTTCCTTCAACACGATACTGCTCTTCCTGAACACGGGTATCAAAATTCAGCCCCAAAGGCTCTTGGCGATTTTATCGAGTAGTCTAAGCTCGGCTTGCTTAAGTCTAACTTCAATGCTGTTGTTCACTACGGTGCCTTCTGAGGATACTAATATGATTCCTCCTGACATTTTATCATTTGTTTCAATTTCAACGTTGCTGAACCCGAGTTCATTCAGAATCTCCTTTGCAACCTCAGTGTCGTTTGGGTTAACGACGATCTTTGATAGGGTTTTAATGTACGCTAAACCCTCGATAATCAGGTTCCTGAGGCTTTGTTTAACATCGTATTCTCTTTTGTGGAGAATACTGCGTGCGTTTTCAAAAACTTCGTTGATGACTTCTTGCTTAGCACTCGCTACTATGATACTAGCCTCTCTCTTGGCATCAGCTAGTATTATGTTTGCCTGTCTAAGTGCTTCTTCAACTATCTGCTTCCTAGTAGCTTCGGCTTTAGTTGTCCACTCTTCTAGCGCGTCTTTGACTATTTTATCTGCTTGATTACGTGCTTCCTCAACTATAGCACTCGCCTTTCTCTCGGCTTCCCTTATTATTCTCTCAGAGAAATCGTAGCCTGTTTCCAATGCACCTCATCCTATTAACGCGTAGCTTAGTATTGTGAAGACTATTCCTAGTATTCCCCAGAGCTCAACGTACACAGCTAGAATAACAGTGCTCATGAAGTTCTTACCCTTGGTTCTAGGCAACTCAGAGATTCCAGAGGCGCAGACGATGCCTTGTACCCAGGCAGAGAGCCATTCAGCAAGAAACCCGATGAAACCCGTAGCGAGAATGCCGAGAGCTCTTGCAATAGTTATTTCTACTCCCGGTATGTATGCCTGCAACGTGTATATCATCTGTATTAGTCCGTAAAATGTCTGAGTCATTGGTAGTGCAGCCAGTATTAAGACGTTCTTGAACTGAGCTGGATCCTCAGCCAGTACAGAGGCTCCTGTGCTTGTTGCACGCTTCATACCTGTTGTTGAACCCATTACGCCGCCTATCAGCGGAAGCACAGCACCTATATAAGCAAGCCCTAGTGGATCTATCATTTCACACAGCCCCCTTTTAGCCAGGATTTTGTTGATTTAGCCTACAGTTTATATATGTGCATGGTGCCAGCTCTCCTGACTATATGAACAAATTTCCGTTCTTATCTGGGTAGCACGATGATAGTAGACCTCGTAGCTCTAAACGGTGCGTACTCACGTCCTGATCCATCGTAGAACTTCGTTAAGAATTCTAGCATGCAGAGTCTAAGCGAGTGAACAAATGCTCCCAGCTGTGCAAGCACTAATACAAATAGGTGTGCCAGTATGAGCAGCGGAGTAGCAACCATTAATCCCACTATACGGAGGTCTCCAAAGTATCCGTACAGCATCTCTACCATGAAGTTGAATGCGAGCGCCATATAATAGGTTGCCATGCCTACACCTGCTAGTCGAACGTAGCTTAGTACGTCTCCCAGTAAGCCGGTTATCTGGAAGATCCACATGAGAAGACCCAACGCTTTCATGTTTATTATGCTACCCGCAATGATCATTGAAACTCCCGCAATAACACCTGACCAGATTACTACCTCGGATAGTTCTCCTATAACGGGAACTCTGTACCCCAGAAGCTTTTCTAGTATTAGGGGTATACCAAACACCTCTGAGATGAGAAGCCCCAGCTCAACTAGAGTATCAGCTAGTTTTCTTTCACCAAGAAATCTCACTGTAGCTAATACATGAGCTATGTTCACGTGAACTAAACCCACTATCAAAGATAGCTTTATGAATCCCAGTGGATCAACAACATCTTTAAATAGTACTGGTAGGTTTAAGTTAAAGAGCCTGAGTAGATCGCCGAATAGAGTTCCCGAGAGCAAGCCAACAACAAGTGCTACAGTGTTTGAAACCAGCAAAACACCTTTGAGCTCCCTGTAGTAGGGTGAATGCGGATTTTCAGCTAGCTTATCTAGTACCAAGAGTACAGCGAGCAGTCCTAATAGTGCATAGCCTGCATCAGCGTTCATCAGCCCGAAGAAGAACGCAAACGAGTAAGCTACAAGTGGCGTAGGATCCCACTCCCAATACCTTGGAACTCCATAGAGCCTGGTAATAACCTGGTAGAAGCTTATGATAGGCTTGTTCTTCATGAGTGTTGGAGGGTTGTCGCCTGGCCCGGGGTCTCTAAGCTCTACGAACACCGGGAGATCCGTTTTACGAAGCTCTGATAGTAAAACGCTGGCTTTCTCAGAAGGGATCCAGCCCTGGAGACTGGATAAATGCCTGTACCCGCTCAATCCTGAGAAAACCATGTACCTGCTCAGCTCATTGTTTACGAAGAGCATGTATTTACCGAGTATTTCGAGGTTGGACCTTACAAGTTCAAATAATCTGAGCTCAAGGTTGTTAAGCTCTTTAGCTACAACCTCCAGTTCAGCTTTTACTCGATCCTTAACGCATTCAATATCCCTGCAACCCTGTAGCATTTGAACAATAATGTGTGGAAACCATCCATTAACAGATCTTAACACTTCGATATAATCCTCGAAATACTCACTGTCAATTACGGTGATAACAGCGTCCAAGTCCTCGTTTACATTGTAGACCTTGTAGAACTTAACGTAATCATGCACTACTAAGCGGTCAACAGACTCTCTTCTGCAGACTGCGAGTAGCGAGGATATGTGTTTCCCCCTGTAGTAGAGCATCTGAGGGTCAATGGTCAGAGGAATCTTATCTAGTGTAGACCTCAGTAGCGTAAGATCATCCTGTTTTCTCCTGAGTTCACCTATCTGGGACTCCAGAAGCTCTATTTTTGTTAGTAGATCTTTTACGTCGTTCTCGATCTTCTCAACGGATAGTGCGAAAGCTTCGGCATCGTAGAGCTCTGCTTTCACAAGGGATACTTTGGCTTTAGACAAAAGGCTCATGATCTGATCGCGTAGTCTCCTCAGGCGCTCGTACTCCTCGAGAATTCTCGTGGGCTCAACCGATTCTACATCGATAACTCCTATTTTCTGAAGTACCGTGAGAACCTGACTACTGTACTCATGAGGGCACGCCACGATAACTTTTTTCATGCTCGCGGGTTTGCTCAGGAGGATCATTCTGTTCTCAACCCTGCAACGTACTCTACGATTAGTCTCACAGCGTGCTCCATTCTCTGTTTAGCTTGAGACTTCAGCTCATCAGCTCGCCTCCTGGCATTCTCGATTATTCTCTCGGCTTCCCTCTTAGCTTCGTTAACTATGTTCTCGGCCTCCCTCTTGTACTCCTCGATGGGTATGGGTTTTCTCAGCAGCTCCTCAGCAGTAGCTCGCGCTTTCTTCAGTATTTCATCTCTCTCTGCAATAGCTCTAGATATTATGGCTTCTACACGCTTGTCAAGTTCTTCTAAACTACCACTCATTAGTAAGCCACCCAGACTCTCCTCCTATGATTCGTGGACTTAATAATATGGTGGTCGTGGTTCTAAGAATCCTTCTGAGTTCGAGCACTTGCGGTCTGTAGAGCACCAGGGGTTTTGACCAGGAATTAAGGTTCAAGACTTGAACAAGAGCATTTATCGACGATTCGTCTTTAACTACATACAGTCCTTCTCCTTCGGGAATGTACTCGATGACAATTGGTAGTTTAAGACTACAGTCTCCGTGAACAACGTTATTGAGTAGCTCGAGTTCTCGTGGATCAATCATGTGAACAGATCCATCAAAAGTACGCACGTGGGGCACTTCCGATTTCATGAGCTCACATATAGATAGCCTCTCTCTGGGCGCGTGTCTGTTCACAATTCTCAGCTCCTCTCTTAGGAAGACCTCTAAGAGGTCGGCTTCACTCAAGAGGACCCCCTGGACTCGAGAATATGCTTGATACGCTTTAGCCTAGACTTTTCCTCTCTCTCCCTCTCATCGAACTTTAACTGAAGAGCTCTAATAACGCTTCGGAGCCTCGGTATAATAATGTACTGAAGAGCATTAGCCTTTCTCTTTGTAACCACAAGCTCCCTGCCTATCTCTCTAAGAGCATACTCGGCTCTTGCAAGGGCTATGACAGCATCTACGAAAGCTCTACACTGATCCGTAAAGTCCTCCAAACCACTGGGTAGCCTCTTATCTGAGTACTTCAATACTACGCTTTTGACTTTAACACCCATAACGTTCTCTATACCCACATATACAGTGGGTTTCGGTGAAACTTCAGCAAGGTAATCCGATGCGGAAGGCCCGTACAACCCTAGTACGCCTAGTGCTCTCTTGTAAACCATAACTGAGCTCTCTTGAACTCTTCTTCTTAGTTCAACCACTTCCCTTATTCTAGACATGTACTCGTTAGCCAGGACTACAAGTCTTTCAGTGAGTATTCTGTGCACTCTTACGCTCGTAATCAGCCTTCTCCGAAGCCTTATAAGCTCTATCTTGGTTGGTCTAACTCTTGTAAGCATAGACACTGTTCTTCTCCCGAGCCTTGGGTAAGTACCTAACCAAAGGTATAAACTCTAGTCAAGTTTAATCTTTTTCATGGTTGATGCGTCAATAAGGCTGAAAAGGTGTATGTTGAGTGTGTTCTCTCCTTTACCTACGTAGTAGAGCGCATATACTAAAGGTGCTTGGGAATCCTTCTCGTAGACACCAACTACCATTAGGTTTGTGCACAAGGGTTCACTCGGTAGTAAACGACAACCATCATCCTTAAGCACGGATGCCTCTAATCCGTAAGGCTCTAGTACTTCGTTCAAAATGAGCGAAAACCTCTCGTTGAAGAAGTCAAGTACTACGTCCATGAGTTCCCTGAGAGCCCATCCACTAGGACCCTCGATCACTAGTTTGAATTCGAGGAGTCTTCTTAGAACCTTAAGTTCCAAGCTCATACTAAACCAGCCTCCTTCATTGACTTGTAGAGCATTATTGCGAGAGCAGTCTTCATATCGGTCACCTGGTTGCTTAACACCATTCTGTATGCATCTTCAACCTTCACCTGAAACGGCTCTATTATTTCGTACCTCTCTGGTTTTGCTCCAACGTACTCCAGGTCGTATGCTACGTAGAAGTGTAGAATCTCACTACTATATCCAGGTGCTGGAGTGTATTTTCCAAGCTTTACAAGTTTACGCGGCTTGTAGCCGATTTCCTCTACTAGTTCACGCACAGCCGCTTCATCCGGTGTTTCACCCTTATCCACAACACCAGCTGGAGCTTCAACTATGAAATCGTTGAACGGTGCTCTAAATTGCTTTATCAGCACCAGGAAGTCGTCAATTAAAGGTAGTACGACTACAGCTTCAGGGAACACCACTACATCGCGTTCGAAGATTCCCTTAGTACCAACGTATCTTCGTCTAGTAACGAGGAATCTCAATCCCCTGAACAGAACTCTTTCATCAATGAGACTTGGTGATTCCAAGATCTCGGACCCCACAGCTATAAGTATCAATCTTGAGAGAATAAATACGGAGAACGAGTATGCCTAGGTACTGGTTCGGTCCAGCGGGAAAACCCATTACGCTCAAGTCAGCGGACATACTCAAAGCCCCTTCGTTTCTAAGAGAAATGGGTCTTAACGCAATGGAGTACGAAGCCGTAAGAGGAGTTAACATACGGGAGGATAAAGCTAAAGCCTTTGGACTAGAGGCTAGAGCCAATGGCGTAAAGCTGAGTCTTCATGCACCCTACTTCATAAACCTTGCTGGCAGAAAAGACGTGGTCGAAGCAAGTATTCGGAGACTCAATGAATCGGTTGAAGCAGCTAACTGGATGAATGCTTACGTCGTAGTGTTTCATCCCGGATACTACAAGGATGCACCCAGTAGAAGGGATGCTTTGAGAAGAGTAATCGAGAACCTTAAACCAGTTGTAGAGCATAGAGCCCAGATAAACGCACGTGGTGTATGGCTAGGTCCTGAGACCACGGGGAAAACTAGTCAAGTGGGCGAGTTGAAGGAGATCATAGAGATATCGAGGAGCCTTGATGGCATTCGACCCGTTGTAGACTTCGCTCACATATACGCTAGGAGCGGTGGAAAGTACATAACTTCAAGAGATCACGTGTTAGAGGTTATAGATGCCATTGAAAAAGAGCTTGGATCATGGGCACTAAAGCCTCTTCATGTACACTTCTCCAAGATAGAGTACGGCAAGGGAGGTGAAAGAGAGCATCACACTCTCTCCGAGGAAGGCTATGGGCCTGACTTCGCGAACGTTTGCTCAGTGCTCTGCGAACACGGTGTAGATGCTGTCATCATAAGCGAAAGTCCTGTGCTAGAGCAGGACGCTGTAGTCATGGTGAAGATCTGCAGAGACGTGTGCGGTGAAAACTGCATTGTTGAACAAGTTGCGGAGTAGAGTAGAGAAATTTTTCCACAACGTTGTAAAACCGCTCTCTAAAACACATGTTACTCCTAACGCTCTTACAGCTACTTCCCTGATTGTAGCTATTCTCGGTTATGCATTGGTAGTTTACACTGGATTAGGCACTCTACTAGCATTGGCAATTATGCTATCTGGTTTCATAGACGCTATTGATGGAGCAATGGCGAGACTAACGGGAAAAGTAAGTAGAAAAGGCGCGTTTCTGGATTCGGTTGTGGACAGAGTCAGCGAGGCTGTGTTTGCTCTCGCCTTCGTTGAGCTGGGGTTCAATCCACACATTGTTCTCATCTACCTTGCATCTTCGATGATCGTAAGCTACATGAGAGCCAAAGGAGAGAGTCTGGGTCTTAGCTTATCCGGGGTAGGCTTGATGGAGAGAGCAGAAAGACTCATCGCACTAGCAGTGGTAGCCATTCTCGCTGATGTAAACCACGTAGTAGCATTCGCGCTGTACATTGCTTTTACAGCAATGGTTGTTTACACAGCAGCACGAAGGTTTACGTATGTGTGGAAAACGCTTTGAGAACTCGGGGCATGTACTATCTATGTTATAGCAGAGAGGTCGTAGTGACCAGTAAGCGGCAGAGGTGTTCTGAACGTAACGTAGCCTAGTCTTAGAACATGACTCTTCAGTACACCAACTCTATCGCTTGCTCTCGTGATGAAATCCCTGTACTCAGCTGGTAAGTCCAGGGTTGATAAGTGTGTTTTGTCTGTTCTTAGAACGATCTTGGTATTAGTTAGTTGGAGTATTATGTCGTGAACATCCTTTGGACTATGAGTACTGAACACTAAGCCTAGTTTTCTCGATCTACCTAATCTAGCGATACGATCTATCATTCCAGATACGTGCTCCAGGTACTCTTCAACACCACTCTTGCTCGGGAAAAACCTGTGAGCCTCGTCTATGAAGATCAAGATGGGTTGAGTTTCGAACTTAAACCTGCTTTGAACAAGCTTCCACTCGAATACCTTGTTTAGTATTCGAAACGCTACTATGCTAATAGTCTTCTCGGGATCAGCCTGCGAGTGTAACTGCAGAAACTCGAGGTCAACGACGATAGGGTATCCGTTGAACTTTTCAAAGTGCTTTTCAAGAATGTAGTCTATGGGTGGTTCACGCAGGTATTTGTCACCATGCCCTTTCACGTATACATCGAAAATACCAGTATCCGTTATAGCAGCGATCTGTCGAATCATGTTCTCAAGAGTGCTCTTGTGAATAGCTAGATCTTTAATTACCTCTACAACGTACTCCTTATTGGGGTCTAGGACAACCCCACGTGGTCTAGATTTCTCCTCAATTCTGAATCTTGCTTCCTTAAGCGCCTCGTACAGGTCGTATATGGTTTCTATGTAGGCGTTTTTCTGCTTGAGCGCGTACGTTAATCTTAATAGAGCATCCTTGGCTTGCCTAGTAAAGTAAGGGTTGAGAGCTACGAGCTCCTTTGGCTTGAAATCCGTGTACCTCAGCGCGTAGGGAACTACGTAGTAATGAACCAGGTCCTTGCAGCAACCGTAGTTCACTTCTACTGCGGCTTTCACAAACCTAAGAGTACTGTCTCCTACAGGCTCCTCTACGACTTCGAGCTCGGATATCGTGTAACTCCAGTTGAACTTTCTTGTGATCGGAGACAGTATGCTCTTTATGTAGTCCTCTGCAAGCATCTTCAGTACACGAGCCCAGTTCTCGGCTTTCTCAACGTACTCCTCTACAACGGTTCTAGTAATGGGAAGCAGTACTATTAGACCCGATAACCCCGGAATGCTAATGGCGATTTTCTCGGAGATCACGTACTCGTCGTCCCGCGTGAACCCTGATACTTTCCACAGCGGCTTAAGTGTCATGGTTACGTAGTCCTTGTTAGGATCAATTACTATTAACGAAACTCTCGGATCACCGAGCTTGTATCTAGCGATTATAGATGCGATCATGTTTTTAAGCAGAGTTGTTTTACCACTACCCGTTGTTCCAACCACTAGCACATGTTGGTAAAACGCCTTTAGTGGTAGAAAGAGCTGAGCGTTCCCTTCGAAGATGGGCGTATCGCCTACCGTTACATATCCGAGGAAAACTCCTTCGCTCGGTAATCCGAGAACACTCTGTATAGCGCGAGTATCTCTTAGTATTACAACCGGGCTCTGAGGTTCAATAACGTAGTTTGCAGCTGTTACTTCACCGGTTTTAATGTTGAAGGCTAGTAGAGGTTTTGCTTTTATTCTAGTCTTGGTGAGTAGTCCTGAGACCTCGTTGTAGGGTAAAGGAGTGTACATGTCCGGGAGGTCCAGCTCCGCTAGTATGTCCCTGCGTTCAACGCTGATCACCTTTAGGCTTACCAGGCAGAGGGTTTTTATGTCTACAACACCGAGGTGTGAACCAGCCTGAGCTAACGCTTGGAAGTTTGAAAAGTACACTACGGGATCTACATCGAAAACTACATACCCTCCTTCCTCGTTGATAAGCGAAGGACTGGTCCTGGAAACGAAACCCACTATTTCTCCAAGGGAAGCGGCAATTTCGAATGCAGCCTTGGACTTGTCTTCGAGAGTTTTAAGTATGTCGTTCGAGCTCAAAGGATACTACCCCATAGTAGGAGTTGTTCTAGAACACGCTAATATACTGCATAGTTGCTTCCTGAGTTAAACCCGTGAGGTAGAGAACATAGTTTGCTATGGAGCCAGAAAGCTTCTTTACTCTTTTATCGACAACGAGTATACTGAGAGGAATAACAGAGCCCGTGTAGATGCTGTCGTACACGACGTAGCCTAGGACATTATCCGTGTACACGTCGTTGAATACTTCAACACGGTAGAAAACGTAGTTTCCAAATCCACCTCTAAGTGGGTATATTCTTCTTGATACACCTACGTACCAGATTAACCTGTCAACCCCATACTCGTGCTTTTGTTTTACAACTAGTGGTCCGAAGAGCACGTGTTCTCCTTGTAGGTTTTTTTCAGAGATGAGGAGTGTACTGAGGTAAGCTTCATCGTTCATTTTACCACGTGAGATGCCAGCTGGGTCTATCGAGGATAAAATGTAGCTTTTATGCAATCTCTTAACTACCGAAATAACAACTACACCGTTCTTAGCAAGCTTCATCAACGTAAGTACTCTGCTTCTATTCATGTGCTCAATGCTCTTCGTGTAGATTTTTCTCTCGTGAACTGGAATGGCGGGTTCAGGTGATATCGATGTTGAGTACACTAAGGGGCCATCAACAAGTAGTACTGTTCCATTACTCGCCAGGCCACTTTTGCTGAACTCTTCAAGTAAGCATTGTTCTACGCTAAGCCTTAGTTCATTCAGTATAGCGAACTTGTTATAGTTACTTGTATAGGGGACTCCAAGAGGGTTACTGTGCAAAACACCAGGTTGCGTTGCCAGCTCCTTAAGTATGTTGTCGAACTTTTCTACCTCAGGTACGATAACAATGTGCTTGCATGTAGGTTTTTCTAAACCCAGTATCGACATCACGCTGGGTACATCAAATGCTCTACCTGTAAACCTGCTGAACAAGCTCCCGGATGCTATGGCCATGAACAGATAAGAGGACTCTATGACCCTTGAGCTACTGTCCAGCGCAAAGATGTCAACTGCTGGTTTTCTTGGTTCAACGTTGAGCTTCTTTAGAAAGGGCTTTTCGACAAGATCCACTTGCTTGGGGTGAGCCTCGTCCAAGAGTTCAATGGGATTCGCTGATGAATCCTCCCGTGTAATACGCGCACCTTCAGATATGTTTTTCCGAAGCATGTCAACTATATCGGAAAGGTATTTCAACCTTCTTTCCCGTATTTAATGATACAGTTTAAAAGCAGAATATGTAAACCGTATTGCTCTCGACATCGGGTGCTTATATGTCTGGTAGAAAAAAAGTTTTAGTGCTTGGAGACTGGGATTCTGATGGTGTTATTTCAACAGCGCTCATAGAGTACACTCAAAAGCATCTTAAGAGGTATCCGCTCGAGGAGGACGTAGAACTTCACAAGACACCCGTAGACCCTGACAGGGTAAAATACATTCTATCGCAGATTAAAGACAGCTACTATGCAGTAGTGTTCCTTGATATACCGTACAGTGACACTCTTGGAAACATCGTAAAAATGCTTAAACTTCACTTCGGTGTTCAGCAGGTCATATTCGTCGATCACCACGTAGCTAGTTTGCACAGGGTTAACGAGGTGAAAAGTAGCTTCGACGTAGCAGTAGTAGACTTCAGAAAACCAACAGCTGCCCTCCTCTACGATGAGCTCGTATCAAAGGGTATAAGGGTTCACGATAAGCTTAAACTGTTCGTTGAAGTAATAAAGTACATGGACTCTGGGAAGAGAGTACCAAGTAATCTTCTCAAGTTGTTCGAAATGGCTAAGAACATCTCGAAAGCTCTTACAGCTATTAGAAATGAAGAACTGTGGTGTAGGATCGTGGAGTGGTTGGCCGATCCGTCTCCTTCGCCCATGCCCCTGGACGAGTCAGTGTGGAGTATTGCAAAGAAAGTCGTGGAGGAGCGGGATAAGGAGATCAAAGATGTAGCAATGAACCTTGCGGTAAGTGCTGTTAAGGTCGGTGACCTAAGGTTTGTGGATGCTAGGTACACGTGGAAGAAAAGAGGTGTTACAGCACTAGCTTCTAGACTTTCGCTCATACTAAAAGCACCAGTAGCGCTCGTTGCGGGAACGAATAGAGAGTACGCATTGCTAATACTAAAAGTACCGAATGGTAGAGCGTACAGAATAGCAAAGTACCTCTTGGCAGAAGGCATAGCACAGGATATAGCAGGACACCCCAATCTAGCGATCGTTAGAATCCCCAAGAACATTGATAAGAAAACCCTCATAGATGCTTTATACCAGGCTCTTTACTACGCTTCATGAGGTTGCTTATCAATGCTTAGGGTTCTATATCTGTCCGACTCTGCCTATATGCATAATCCAAGCTTCAATCACCCGGAAAACCCAAAGCGTGTTCAAAGGGTCATGAACACCCTTAGGAATCTGGGGTTTACATGGGAAGACATTACAACTGCGAGGGTTGATCCTGGCGAATCCTTGAAACTTGCTGAGAGAATCCACGCTAAGGGCTACTTGGAGTACCTAGTAAAGCTATCTAAGAAAGCTCCAGCGCTAGTAGATGAAGACACGTACTTTTCAAAAGATTCTCTCGAGCTAGCTCTCTCAGCTTTCTACTACTCGTACTCAGTAGCCTCAAGTAGCAGTAGAACACCAGTGTTCATAGTTCTCCGTCCACCCGGACATCACGCTGGTAAAGGAGGTAAAGCCATGGGAGCATCAACTCAGGGTTTCTGCTTACTAAACAATGCTGCAGCAGCTGTTCTGGGTTTCGAGGATGCAGGCTTTAAGAATATCGCAGTTGTGGACTTCGACGCTCACCATGGAAACGGGACAATGGAAATATTCTACAAAACGAGGATCCTTCAGCTCGACTTACACCAGGACCCTGACACTTTATACCCTCACACCGGCTATCCAGATCAGCTGGGTGAAGGCGAGGGTTTCGGGTACAAGTTAAACTTGCTCCTACCACCCAGCAGTGGTGACGACTTACTCACTGTTCTTGTGAGCAAAGTTCAAAGTGCACTAGAGCATTACGCACCGGAGGCGCTCGTGGTATCGGCAGGTTTCGACGGCTACATCAACGATGGACTCGCAGACCTGAGTCTTACGGAGGTGTCATACTACAGTATGGCTAAAGTTCTCGCTGAGCTAGAGGTACCAACGGTAGTAGTGCTTGAGGGAGGCTATGGAATTGGGTTAGAAAGAGGCGTATGCGCGTTTGTTGAGGGTCTTGCTCGTGTTGAAAAGCAGTACAAGGTAACAACGAGGACACCTCCGCTCCTCTACAGGAAAGCCGTGGAAACAGCCGATAAAGTACTTTCGAAAATGCGTGTCAGGTAAGAACCGGAGTGGATGTACTGTGCTGGAAGAGGAGGTTAAACTCGAGGTAGTAGACCCTGGCTATGCGAGGAAAATACTAGCGGAATTAGGCTTTAAGTTCGTTAAGGTATGCACTGAAGTTGATACGTACTTTGCACACCCATGTAGGGATTTCGCTTCAACAGATGAAGCTCTAAGACTACGAAAAAGGATTTGCAACGATGAGGAGAGCTTCGTTTTAACCTACAAAGGACCCAGACTTGGTGTGAGCAAGGAGATTAAGATCAGAGAGGAGATAGAGGTTCGTCTGACACGTGATGTTCTAGAAGCCTTAAGCCAGATCCTAACTAAGCTCGGATTCATAAGCATACTATCCTTCTCCAAGACCAGGGAGATCTACGAGGCTAGTGATGTGCTAGCGTACCTCGACTACATACATGGTTTAGGCTACTTTCTCGAGTTTGAAGCTAGAACTGAGATAGGCAAGCAGCTCATCAGAGGTATCTTGAGTAGCTCTCATGGGAACGCTAGAATTGTTGAAGAAACGTACCTCGAAATGTGTTTAAGAACTAAAAAATGCCAGGTTAATACCGAGATCAACGGGAGGGCGTTTTAACATGTCAACGCAGTATAAACACTACAATTACGTAACGAGATTAATATATGAAAAAGTGGTTAATGAGCAGATCAGCAGAATAGAGGAGCTGAAGAACCCCGGTGTAGTTTACGTCACGGACCTCGTGTTCTGCACGCACAAGTTTCACTTAAAGAAGAACTATCCTTGGTTGTCTATCTCCTTTGAACCCTCAGCAATTCTCGGAAGCATTGCCCACTGGGGTTTAGAAAGGGTCTTAGCCGAGAAGGGTCTAGTAGCTGAACTCGAGGTACAAACCGAGGTAGAAGTTCAGGGTAGAAAATACCTGCTTAAGGGCCGTGTAGACGCGATAGACGTGAGCAATAGAGTAGTAATAGAGGTTAAAACTGCTAGATCCGCTGTAAACTTGCCCAAGGAACATCACGTTAAGCAGCTGAACATATATCTCAACATGCTGAAGTACGAGAAAGGGATCCTAGTTTACATTACTCCGATCAAGCTCGTGGAGTATGTAATTGAGACAAGTAGCTTAAGCCTTGAAGACGAAATAAGAGACCTTATCGAGGACAAGTACCACCCCAGATATCTCTGGGAGTGTAAGTACTGCGAGTTCTCCAAGCTCTGTCCATATTACCAGATAACAGAGGAGTGGGAGAAAAGGTAAATAGGTGGTGTTGAGAAGAGCACACTTGTATGCGTTTAATGATGAGCGCTCGGGTTGGCCGATCTGTGACGAGGGTCTTGAGTTCTGAGCTCTGAACGCTATCAGTTCACTTTTGTCTCTCTCAGATTAAGACAGAAGTAGCACCCGAAGTGAGTATGGAGGTTTGAACACGCGTTCTAACCGAGTACTCTCATTACAAGCGTATCTCCCTGTTTAACTCCCAGCTTCTCGGATGCATTACCTTTGTTAACTGCGAGTTCGAGATAATCCCAAGAGTTCACGTAGCAGGCGAGCTCCCCCTCTAGTACTCTGCTGAAGCTTGCCTCGTATGTGCAGATATGTATGGATGTGCTTGTTTCCACGTTAATTTTCGAGCCATAAACTAGGTTTAGTGCTGCGAGCTCATCGGCACTAACATTGGTCATCACGTTTCCGTAGACATCCACGTAGAGAACACGTGCCTTGATCACCTTTTTGTCCGCGTCTACCACAGGCTTATCAAAGCTCAGTTTAACAAGACTATCGTAGTCTATTTCAACACCAACATCGTCTAAAGGAACACCCTTGCTCACCCAAGCTGCAACCGGCGCGAATATGTCTCTTCCGTGGAAGGTGTAGGATACCTTGGGCAGCTTGTACTTTGTATCAGAGATATCAAAAACTCTTTTCACACCATCCCTCTCAGCTAGCAGGGTTAAACAACCGTTGTCCGGTCCTATTAGAATGTAGTTCGTTGTCTCAATTAGTATAGCTCTCCTAGCACTACCCACACCTGGGTCTACGACAACGATGAATATTGTTCCACGTGGGTAGTACCTCGCTGACACAGCTAGCATGAGTGCAGCTTCAAGTACATTGTGTCGTTCGATACCATGAGTTAAGTCCAATATCTCGGCATCGGGGTTTATAGACTTGATAACGCCTTTTACAACACCAACATAAGGGTCTCTGTAGCCGTAGTCGGTCATTAGAACTATTAACCTACGCTCAGGCACTTTCACCCCTAGTGTAAAGAGATATTTGGGCTGAAATAGATACAGTTAACTAGCCGGGGATGGAGGCGACGGGCGGTCTGACGAGTGATGATTGTTGACGAGGTCAACCCGGCTACTAGTCCGATGATTAGCAGCGGATAATCTGAGTAGTGATGCACCCAGGTTTCAGATGAGGAGAATATTTTTCTTCTGGATATTGAGTTTGATTATCGGAGAAATGCTAAGAGAGGATGAACTGGAGTTGTCATCGGGAATTGCCACGAGGTGTTTACTCAAAAACGCATGGTACTTGTCCAGCAGTGACTTCCACTATGGATACGTCTTTCTGCACGGATCTAGAGTAGAGGACGTAGGTGAGGGTGACCCCTTGCCTGAATACGAACTTGCAGAGCTTGTTTACGACTTTGAAGGAGACGCTTTGATCGTGCACGGTTACAGTTTGATCGTTGACATCGTAGAGTACGTTGTAAGAGGAATGGAAAACATAGATTTAAGCGTTTTCACAGATGAGGAGTTGCGCAAGCTAGCTAATGTGGGACTAGTGAACGCTTACATGAACGGAGTAACTGTGCCGGTAGCTAAAACCAGGTACTCCAAGATCGTAGCAGATGTTGCGCGGGAAAACGCTATGAGAGTCGGGTTGCTTGCTGAGCGTGGCACAGTCTCGAGAAACCCGTTTACTGTTCTACTGGAGGTGGACAGTGGCTGGTTGTACTTCGAGGATAAAAGGCTAGGTGAGTATTCATCCATGGTATGCAAGCCTTACGAAGTACGCGAAACCTGTATCCTCGTGGATGCAAGAGGATACGGTAACATAACCACGGCGATCGAGAACGTCTACTCTTATACTAGAAGCCCTGAGCTGGCGTTCAGACTACTGACAAACTTCTACCGTATAGCTGACATAGACAACGGTTTCGTCGAGAGGAGATCAGCCTCCGACATCATAGTTTACGACCTGAAGAATCCACTTAAATCCATGCCTATAACAAGCGAAAAAGACCTATACTCACTCTTAGCAAGGTCGCAGCAACCAGACATGGTGTTCATCGGTGGTGAAATATTCTACGAGCACGGCGAAAACCTAGCAATACCTGTTGTAAAAATAAACGAGCTTTTAAAAAGAAGAATCGCTACTATAAAGCACGAGTAAAACTTGGACGTTCTCGATGGTTTCTTCCATCTTATCCCTTCAGATTAATTTCTCATGGGAACTCTACGCTGCATAGAAGTTAAGCCGATAATACACGGATTTAAAAATCTCAAAGCCATAAAAAGTTAAACGAAGGGCCCGTAGCTCAGCTTGGTGGAGCGCCCGGCTGATAACCGGGAGGTCCGGGGTTCAAATCCCCGCGGGCCCATTACCCGGAAAAACCTAGGCTTGTTCATGCTCCTTGATGTTAGTTCGATTTTATTAACTGAACCGCGTATTCTATATCAAACTGGTGAGGGTATTGTACGGATGGTGGGGAAAGGTCCTCTATGTGGATTTGACTACTAAACGAGTTAAGGAGCTCAAGTTGGATCCTTCCTACTACACGGAGTATATTGGGGGCAGAGGACTTGCCATCAGATTATTGTGGGACCTTAATCCACCAGGCGTTGACCCGTTCTCACCCTATAACCATGTCGTTATAGCTACCGGGCCTCTCACAGCGTTACCCATACCCAGTAGCGGTAAACTCCAAGTTGCTTCGAAAAGCCCCTTAACGGGTGGTTATGGTGATGGTAACCTTGGAACAATGGCAAGCTACCACCTGAAGCGAACAGGTTTCGACGCAATAGTAATCACGGGTTCTCTCAGAAAAACGGGTTATATCTACGTGGAAAACGAGAAAGTCGAGTTTCACGATACAGAGGAACTTTCGGGTCTTGACACGTTCGAGACGGAGAAGAAGCTCGTTGAGAAGCATGGTAAGAACGTAGGCATTCTTACGATTGGACCAGCAGCTGAAAACCTGGTTCGCTACGCAACAGTTCTCTCGCAGAGAGGTAGAAGCGGTGGAAGACCAGGTATAGGCGCGGTGCTTGGAAGCAAGAAGCTGAAAGCTATTGTTATAAAAGGCACAAGAGACCCACCTGTTGCCGACATGAAGGAGCTGAGAAGACTAGCTGAGGAAGCCTACTCGAAAATCCTCAGGAGCGATAACTACGAGTTCTGGATTCGGCAGGGTACAATGGCTACGATAGTATGGAGTCAGAAGAACAGTGTTCTACCAACGATGAACTTTAGAGAAGGTGTTTGGGAGTACTATGAAACCATAAGCGGAGACCTGATGGAGAAGCTGAAAATAGCTAGGAGGGGTTGTCCTTACTGCAACATGCAATGTGGAAACGTTGTCTTAGACCTAGCGATCGAGGAGAGCGAACTAGACTATGAGAACGTTGCAATGCTCGGGAGCAACATTCTAGTTGAAGACCTCAGGAGAGTAGCTGAGCTTAACAAGCTATGTGATAAGCTAGGGTTAGACACAATAAGCATGGGCAACGTGATCGGCTTCTACATGGAGGCTAGCGAGAGGAAGCTTGTAACGGAGAAAGTTGAATGGGGAGATTTTGGGGAAGCGAAGAGGCTCATCGAGGATACAGCCTACAGGAGAGGCCTTGGATCCTTCCTAGCTGAAGGAGTAATGAGAATGGCTAATGCGTTGGGACCAGAAGCTCAGCAGTTCGCAATTCACGTTAAGGGACTAGAGGTTTCAGCGTACGATTGCCATGCAGCACCAGCCATGGCGTTATCCTACGCAACTTCACCCATCGGGGCTCACCATAAGGACGCATGGATCATAAGCTACGAGATTGCAACCGACAGACTTGGGTACACTCGGCAGAAGGTTGAAAGACTAGTTTTCCTGCAGGATGTTAGAGGCGGAATGTTCGAGTCGTTGACTACGTGTAGACTACCATGGGTTGAAGTTGGATTGGACCTAGACTACTACCCCCGCTTCCTCTCGGCTGCTACGGGCATAACTTGGACTCTTGAAGACATTAGAACGGTTGCGCATAGAATATACACCCTGATCAGAGCCTTCTGGGTGAGAGAAATGCAGGGATTCCAAAGGAACTACGATATGCCGCCAGTAAGGTGGTTTATGCAACCTCTGACCAAAGGACCATACACAGGTGTAAAGCTAGACTACGACAAGTACAACCAGATGCTAAGCTGGTACTATGAGCTGAGAGGCTGGAACGAGAAGGGAGTACCAAAGAAGGAAACCCTGAGAAAGCTCAATCTTGAATTCACAATACCCGTTCTCGAAAAATTCGAATCTCTCGACTAACGTTTTTCCTCGGGGTTTTCACCGAGTTGATTACCATTGAAGGTAGAGTTATCAGTGGTGTTGGTGAAGGAGCATACTATGTGGAAAAGTACAGTAGGCTTTTAGAGGAGGTACTTGGAGAACCACCGTATCCTGGAACACTAAACGTTGAGCTCAATGCATGCTTCTACGACTTGGTCAAGGGGGTCGGGGTTCCACCGCTAGTGATTAAACCAGACCAGGAGGGGCTAGGCGTAGTGTATGTGTACACAGGTAAGGTGAATGGTGTAAAGGTCTTAGTTCTGAAACCAGCTATTACACGACACAAGTGCGAAATCGTGGAGCTTGTTTCAAGTAAGCACTTAAGACGTGAGCTTGAACTCAGAGACGGTGATGTTGTAAAAATAACTATTGAGGTTTCAACTAGGCCTTAGAATGAACTGCTCTAGTTTAGCAATGTAGCTTTCAATGTTCATCGTGAGCTGCTCGGAGGCTCTGATGTAGATTACTCGGAGGAGCCACGGTGAAGCTAAGAAAGCTATGCCAAACACTATAAATGCTACTAGTATTACCAAGGCTAAGTTGGCAAGAGGCATACGTACTTCAGCAGGCTCAACAACACGTAGTCCGAGAAGGATTACGTATAGCATTCTCATGTAGGATATCAATCCAATAGCACTAGCCACTACCATTGCTATAGCGAACGCTATGTTGTACTCGAACAAGGCTTCGTATAGAAGAAGCTTCGCCAGGAAACCAGGTAGTGGTGGAACTCCAGCTAGCGTCAGCACAGAGAGCACTAGGGACAACCCAGCAACGCGGTACTTGGTTCCTAATCCAGCGAGCTTCTCCAGGTTTCTCGTTCTAGCAGCTTTTATGAATACACCAGCGCTAAGGAATAATGTAGCTTTGGCCACGGAGTGCACTGTCATGTAGAACAGTAGAGCGTTCAAACCTTTTTCATTCGCGCAACCAGCAGCCATGAACAGATAACCAAGGTTCATTACCGTAGAATAAGCTATGAGCCTCTTGACATCCGTCTGTATGTACATTAGAAGCGCACCAACGATAGCTGATACGACACCTGTTGCGATCGCCAGTAGTGAAACAAAGTACTTTGCAGACCAGATTGCCGGTGGCAAGGGGCTAGAAGGCGTACTCCAGGAAGCTATGTAAATAAACTTGTAAAGCCCTATGACGCCCGTGTTTACGACGAGTCCGCTGAGAAGCGCTGAGATCGGTGTTGGTGCTGCAGGGTGTGCATCAGGTAACCAGAAGTGGTTAGGGAAAACACCGCTCTTGATGCTAAAAGCCCAGAACGATACTACCATGATCAACCCGTAGGCTACGTACACTAGGGTTGTATCAATAGGGCTTCTAAGCTTCTGGGAGAGATCAGCAAAGTTCAGAGTTCCAAAAACACTGTAAGTTATTCCCATTGCTAGCAAGTACAGTGTGGTACCAAGTGCACCTATGAAGGCATACTTCAAGCCAGATACTATGGAGTCTGCTCTATTCATGTAGTACATGACTAACGCATAGGATGATATAGCCGTAACCTCCAGCATTACGAACAGATTAAACATGTCACCTGTACAAATAACACCGAGTATTCCCGAGGATGCTCCAAGCAACAGTATTGAGTACCATGGGTACCCTTGGTCCACTATGTAGTCTGTGCTGTAGATTGCTACGGCTAGTAATATGAATGATGTAACAACAAGCAGTATGGCTGCAGACATGTCGACTATGTACACTATTCCGATGGGTGCAGGCCACCCCGCAGCTCTGAACACCACTATCTGGTGCTCCTGGAAAACGCTGACTGCTACGATTGTGCTAAAAGCGGTTACCAACAAGAGTGCCAATATCGTTGAGGAGAAAACGAGTGCTCTGCTACGGGTTAACACGTAGATAATTGATACTAAGAACCCCATAAACGCCGGTATGAAAGGTATTAATCCTACGAGGATCTCCACCTGGGTGAACATCCGTAATCACCTCTAATCGAAGATCCTGGAAGCATGCTCTTCGAATTCTTCGCTAATAGCTTTCTTAGCTTCAAGAGGTTCAAATGTTGTTACGTTGATCCAGTTAACGTAGAAGTAGTTGTCTTTTTCATCTACTACAACTGTTCCAGGGGTGTTCGTAATAGAGTTCGCAACGAGTAGCCTAGCGTACTTTGATTTCACATCTACGGGGATCTTAACTATACCGGGTTTCACTTCACTGGTGATAATCCTTTTAACAACATCCATGTGAGCTTTGAACTCTATGATGGTAATGTACTTTAAGAAGTAGTAAACCAGGTAAAGGAATCGTTTAACGTCCAGGAGCTTCCGATCGTCGGATACCAAGTAGTTTGATGCAGCAGCGCTCAGCACGCCGGCAACTAGTCCTCCAGTTAATAGGGTGTAGGGTGAAAGCGAGCCTGCAAACAGTACAAATACTGTAAACAAGAGCAACCAAACAACCAGGTACCTGAACACTACTCACTCACCTCCCCCATCACATACTTCACAGCTCTTCTAGCATCAGTTGTCTTTGTTAAGCGGTACAACTGTATTATTCCAAAGGCTATTAGCGCGTTAACAGCGAATCCTATGACTATACCTGTAAGTACCAGTGCTTGCGGCAAGGGGTCAACAGCATGCTCCAGTAGTATGGTCATCTCCTCTTCGCTCCACGTGATGTACACTGGCGGTAGAACTGGGTGCTTGTAGATGAAACCGGTGAACACTATTGCTACGAACACTGTATCAGATAGTATTGTGAGTGAAATCAGCTTCTTAACAAGGCTTCTGCGGTAAATTATCCCGTAGAGAGCCACAAGAGTGTTAATTGCTAGAACTGTGATTATTCCGACGTGAACGTAAGTTTCAATCATCAATGATCACCTTCCTATGTTCACATGCTCTTCGGGGATTGACAAGTAGAGAGCTATGGCTGTGAATCCCGTTGCCACAGCGATCGCCTCGAAGAGGTTGTACAGCATTATGCTTCCACTCAATGGTATACCGAAAACGTGGGATGGGTAGAACCTCTGATTCGTAACAAGTTCAAAACCCTTTAGTACGGGAAGCAACGCTACGATTCCAATTGAAGCTAGAGCTAGACCTCTTACGGCGATGAGCTTAGGTGACGTTACATTTCTTGAGATAAAAGCGTTCAAGGTGAATACGGGAACAATCAGCATCGATGCTGTTGCAAGAGTGGATCCACCCTGGAAGCCGCCACCAGGTGTCAAGTGCCCGTGTAGTGCAATACATGCAGCTATTGTTGCTATGAGAACTACTATTATTCTAGTGGACGTCTTGGTGAGCTCTGTTAAGCCAACGGTTCTCGTCAAAGGCTTTGCGGTGGCTGCTCTGAAGATCGCAAGACCACCAACTAGTGCTAAGTACAGGACAACGGTTTCATAAATTGTGTCAAGACCTCTGTAATCCCACACAACAGCGGCAACAGCCTCAGGACTAGCAGTATCTTTGATGGTGTTCTTTACGTAGTACTTTCCAAGATCTCTCAGTGAACGTGGAACGTTTACTTCAACTAGAACAGTGATCACGAGGGGTAGTATGAGAGCTACAGCGAGGATCACTAGTAGAACTGCAATGCGCCTACTCACGGGAACCAACCTCCTCGTACCTTTCTGTTTTGCTAATAACAAAAACTACTAGTGCTGAGTAGAGCCCAACTGAGACGGCAATGTAAGTCATAGTAATGTCAGGTGCAGCCATAGTGTGCAGTAGTATGGAGTAGCATATGCTCTGTCCAGCTGAAAAGACAATAGCTTTCATTAAATCCCTCTCCGTTACAGCCATGTATACGAACACGAGGCTTAGAACGGATGAAGCCAGTAGTAGCAGCAGTGAAGTGATCACGAGCATCACCTGTCATCTTCTTCGAGCATGTCCACTACGGGTTTCCACGCTACTGAACGTGACTTGTGAGCAGCGTATGCAAGTACGTGGCTTCCTATCGGGGCTACAATGAGTATTACTAATGCTGTAACAAAAGATGAACCTGCTATTATGAACCTTCCGGGTAGATCAGGGCTACCGATAGCCATGAGCGATATGCCTATTAGTGGGAGAACAGCTCCGTATATTGCTCCTATAGTTGCTGCATGTAGCCTCACGTAGAAATTGGGGAATCTGAGAAGACCTATTGATGCT
>JAWAHD010000015.1:0-22935 GCA_038889555.1 Desulfurococcaceae archaeon
ACCCTCGTTCTCCACAAGTTCGAATCTTACGTCAACACCTGTTATCGGTATATTGTGTGTAAGCGGTAGCAAGTGCGGAGTACTCTTAACAGCGTTTATAGCAGCTACTGTTGATGCAGCTATTACATCACCTTTCTCAACTAGGTTCTTCTTTATGAGCTCCACGGTTGTAGGTTTAAGCTTTATGAAACCCGTAGCTCGGGCTTCCCTGTACACTTCAACCTTGGTTGTTACATCCACCATTTTAACCCGCTCCAAGACAACCACCCTCTAGGTAAAGTATGGTTTTCTAAGGTTAACAGCTTTCTTGAACAACTCTGCGAGCTCTTTTCTGTCTCTGCGCTTTACAGCATCAACTACACATACCACTGGGTTATCAACGTACAAGCATGTCTTGAAGCAACCTTCGGGTGTAAGTCTTAGCCTAGTGCAAGCGCTACACAGATACTTGTTTTGAAAGCCAACAACGATCTCCACTTTTACACCACCCGGTAGAACGTAGACCGGCCTGTTCTGGAAACCTCTGCGTTGCTTCTCAACGCTAAGCTTCTCCAGGTAGTCTAGAACCGACGATACGGGAACATGCTCTCTCAGGTAAACATCGCGTGGAACTCCAATCGGTTCAAGCTCTATTATATTAATGCTTAGTCCTCTTAACATAGCGTACTCCAGTACACGGGGGAGATCTTCAACGTTGGATCTAAGCAGTAGGAAATTCAACTTAACTTTTAAACCATGCTTTAGAGCTTCGTCTACACCTGCAAGAACTCTGCTGAGCAGCTTTGAACCACCGGTAACGTACTCGTACGTTTCGCTCTTAATTGCATGAAGACTCACGTTCAACCTGTCAAGTCCAGCTTCTGCAAGAAGCTTAGCTTTCTCGAGAAGCAGGGATCCATTGGTAACTAGTGATACCTCCTCGGCGTGCTTTTTCAAGCCAGCAACGATCTCGTGGATATCTCGTCTCAGAAGTGGTTCTCCACCCGTCAACTTGTAGTACTTTACATTAAACTCGCTTAGAACTTCTGCGATAAACTCGTAGTCGCTTGAGTCTAGTAGATTCTGCTCACCATTAGTAGAGTGTAAACCTTCAGCGTGGCAAAAGATACACCTGTAGTTGCACTGGTACGTTACACTAACTCTTAGACTATCCACGGGTCTTCCATAGCTATCTACTAGAGGACCGTGGAGAGTACTACTACGCATACAAGGTCCCAGGATATTCTAGCTCCTAGTTTACCCTGATCCTAGTTCCTCACATGAATTTTAATCGGGCTCAGCCCTTATATTAACATGGTTAACGAAGTGACGCGAGTAAGATTGATCGCCATGAAGCCGGAGTTCGAGTGTCTTAGGTGTATTCTCACGACGAGGCTTAGAGAGCTTGAGAACACACGTGTAGATACCAATAAGAAGCTTATAGTAGCACGGAAGCTCATGGGGTATATAGCTGGAGAGTTTAGTTTAACATCTGAGCTCACGATTATAGCGTCTAACAGCTTTAACCTAGTTGTTAACGAAGTACCTGAGGTATCAGAGTACTACTCGCGCATTAAAAAAGCATGTAATGAGAGTGCTCTGAAGAACATTGCTGTTCACGAGAAGTATGTTGAAGAGCTCTCGGGGTTCGAGAGGTTCGAATATCTTGTTAAGCTATCAGCGATTGGAAACCTGATAGATTACGGTGTAGCCGATCACGAAGCAGTAAAACCCGAATTCGTAAACCCGGGTTTTGTAAAAGCCGTGAACTACTGCGTGAACCACACCGAGAAGTTCTACCATGCTGTGAAGAACGGTGGTAAAAGAGTACTATGGTTGTTCGACAACAACGGCGAAGCGGTATACGATATACTTCTAGTGAAGGAGATCAAGAGAATGGGTAACGTAGTTTGGGGTCTCGTGAAAAACGATCCCGGGTTTCAGAACGATGTAACAGTTAGAGATGCCGTTGAACTTGGGTTAACCAGGTTCCTGGATAACCTTGTCGCTTACGGATGCAGTAGCTCAACAATACACTTAGATAGAATCGGTCAGGATGCAAAACAGTTGCTTAACGAAGCTGATCTCGTGGTTGCGAAGGGCATGAGTCACTACGAGTACCTGTCGGAGACGGATTTGGGTAAACCTATAGTATTCATACTGGTACCCAAGTGTAGACCAGTTGCGAGAAGGATCGGAAACGAGAAATGTCAGGGCGGTGTTGTTGTCTACTTCAAGGATGAGTAATCGCTCGAGGCGTCCTCTGCTTGTTATTCACGAAAATTGGGGTAAACTTAAAGCTAGAACTGCTAAAGTTGGTGATGTTTGCACAGCGGTTTATGTGCTAGTGCAGTTAATTCCAGCCGGGTTCGTGTCGAGCTACGGTGACATCGCAAAAGTCCTTGGGGTATCACCGAGACTGGTTGCTTGGTGCTTATCGAGGAACAAGAACCTGGTTGTAGTTCCTTGCCACAGAGTCGTGTACTCCAATGGTGAGCTAGGAGGATACTCTGGTCCGGGGGTAGAATTCAAGAGGAAGCTCCTAGAACTAGAAGGCGTTAGCTTGTGTGGTAACAGAGTGTCCAGAGGCTCCTTCGTTAGCTTACACCGGCTTCTATGTGCTTGCACCCAATGATCTTCTCTCTCGCGAATGCTTGGAGTATTGTTTCAAGAACTCTGCTATTGTTATGTATCATGTTGCAGATGTAGCACTTATCGAAGGGGGAACCTTTAGCCAGCTGATTAGCCAACGCATCGAGCATTTCCCTGAACTCTTTCGTGTTCTCCACGATACTAATGTACCTGGGTTTACGCGTTCCCTTAACGAAGTAGTTTACAGCTGATTGCTTAACACCAAGGATTTTCGACACTCTGAACTGGGAAAGTCCGTACTTTAGTACGAGTTCTCTCGAAAGGTAAGCTCTTATCGCTGGTAACATGTACTTAGCGTATATCTCGCAGTAGGTTTTCGCAGGCACACTTTTCACCCTTAGTCCCATTTATAACTTGGTTATACTTCCATATATAACCTCAGCTACGGGGATTAACATCTTCTGGTGGGTGATATACACGAATGCATCTAAACCCTGTTTTCAAGTAGTGGTTGTAAGCGACAGAGTTTACGAGGGTCTGGAGAAAGACGTTAGCGGTGAATTAGCTTTAGCACTCCTGGTGAACAAGGGCTACTGTGTAGAACCGAAGATCACAATTAGGAACTTGCACAGGGACATTCTGAAGGCTCTGAGAACAAGCAGAGCCAGAGTAGTTCTCCTTCTGGGTGGTACTGGCCCCAGTCCACGGGATATAACAGTTGATATCGTTGAAAGCGTTGCGTGGAGGTGTCTGCCTGGATTTGGAGAACACTTCAGAAGGGTTTCCTATGAGCAGATTGGTGTACCTGCATTACTCACGAGAGCATCACTCTGCATACTACACGATGGAAAAATAGCTGTTGTCCTGCCGGGTTCTCCCAATGCTGTTTCTATAGGCATAGACATATTGTCTCGACTTGTGGAGCACCTGGTGGAAGAGGTTGATCGATTTGAAACCCCTCATCGAACACCGGAGCACGAGTAGATGCGTTCTCGGCTTCGACATATGGGGAACACTACTAGACCTCGACGAAGTTCTCAAATCCATAGCAAAAAGTATCGCGCGCACAATCGGAGTAAGCGAGCATGTTTCGGAGCAAATGATGTACGAAGTACACAGTGCAGCGAGAAACATCAGAAGAAGAAATCCCGATATAAAACCCTCGGAACTACTGCAGGTATCGCAGAAGCTTGCCTCCGAGAAGTTCAGAGTTCCAACGGAGACGCTACTAGGTGTTATCGCAGATGTCTTCGAAAATCCAGCACCCTCGGTACTTTTCAAGGACACACTACCTGCCCTTGAAGCTCTCCACGAGAAAGGCGTTGCAATGGGGCTTGTCGGCAATGTTCTCTTCTGGCCTAGTAGTTTAACGAGAAAACTCCTCGAGAGCTTTAACCTAGTAAAGTACATGAAGATATTAGTGTTCTCGGACGAGATTGAAGTCTCTAAACCCGACCGCAAGATATTCCTGTTCTTCGCTGAGAAGATGGGTACTTCTCCAGAGAACACTATCTACGTAGGAGATAACATCATAGAAGACGTTGGAGGAGCACTAGCCTCAGGGTTCATAGGCATACTCATAGACAGGAAAAGCGATAGAAAGCTCTACGTTCCTGAGCTTCGAGCTGGAGTGATACGCAGTTTAGAGGATCTTCCGAGCGTATATGAGGAGATCTGCGGATAACTCCACGCAGAATGGGGTGTTCACGGTGGTAAAAGCTGTTGGCATAGACCCTGGATCTAAAAGCATGGACGTATGTATGCTCTGCGATGGAAAAGTATGCTACGAAAAGAGCTATGAAACCGAAGAGGTTGCTAAAAACCCCGAGTTGCTCGTCAGAGAAGTGCAAAGTCTTGGTAGCGTAGATCTCATAGCACTTCCCTCCGGCTACGGTGTAGAAGTGACCAGGATCAGCGATATTCCGGAGGACCTCTTCGAAGAGTGGTACTACTTGTTCATACTTGCAACTAGGAAAAAGGATATACTTGAAGCTATGGAGAAGGGTGTTGTTGGTGCTAGAGTCTACTACGCGATGGCTGAGTTCGCGAAGGCTATTCGCAGGATGAACGTACCTGGAGTGTTCATCCCAGGTATTATCAACTTACCCACAGTACCAGTATTCAGGAAGATCAACAAGATAGACATGGGAACAGCTGATAAGTTATCAGTAGCTGTTCTAGGCATACACGAAGTTGCAGAAAAGTACGGTAGAGACTACAACGAGGTGAACTACATTCATCTCGAAGTAGGATTCGGGTATGCAGCTGCTATAGCAGTTAGCAAAGGGAAGATCGTTGATGCGTACGGAGGAACCACGATGCCTGGACCAGCGTTCTTGACAACGGGTTCCCTGGATCTGGAAGTAGCTCAGGTGCTGGAGAAATTCAGTAAGAAAGATGTTTTCACAACCGGGTGTTCTCAGCTAGCCGAGGTACACGATGTAGACAAGTGGATTGAGGAGTATGACGAGAAGGCTGGCATATGCTTCGAAGCGTTCTTAGAAGCCTTGGTTAAGGCAACATACTCTCTCACTCATGTGGTCAAGTCTCCTCTGGTAATACTGCTATCCGGTAGACTAGCTAGGAGCAAAAAGCTTCTTGAACACGTCGATGAAAAACTCGGAGACATAGCTCCTGTCGAAAGAATGCGTGGTCTTCCTGGAGCCATATTAACGAAGGAAACAGCGCAGGGTTATGCTGTAGTTGCGGATGGGTTGAGTGGAGGAGTTTTTAAGCAACTGGTACAACATGTTGAGATACCACGTGCATCGGGGTCCTCTCTGGATTACATCCTGATAAAGGAGTTCTTTGAAACAACAATTGGTAAGAGCTTCGTAAAGCTTAGATCTCTGCTTAAATCACCGGCTTTTAACCTCCGGTGGTGGGGTATTGAAACTTCTGGTTAGAAACGGTATCTTGTACGAGTCAATACTGGCAACTTACTACAATGGAAAAACCTACGCTGCCCCGGTAGGTTTCATCAAAAACGAGAACCTCATCGAGATCAAGGTTTACAAGGGCACAAGGCTCCACGAGGTGATCTCGAGGTGCCCCAAGGTTACACTGAACTTTACTCACGACCCCGCACTCTTCGTTAAACTAGCATTCAAAGAAGAATTCGCTGTGGACGACAGTGAAGTGAACGAGTTGTTTACCGTTGTGAACGATTTACCTAGATTAAGGAGGTGTATTGGTTACATTGTTGCTGAAAAAGTAGGCATTCGTCGGCAAGATGAATACGACGTTGTGCAATTCAGAGAGGTGGAATGCGGGGTCTGCGAAAACTCTGTTATTGAACCCTTTACAAGGTGCTATGCTCAGCTGATTGAAGCAGCCATTCACTCGTCCAAAGCAAAGTTCCTTGAAGATCGCGAAGCTAAACTAAGAAGCTTAAAGAAGCTTAGTGATTTAGCCGAAGTTATAAGAAAAACCTGCAACACAGAGTACAGAGAGTTAATGAAAAAACTCGAGGTGTTAACGAAACAATGGTTAGAAGAGTAGTTCTCGAATCCCCCGCCAGAATACACTTCGGGCTTGTGAACCCGTTCAACAGAAACTACAGGTTGTACGTATCAGCGGGTGTTGCTATCGAGGAACCTAAGACCGTAGTTGTAGTAGATGTGGATAAACCTCTCCACATCGAGGGTTGCCGTGAGGAAGAGGTCGAGGAGCGTCTTAAACCTGTGATAGAGGAGTTCGGTTTAACGCGAGGTTATGTTCGGATCGAGAGTTGCATTCCAAAGCACGTAGGTTTAGGTTCAACTACCCAGTTGCTTTTAACTACAGTGCATGCTCTTCTAATAGCGAATAACATCCTAGACGTAAACCTAGTGAATATTGCAGAGAAGCTTCAAATAGGAAAGGTTTCCGGCGTGGGAACATACGCTTACATGTACGGGGGCTTTGTAGTGGATTCCGGCAAAACGAGTGAACGCGAGTTCCCCAAACTACTACTGAGGTTACCCTTCCCAGAGGAGTGGAGGTTCATAGTGGTAATACCACGTGGGAAAGGATTAGATGAGAAAAAAGAAGCAGAGATCTTCGAGAGAGGTGCTGATGCACCCATCGAACTAGTATGGCAAGCATCGTTTACACTATTCCACGATCTAGTACCATCGTTGCTTGATGGAGACTTCGATCGCTTCGCGAAGGCGCTCGGAAGGCTACAGGAGGTTGTAGGCTCAATGTTCAGCAAGTACCAGGGTGGTGTTTACGCTTCTTACTCGCAAACAGCTGTTGGAGCCTTGAGGAGAGCGGGTGCTTTGGGCGTTGGTCAAAGCTCCTGGGGTCCCACGGTGTACGCTGTTACGAGATCTCACGAAGAGGCTCTAGGGGTTTATGCCAAAGTACAAGAGTACCTGAGAGAAGCTGAGGTGTTTATTGCTAAGCCTAGGAACACCGGTGTTAGGATCAGAGTAGTTGTCTAGGATCAGCTAGGCCCGTCCATTCATCCCTTCTAGGAGGTCATCCCTTCCAAGCTTCATCCTCGTTGTGTTTACTTATAAACAAGCACTTATAATTTTGCTTATACTCAGTTCAGCTATTACTACCGGGTTTTTCAGCCCAAGCTTGTACAAGACTGCGGGATTCACTTCGCCAATAAACCCTATCTCCTCGTTGCACGCCTTTACTAGTGCGGTTCTCTCATGCAAGAAGCCTTCAACGATCCCTCTTTCGAATACAGGCTCTATCCCTAGTTCTCTGAGTGCGGTTTTTACATAGGCTAATCCATCAGTTAGTGTTGCTTTTTCGTAGGCCAGGGCTAAACCGATTCTTCTCTCGATTCTAGCACCGGTTTCAGCCTCCGGAGACGGCTCAGCAACGTCTCCTACTTCGAATATAGCTAATCTACTGTACGTGTCGGCGTTCTCTAATACAACCTCCAGCAGTTGAGGAGCTAGCCATAATCTAAGACACTCGAATCTCTCTGTTCTGGGGTTCTCAACTATGAACACATCTTTACCACGGCTACCCAAGAGCTCTAATTGTACATACCTACTACTCAGCATGTAGTTTGCAACCTCCTGGAACCCAAGTCCAACGAGCACATCTCTCAGCTTCTGCGATACGTACTCAATAGTATGAAGTCTACCAGTAGTTCGTAATTCGGGTAAACTGTCAGCTTCTGATCCTAGCTTATCATACCCATAAGCTATGGCTATATCCTCGGCAATATCAACCCACGATTTCACGTCAATTCTGTATACTGGAGGTTTAACCAGGATTCTGCTATCCTCGATTCTTAGAACCTCATAATAGTGCTTGTAAAGGAGCTCGATAACATGGTTTACGGGTATTCTTGATCCGATTAGATTGAAGACATCTTCAAGGTTTACCTCTATGGGCTCAACCTCTGCTCTTGGAGCTTTCACGAGAAAGCCGTCTTCGTGGTAGACTGGAACAACCTCAATCACACCGGTTTTCGACCTTTCAGCGATGTTCATAGACATCACTGTGACTGCGTTAACCACGTCGATTAAGCTTGTTCCCGTAGCATCTATAAGAATGTTCTTGGTTTTCGTAGTAACTTTACAGTCATCGCTATTGAGTATTGGTACAAGGCTTAACACTTTGTTCTGCGAGTCGATAAGAACCGGGTACTTCTCCATGTTCTCTATTATGTGACCGTAAAGTAGGCCTTTTTCGGTTTTCTTTAGAACTTCTCTTAAGCTCATTTCCTTTGTTTCATTCAAAGGTTTGTACCTTGTTTCATCAGGGTCTACAAGCTTGTAGTATATCGGGGGATTTACGAGGTTTAAATCGTACAAACCAATACTTATTTTTCTACGTCTACGACCATAGGTTTCAGCGATTTTCTCTTGTAGTTGCATCATCTGGTTAATAGCGTGCTCGTCTAGTTCAAGATCTCTCACTACCGCGAGCGCTACATAGGGGCGCTGAGGTATCCTCTCGGCGTATCCTACAACACTGGATTCTGTTAATTTGTAGTATCTACGGGGTAATCCAAGCCAAGGTCTAATAGCTCTCGCAACTCCCTCCACACTGAAGAGGTCCGGTCTATCACTATTGGCTTCGAATACTATGGTGTCTCCTCGTACCTCCTCGATCTCGCACTTTAGCTTGGTAAAGTATCTGTAAATATCCTGGAGAGAGAGTCGTACACCCAAGAGATGCTCTAGGTCGCTTAAGCTGATCTCAACTACAGGCGTTTTAGCTCACCTTAGTTCTCCTACTAGGATACTCCAAGCCTCGTTTATAATCTCCTCTTCCTCTCTACTCCATGAAAGTAGGTTTTCTAAGCTGAAGAGCTTATCAAAGTTCTCTACTTCGTTTAGATAAGCTAGTGGTGCGTATACCGATAAGTAGCTATGTGCACCTCGAATGTTGCGTATTCTCATGTACAGCTCACGACCTAGCACTCTGTACATGAACCTGGATGATATTGGGGTTTCAAGCTCGTGCATCTTCTGCGCAGTCTCCCACTGGTTTATTATCCTTGATAGTGGTGATACATCAATCCCTTTCTTCAACGACTCGATCTGATACCATGACTTTACGTAGTTTCTGTAGTACTCGAGAACCCGACTACCGAGGAGTTCTGCGTAAAGCATGTGACCTGCTGTAGTTGCTGCAATAGCTGTGTCAGCGAGGAATGGAACTGAGATGGTGTCTACGTCGTCCATGTCAGTATGGTAGAACTTACTTGGCCACTCGTTGAGCATGACACTATCCATACCCCATGCTATTGTCACATCGTGATCACTGCCGCTGGTATATGGTGTTATCGAGTATCTATAGGCCGGTAGCTCGAATCCTCCAAATGAGGATGAGGAATCCAGTACGAGTTTTACTGCAATAAACGTGTAGGCTGCTACCAGAGGCTTTATGAATAGTGGTGGATTAACGATGTTCAGGGTTGAACCTGTAATACCCTGCTTTGATCCAACCATGTCTAGATTAATAACACCCTTAGGCGTCCATGGCAGGTGCTCTCGAGCATATATGGTCCCCGTGTACTCCGGTATGAAAAGGTGTGCGTGAGGATAACTCAAGTTTGACGACTCCAGGATCTTAGCGATAGCTAGGTTAACGGCTGATCCACTGGCATTATCGTGCGCGCCAGGCTTTGGATGGCATATGTGGCTCACGAAGAGTACACCGGGGTTTTCGCCACTGTACGCTACGAGAGCAGGCAATGGTTCATCTGAGTACCTGGTCTCAACCTTCCAGCATACATCTAGTCTAACTCCCCTACTCAGCAGAGCTATTAGTCTCTGAGCAGTTGCATAGGGTACGTTAACTACGACGGGCTTGGGCTTGATCTCCTCCCGTGAAATGAATAAACCAGTATAAGGTACTGCTTCAGGGTATCTTTTGCTATCGTAGAGAACTACGAGATCAGCTTCAACGGTATTATACGCAACAAATGCGGGAGCTTCAACGAGGACAGCTTCGCCGGAGCAGTTTTCGGTGTTCACGCAGTGCTTTAACTCTCCGCATCCCTCGCCTCGAGGTGAATGTGCGGATATTAAGGTTGGGTGATCGCTGTAATCAAACTTTGCTACAGGTTCACCATTTCTCTTGAACTCGATGTGTCCATTTTCAGCATTCCACGATGTTGGTGTTTCCATGAACCCTTTTCTGCTACTACTCGGAACGCGGAAAACCCTGGTACTCAGGCCGAGATCCTCTAATACCATGGCTGTAATCTTGATCGCTTCTTCTAGGCCTTTGCTACCCTGTACTCTATGAAGTGTTGTAATGCGTTTCAGATAGTCCTTTGCAAGCCCAGCAATAGGGATCTTACGGTACGTTTCTAGAATGCTCTTTAGCTCATTACTCAATTTGAACCCCTACATCAAATTCGCTAACTCCTGTTACAAAAAACAGCGTTAAAGATTCAATAATGTACTTCACAGGATTCCTAATATAAATATCACGCTTTCCGATAGTTGATTCGGGATTAAGCATGGTCATAGTAAGCATTACACCTGAAATAGCACTTGAAGGCTCGGTTAATTATGCAGGAGGATTGGGTGCTCTGGAGGGGGATAAGTTCTACGCGGCAGGTGATCTCGGGCTAGATTACCTGGTGCTTTCTCTCCTCTACAAGCAAGGCTATGTCAAACTAAGATTCACGGTTCACGGCGAACCGTTGTTCGAACCCGAAGAACTAAGTAGAGAATTCTACTCGAAACTAACACCAGATGGTGAACTAGTGATAACTCTGAACAATGTGAGGGTTTACGTTATACCGTGGGTTTATAGGTACAAAACGGCAAAAGCTGTACTCTTCGAAGCCGTCTGTCCTGAATGGGCACGTAAACTAAACAGTAGGGTATACGTAGATGATAATGAAGAAGAGAAGTTCTTGAAATACGCCTTATTAGCCAAAGCAAGCGCCAGTTATCTTAAAGAGAAAGTAGGACTAGAAAACATCGCCGTTTTAGACCTGGAGGAATCTTACACTTCATTGGTACTCTACGAGCTTAGGGGTATTGAGAACAAAACACGAATAATTCTCCATACACCGGGACCATGGGGTCACCCGGTTTTCCCAGGATACATGATTAAACAAGAGTTCGGAGTTTATGTATCTGAAGGATTAGTTAATATGACTGAGGAGACCCTAAGAAGATTGAGCAAGGCCATTGTTGTCTCAAAAAAACAATGTGATGTAATGTCTCACGTTTTTCCAGAACATAGAAGTAAGTTTACACCTATCACTAACGGAATATACCTTGAAAGGTGGATGCACCCCAAGCTATACTCTGCCTGGGTTCGCAAAGACGTTCGCGAAGAAGTTTTGAGAGAAGTTAGAAATGAAGCGAAGAAAGAGCTCTTCTCCTTAGCGAAGTACTATAAGCCAGAGGTAGACCTAACCGGTAAAGTGGTTGTTACCTGGGCTCGTCGATTAGCTCGCTACAAGAGACCGTACTTTATTGCTAAGTTTATAGAAGAGCACCACGATCAGAGCGTAGTGTACATACTAGCTGGTAAACCGCATCCCAAGGACCCAGATGGGTACATTTACCTGAAGACGTTCAAGGAGCTTTCACAGAAATTCAGCAACGTAGTTTACATACCAGACTACGGAACTGAAGTAGCTAAGGTTTTGATAGCTGGATCCGATATCTGGCTGTTCACCCCATTCAGCGGCTGGGAAGCCTGTGGTACAAGCTACATGAAAGCCCTGGTTAACGGAGTTCCAGTAGTATCAAGTAGGGACGGAGGCGTCATAGAAATCGTAGAGGATAACCTAAACGGATGGTTGTTTGGAGATGATATACGGGAGTTCATCAACATATACGAGGATCCCCGTGCAAAAACGATCGATGAAAAAGACTTCAAGGAGTTTTCCAACAAACTTACTAAAGCTATTGAAACATATTATAGTAAACCGGATGAATATTGGACCATTGCTCTGAATGCATGGAGAGACGTACCCGAGAAGGTAGATATTAGAAGAGTTCTGAGGAAGTACTATCTTGAAAAACTACCTGACGATAAACAAGGATACCGGAGCATTAGTAGCTAGAAATAGAACAACCCCACCTATATTGGCTTCACTAAGCGCTGTTTTACCGCGTGCTCCTATTATCACTAGGTCGTATCCTCCACTAAGTATCTCTCGTAGTAGCGCGGACTGCGGACTGTCACTTAGATGATCGTACTCTAGCTGCTTGTAGACCACGTCAACGGACACGTCTTTAAGCCTTTCCTTTGCCTTAGCTAACGGATCCTCGGCTTCCACGAATCCCTTGGGTTTAGCGTAAACGACTGTTATTCGCGAACCATACCTCTGTGCAAAGTCTGCTGCTACTAGTAAAGCCCTTAGGCTGGTTTCACTCCCATCAACTGGAACCAGTATTCTCCTAAAGTAGAAGCTGATCGCGTACGAAGGCCCCTCTCTCATGGTTTCCACCATTAGGATCGAATAGTGTTTCCAGATATTATAGCTTGTAGAGACCCTATTCCGAGCACTTTATTCACATTCTCAACGACTCTTTGCACATCTGTTTCAAGGTTCATAATTGCGTATGCAACGTCCAGGTTTTCAGGTATAACTATAGCCTCTTGGTGTACCACTTGAACCATCACTACACCGTCGTTGTTAACGTAGAGGGAATCGCTGAACAGGATATTCTCGTATATGTCATACCGTGGTCTACCGAGATCCCTAGATAACTCAACAAGTTTACCTGTAGAGTCGATTTTTAATCGCTCCGAACTCAGTGGTACCAGTCTGCCACTTCGATTTAGTAGCTCAATGAGGTTTTCTACATTCATTCTTTTTTTCAGCCTTATGTTTAGCACTTGTACATGCATTGTAGTTGAAGGTACAACTAGTGATACCGTGGTTACAGGCGGTTTGCCCCCTACGACTGATGCAACATCCTTACTGTGATGACTAGGCAGAAATGGCGACTCCAGAAGTATTGAGTTTACAGGACCCCGCAGGTCCTCTTTGGGATCACTTGCACGTCTTACTATAACTCCGAGAACCGAGTCTACGCTATCAATACCTATAGAGCAAATCACTCTTAGTATACCCGTTGTATTGCAACTTACAACACGGACGTATGTGCGGCCTAGAGCTTTATCGTAGTTACAGAGTGTGCTGTAGCTTAGTTCAGCTACCTCTGGTGGTTCACCGCCCTGAAAAACAGCTGGCTTTCTATACTTGGTGTACAGTTCCTTGTTTCGTAATCCTTGCCTAGCGGGCGATGCATCATACACAAGCTCGGCAGCTTCAACCATGTCTTCAATGCTACCAGCTGGCTCAACACCGATATCCCTGAATTCCCTTTGCTTTTCCTTGGGTACGTAAATGTTTATACCCCGCTTGGCTATCAAAAGTGCACTGTAGTCAGCGTTGTACTTGGCTACGCCGATCAGTTTAAAATCTGGTATTTCTGCTATAGCATCGGCTAATCGTTTCCCTATGGTTCCGTAGCCGTTAACAGCAACTTTTACAGGCAAATTTCACCAGCCTAGGAACATTTTTGCTGAGAGCTCTAGTGCTTTAAAGGCTGGTAGTTCTTCACCGCTTAGGAAAAGTAGAAGAGAGTTTCCAGCTGTTGAAACGTGTATTTTCCCGGACTGTTCAACGTGCTGCGCCATTGCAGAGAGATGTCCTCCAGCTATTAGCACAAATCCCTTGGAGCTCAATGCAGCGTTTAGCAAGCGCAGTGTTCCAGCTCTGAACTCTTCTTTCTCAATAACACCCGCGGGACCACGCATAACAACTGTTTTCGCTTCTTTTATAAGCTCTTCGTAAATACCAGCAGTTTGTTCACCTATATCCATGACAAGACCTTTCATGTCTCCCAGGTAACTGTTCACAACTCTGTTTTCGGATGCCATCTTGAAGTCTACGGGTGTTTCTATAGGTGCTCCACGTAGAAGTAGATACCTAGCCTTGGGTATGAACGGTATTAACCCGTTCTCCTCTAGTAATTTCACGTTCTCGGAGCCTATGTTAACCCCCTTTGCAGCTAAAAAGAGTAACCCTAGTAAACCGCAGGTTAGAATTCTATCAGCTAGTTTGTTCGCTACGAGATTTTCAATTACACGAAGATGCTCTGCCACTTTTTTACCACCCAGAACGTAAACTCTAGGAGGCTCCGATGCGTTAACAACCCTCCTAAGTGCTTCTAGCTCTTTTTCAAATAGAGGTCCTATGGCACTGGGTACAACTAGTGGTAAACCTACGATGCTTGGTTGACTTCTGTGAGCTGTTGCAAACGCGTCGTTTACGTAAACATCTATAACTGAAGATACTCTCATGGTGAAAATGCTCGTAGCGTGCTTCTCGGGAGGCGCTTCTATGATCTCCTCTGATACAAGCCTTAAGTTATCCAGTAGTAGAATCTCACCTGGCTTCAGGTTTTTTATCGCGTTTAAAGCAGTTGGACCAATTACGTCGTTCACAAACTTCACTTCCATACCCATGTACTTTTCGAGAAGACTCTTATGTTCCTCCAGGGTAGTGAAATCCGGTGACCCGGGTCTACCCTGATGAGAACCTAGGACTAGAGCAGATCTATGCTCTTCTACTAGTTTTTTGATAAACTGTGCGTGAACGCGTATTCTTCTATCGTCTATGATTTTGCCAGTATCAGGGTCTATGGGAACATTTATATCTATTCTCATGAATACCTTCTTCTCACGTATATTGAGGTCTCTTAGTGTTGGCAGTATTGGAACATGCAAAGAGTTCATAAATATCCACCGAGATCAGCTTTCAGAAAGAGTATTTTTAAGTATTCATGGATACTTTTACTTCACTGTTTAAAGATGTTCAGCGGATAGTACGATATGCAATTTTACATGAATAATGAAAAATGAGCACATACTTTATTTAAAACAAACACGATAAACTCAAAAGGAGTTTATAAATAGTATTACAGAAGTTATTGCTTTTCCCTAGTTAGGGAAGAGGGAAGAAAGGTAGTAAAATGAAGTAAAAAGAGAGCTAAGATATTGCTCTTATGTTACCCACATATTGGGTATTCGTCTGGAACCTTGACTCTGAAGTATCTTCCTGTTTCTGGGTCTTGGAATAGTCCTATTTTAACGCCTTTCCTACCGGCTGGAGCCAGGTGCCATACCTTGATGGGCAGAAGTTCTAGTTCCTTTCCACTGGGTGTTTTGACTTTAACCTTTTCAGTGCAAGGCATGTTCTTCACCAAGGTTTATTACGTTGTAATGAACTTATATACCTTTTCTTCTTAGAAAAACCAGAGTTTCTATTCCAGATTTTGGTGTTAGATTCGATATAGAGATATCTATATGTAGGTTATGAAAAGTCCATGTCTAAATGAGAAAACATTAGGTAGGAATATCTTGCCTATGACTAATTAAAAGTCAGCTACCCCAGGGAGCGTCATTGACGTCTCTTGTTTGGCATGACTTTCATCATCAAGATAAGAGTAATGCTTTATGAAGTAATTAAATGCAACTTTGTGCGTTGAAGAAGAGTGTCCTTTAATAGTAAACGTGGCTGTTTAATGCTAAGCTAGTCTATACTTAGTGTTCCGTACTGTTTGTTCCACTCTTTGTAGGCTTCTATGAGTGATGGGTTAATGCTTGGTTTATGTCTGTTGATGACTTCTATGAAGTCCTCTGTGGATATTGGCCTATTTTCTGGTTTAAGCTTTTTCTCATTGATTTCTTCAACGATGTTGTTTTGAACTTCCTTGATTATGGAGACTATGTCGGCTGGACTGTAGTTCTCGGTTAACTTAGCTAGTAAGTCAAAGTCTATCTTGCCAAGCCTAAAGATGCTTGCTAGCTTTGTCACGTAGAACTCGAACACACTTCTTCTAACTTCGATCGTGGGTGGTGGAACATATATTCTTCTCTCAAATCTTCGTATAAACCCTATATCGAGGTTCCAGGGTTTGTTGGTTGTGCCAATGACGAATAATGGGAGCTTCTGGTACTCCTTGCTAGTTAATCCGTCCATCTCGATTAGGAACTGATTTCTAGCTCTCTTCTCACCGCCAACTTCAACACCATACTGCTGGAAGAGAGCGTCCACCTCGTCGATGAATATTATAACTGGGATGTTCTTTAAGGCATACTCGCGCGCTGTTTCAAACAACCTTTTTACATTCTTCTCAGCATCACCCAGCCACTTGCTCATGATGTTAGCAGGAGTAACGTTGATTAGGACGGCGTTTATTTCGTTGGCCAAAGCAACTCCAAGCTCGGTTTTCCCGCATCCCGGAGGTCCAAAGAGGAGTATAGCCTTGGGCCAGCCCAATGGGTAAAGCTCCGGTGTTTTCACTGGGTAGACAACAGCTCTCTTTAAAGCTCTCTTAACTTCCTCCAGGTCTACTAGGTCGTCGAAGGTTTTTCTAGACCTGTTCTCCGGGAGAAGAACTTCGAAGGATGAAGCATCAGGCTCGCTCGTTTGTCCGGGAGGAGTTTTTGCTGAACGCTCAAGGTATTTCTCTAGCGTGGATACCCTGTTCTTGTACTTTGCTATTAGCTCCTTATAGAAGTCAGCCAGCGGAGTATCAGGATACAGTGTTAAGTACTTTGTGAAAAAATCTATCGCTGTTTTGTAAAACTTTATTGCAGTCTCGTAGTCTCCAGACTTATCAGCCGCTATGGCTCTTCTAGCGTATTCAATGCCCATGTCAGCTAAGTAGTACATGCTTCGCAATAGTAGCTCACCAGTCGACGCGTTCTAAGCCTACTTTCTCCTAACCTTTACAACGCTCTTCGACTCAAGAGACCTAAGGGCTTCCAGCACCAGCGCTCGGGGAACACCGTACTTCTTTTCAAAGGCAGAGAGGTCTAGTATTCCTGCCGTCTGCTTAAGTTCTAGTAGAATCCACTGTTCTACGACGTTCAGAGGCACGTTCACCTCCTGCTTGATGATCGATGCAGTAGGTACGCTCTGTATTGTGCTTTGTTTAGTGGGGGGTTTACTCGGGGGTTGCAGGGACTCGTATTCCTGGGTGAGTTGTACTGTTGTCTTATTGTTCATCTGAGTGGTTTTCTCGGATGCAGAGGAGACTTGGTGTTGTTTTTGAACCTGTTGTTCATGTGTTGAGGTTGATGGAAGAGCGCTGTACAATGTGGGTGTGTTCATGGAGGACATGGCAAGGAGCCCAGCAACCTTTTGTTCGAGAGTTCTAATATGGCTTAGTAGCTGTGGGTTAATCTTTTCAATTATTGGTTCCACGCTTCTAAGCTCTTCTAATACCTCGGGTAAGACTTTAAGCGGCTCCTCGACATAAAACAGTGTTTCCAGTCTGTACTTAACCCTCATTAGATCATATATGGATCTTGTCATCAAGTTCAGGTAACCATGTATGTTTCTAGTTTCTTCTTCGAGAATTTTTGCGAACTCCTTGTCTCCATCGGAAGCTTTGATCCTCTTTTTGTGTTCCTCGGCAACCGCCTCCAGGCTTTTCTTTGTAACTTCGAGAGATCTAAGGATTTTATCAATTGTATTAATAGAGTACACTATTTCACGCTTCAAGGGGTCTTTAGCTCTAAAGATCGACAGAAATCTCCCAAGTACACCAGTTCCAGTGGCTATGGACATATCCATGCACCGTTCACTTACTAAATGCCAAGTATTACAGCTTTTAAGGAGGGGAGACGGTATTACGTGTTTCTTGGCGCTTTCAACGAGCTTTCTTTAACTTAATAATGCGGTTTCGCAGTTATGTATCCAAGGTGTAAAGGTTGCTCTTGAATGGATTAAGAGTGCTTGACCTAAGCCACACGTTGGCTGGGCCTTTCGCTACAATGATACTGGCTGATCTTGGTGCAGATGTGATCAAGGTTGAACCAATACATGGTGATGAAACGAGAAGCTGGGCTCCCTTCGTCAATGGAGAGAGCGCTTACTATCTCTCGATAAACAGAGGTAAGAGGAGTATAGCCGTAAACCTGAAGGATGAACGTGGAAGGGAAATAGTATACAGGCTTGCCAGCAGATCGCACGTGTTCTTCGAGAACTTTAGACCTGGTGTACCAGAGAAGCTGGGTGTGGATTACGAAACAATATCAAAAATCAACAAGGAAATTATCTACGTGAGTATAAAGGGGTTCAGGCAAGGAAGCATTTATGAGCAGAAGCCAGCGTACGACCTGGTAATACAGGCAATGTCCGGTTTAATGCTGAGCACAGGAGAGGAAAATCAACCCCCCGTAAGAGTCAGTTTTGCGTTGTTCGATGTTATGACCGGCATGCTCGCTGTAGTATATGCTCTCTCCGCTCTCTATTCAGGTACAAAACCCGTCAAAATAGAGGTTCCCATGTACGATGTAGCAATATTTTCCATGTGCTATATCCCGATGATATACCTAGCTACTGGTAAAAAACCAGCGAGAATGGGCCATGCTCATCCATCAATGGTACCGTACCAGGCTTTCAGAGACTCCAATGGAAAGTGGTTCGTAGTTGCAGCAGCTAACGATAGGCTTTGGAAATCACTGTGTGAGGCTCTTAATCTCAAGGAACTTGCTGAAAACCCGTTATTTGCAACTAATGCTGATAGGGTTGTAAACAGGGATAAGCTGATCCAGATACTAGAAGAAGTCTTCAGAAGGAATACGCGCGAGTACTGGATTCAGTTGCTTGAGAAGTATGGTGTTCCGGTTGCACCGGTCTACGAAGTAGATGAGGTGTTTAACGATCCCTACGTAGTTTCCGAGTCGGTGGTTGCAGAGCTCGATCATCCCAAGCTAAAAAGGGTACCACAGCTAAGAGAACCCGGATTAGTGAACAGTACGAGGTTTACGAGTAACAGGCATCCGCCAATGCTTGGTGAACACACGGTTGAAGTACTAAGAGAACTAGGTTACACGGATGAGGAAATAACCAGGTTGAGAAAGGAGAACGTAGTATACTATCCAGAGCAGAAGATCGGTGGAACGTAGCATGGTCGTTAAACTCGCTGTTGGGGAAAAAGGTGTAGTATCTGATCACCCGCTAGCAACACTGGTAGGAGTAGATGTACTTAAGAACGGTGGAAACGCGTTTGATGCAGCTATAGCGGTGAGCGCTGTTCTATCCGTTGTTCAACCACACATGGGTGGACCTGGAGGAGACGCGTTTCTCATCGGATTCATCGGGGATGAAGTAGTTGCATACGCGTCGTCAGGACGCTCACCGAGCGGGTTTAATGCCGAGGAGTATCTTAGGTATAAGCCCTCGCGAGGACCTCTGACAGTAACGGTTCCTGGTCTTGTTAAGCTTTGGGGTGAAATCTACGAAAAGTACGCATCTAAACCTCTGGAGATTCTCCTAGAGCCAGCCATTAAGCTTGCATACCAAGGGTTCCTTGTAGGATGGTCTTTGAGTAGATCCTCCCAGCAAATGGAAGAAGAGCTCTCCGGTTATAGGTGGTCTAAGTACTTCAAAGGGTTAAAGCTAGGAGCTCTCTATAGAAATATCGATATGGCTCAAACCTTAAGGTTGATTGCTACACGTGGATGCGATGAGTTCTACTATGGTGAATTAGCTGAAAAGGTTGTTACTGAACTCACGGAACAGGGCGTTAACATAGGGCTAGACGACTTGATGGAACACGAGAGCTATGAGGTAACTCCATTAAAGTACGAAGTGGATAACAAAACACTCTACGAGTTACCACCCAACACTCAGGGCTTATCCACTCTACAGCTCATTAGCGCGCTCTACGAGTTAGAGTTATTTAAAGATCCGTTTGACTCGCCAGTTAGAATACTCAAGTGGAAAGAGCCTACGGTAAATGTATATTTATTCAGGGATTTGAATCTGGGAGACCCGGATTACATGATAATAGACCCACAGGACTACGTCAACTACAGTTCTATTACGAAGCAATTTGAGAACACTCCTACTCGTGGTAACCTTACAGAAGGTGAAACAACATTCTTCATAGTATCAGACGGACACTCCATTGTAGGCTTTATACAAAGTCTATTTTACCCATTCGGCTCCGGCTTAGTGGTACGAGGATTCCCAGTTCAGAACAGGGGGGTAGGTTTTGCAAAGACAGAGAACTTGCCTAATAGTCCAGCACCGAGAAAACGACCTTTGCACACGCTATCTATCCTGGGAGTTGACTTAGGTGAGGAGAAGTACATTATTGGATGCGTTGGAGGGGATCTTAGACCACAGTTGCATTTGAGGGTTTACGAGAACGTATTCGTGTATGGTATGCATCCAGCGAAAGCCGTGAACACGCCGAGGTTTATCTACACAAGAACTAGTGAACCGGTTGAAGTCGTTGTGGAAGAACCGTTAAAGCAACCAGCGATTAACGACTCTCTCGTGTTGCGAAAAGTCGGGTACTTTGAGCTACCAGGGCACGTACATGCGGGTGTGTTGAAGAAGGACAAAAGACTAGAACTTGCGTGCGATGCTAGGAGTGAAGGAGTAGCGCAAGCTGTTTAGTGGTGTTATCAACTTGGAAAACGAGGTTTACTTCTGGATCACGGTTTTTTATCCATTAGCGGTATCGGTCGTAGCTATAATCTTGTACGTACTGAAGAAGCTCTCAGGTAGAAAGAGGCCTAGATGATTGCTTTGTAAAACGTTGTTCCTCCCCAGTGGATCAGCACAATTTTTCTCCTGGAGATCAGGTTGTTTAAAGCTATAACTCCAAGGTCTCCGTATGTAAATTTAACCTCCTCGTATCTCAATGCTATTCTGAGAGCGTGGTTGTACAAGCTCGTGTACACATTGTTCCACTCGAAGGGAGACTCTGGAATCAGAGTTGTTTCAGGATCAGCTCTGATACCTTTACTCTCTAGTTCCTCAACGACTTTTTCTATGTAGCTAGGTGAAGGCGGTTTTATCGTGTGACCAGGCGAAGGTCTTTCAGCAGGTTTTACAACGACTTCCTCGAAACCCGCACGGGATAGGTGAACGAGAGTTTCAGATAAGTGATCTAGGGAAGGGTAGTGCTCTGAGCCTATTCTAAAAATATACAATTCTGGAATAATTTTTCCTTTTTCAAGCTTACTCAAGTGTTTAAGTGTTTCAAGGTAATCAGCGAAGCTTCTGTTGGTGATCCACCCAAGAGCTCGTCTGTCTTCACCATACCATATGTAAGGTACATTGATACTACTCACGGTACTCAGTATTTTCTCAACGCTTCTTGCATACACTAGGCTTGAGTGAAGCACTATTTTTGCATCTATACCTTCATCACGTAGTAAACCAGCTACCTTGCTAACAATATCGTCCACGTTTTCTATTAGGAGCGGATCTCCAAACCCCCAGATCATAACTGTATTCATGCGTACATTTCTAGGTTTGTTTTCTTCTAGGTCTTTGAGAAGCTTACTTACTAAGGGCGAAGGCGAGCTCAGTTTATCTGGGTGTATTTGGGTTCCTCCAAGAGGGCATATCACGCAATCAACTGGGCATTTTTTAGGTGGAAGAAGAGGATCCAGCATTACGGTGCATCCATGAAGGTTACTTACATATGCACCGTACGTGTATGTAATCAAGATCCTCTACCTCCGCTCTAGTACAGCTATGAAAAAGCCTTGTCCGTTAACTACATGTGGATTCAACCTAGTAACAAGCTTTGATACGTCATACCCTCTATAACCATCACTCCCGTAGGGTAGTGATACCTTCGAAAGCACGAAACCCTTTAGTTTACCTAGTATCTGTGAAACGACTTCTTCTCCCTCGCGTGGATGCACACTACACACGGCGTACACTATCCTCTCGGCATACTTTGCTGAGGCCTTTAGAAGAGACAACTGAACCCCGCTCATCTTTTTTACTAGGCGCTTTGATAAGTACACTTTTACCGCTGGATTCGAGTACACAGAACCACTGTTACTGCACGGAGCGTCTATGAACACTGTTGCTCTTTTAGTATTAAGCATTAGTGTTCTCGAGTCGCTGTTTACAATTATAACCGTTGGTATAATACCAGCGATTCTTTCCAGTTGAATGGGGATGTAGCCTGTTCTCGCCTCGGATAGATCTACTGCTACTATTCTGGAGTATACTTTCTCATTAGCTATTTCTGATAGTTTCAACCCAGGTGCACTACACGCGTCTACAAGGTCTTCTCCGTAAGCTTTAAGAAGCTGAACGATAATAAACGAGCTTATGTCTTGAGGTATCACCTCGCCACGAGTTATGCATGGTATGTTGCCTAGCTTTTTAAATGGGTCTTTTACCTGGAGCACATTCTCGAACAAAGGATGCTTTTGAGCGCTTATACCGAATTCCTCAAGACACGCAATCGCGTCTTCGAGGGTTGTTTTATGTGTATTAACGACAAGCCATCTCTTCCTAGTATTAAGGCTACTAAGCATGCTCTCCAGTTCATCCACTGGCATTCTACCGTGTAGATCACTAACAAACCATGGAGGATAACCGTGAAGTAATGCTATTCTGCTTTGAATTGGAAGATGCTTTGTTATATTGTTGAGTTCATCCAAGATGCTCTGCACATTAAAACCGTACCGGTAGAGGATCTCTACTATTTGCGAGGACCTCGGTTTATACCCCTTAAAACCAGCTAGAAACCTTATACTATGGTAGTATATTAGTACTCTGTAAGCGAGTTTATACAGCTGGTTAGCTTCCCAGCTCTTTAATCCGTACCTTTTAACAATATCGCTAAAAGCTTTCTCGAAGCTTACCTTACTCGATTGTATATTCTCAAGGAGAAAACCTATGTAAAGCTTTGCTTTAAGCGGGTTCACGTTCACGTGAGACTAAACCCTAGAATGGTATCTCAGCAACCCTAACATCCTTCCCTGACGTCTTCCTCGTAAAATAGGGTAGCCCTTTGTACTTTATCCCACCGAGAACTCTTAAATCACGGGTGAACAGTAGTCTTATATCGTCTAGTCCTAGAATAACCATTGCGAGTCTATCAACACCTATTCCCCAGGCAGCAGCGTTGTACCCTT
>JAWAHD010000016.1:0-22220 GCA_038889555.1 Desulfurococcaceae archaeon
GAGTTCATCATAGCAAACACCATGGGCTTGAGAACTCTAGGTATGTACATATACAGAAAAGCCGTAGCTGGACAAGCTGGTTTAATGGAACCGGGGACCTTCGCAGCTGCATCAATACTCTTCGCTGTACCCATTGTAGCTTTGTTCGCGCTAGCTCAGAAGTACATTGGAGAAGCCTACAGACTTGGAATAGCCAAGGGTTAACCTGAAAACCTGGATTTTTTCCACCCTGTCATTCTTGTGTGAGGAATCCTAGTGTTTTACGGTGCACTCGATCCTGGTTCTTCTGTGCACGTGATACTCGGACAGTTTAACAGCGTTCAGAGATGCCGTGTTAGAGCAGAGAAGACACATCAACGTGACAGTGTTTTCACCGGGTTTCAGCGCTGCTTCTGGTACGTAGAGCTCTCTGCTCGGAGAATCATCGTATACTCTACCAACGAGAAACTCGTTCACGAACACGAGCACCCTCATACCACTTGAGTCAACAACGAGCTTCAAGGGCCTGGAGGGATCGGGCTGTTCGTTGAGCTTGAAGCTTGCTTTCAGCCAGACCACGTCTCCTCCACGCCCAAGGATTCGAACAGGGGTCCTCAGATCTCTGTGTAGCATGTGCTCTGGTTTAAACCACTCCTCGATGAGACCCCTAGTGCTCTTCTGCACGAGCCATTCACCCACGATCCTTTGCTCGTAAACTCTTAGAACCGGTGTTAGAAAACCGTACTCAACGTAGACTGCAACCTCGTTTACACCTGGCTTAAGGTACTTCGATATATCGAGAGGACCTGTGATGGGACCAACGTAAAATCCGTTCACGAAGAGCAGTGCTCTATAGTAGTGGTTTGTGTAGAACGATGAACCAGGATCGAAAATGTAGTACAATCCTGGGTTCTCAACGTTGATCTCCTTGACGTAGAGCCCTTGTGAGCCTATGTCAGCAACCTCCAGGCTAGGCATGCTTCTCCAGTTCACGAGAGCGCTGAGAACCTTTGCTGGGTTCTCCATGAACTCGGTCATGTCGAAGGCTGCACCGTAGTCTGGTTTAAGCTCGATCTTCCTCCAGCCGGTGAGAGGTCTAACTTCAACACGGCTCAGGTACACACCGGTTGCAACACCGTTTGGAACGTAGATTAATCCATCGTTCGGGTGACCAGTAGCTTCAACGATCACCCTCAGCTCGTTCAACCCTTCTCTCAGAGCAACGGAGGCGTTTGCTTCCAGCAGGTGGTACCCTGATGCCAGGAACACATCGTTGAGTTTAACAACAGCGTAGTCGAAGACACCAACGACTGCGAGTGTTCTATCCCTTAGCCTGCTTAGAACCTCGGTGTTCACGTTGAACTTGATTCGGTACACGTAGAAACCGTTGTCGTAGAAACCAGCTGTTTCAAGAGGAGTATACGGTTCTATTCTTACGTAACCGTGGTCAACGGGGTCCCAGCCCGCTGTGAAACTGCTCAGTACGACTTCGCGGGGGTTGTCCAGCACGCAGAGCTCAGGGCTCAGCGTGAACTCGTATACATCTTCATGCAACCTGGACACCTCGAGCTTCAAACCGTTAACGTAGATCTCCTCAAGCTTCAGAGGAGTTACCGCGAGAACTCTACCACAGCTCTCTGAGTCCAGCTCCACCTCCAAGGAGAACCCTATGCCTCGGTCTTCCACGTTTCCAACGTAGTAGATGTTCGAAACGAGAACGAGCGGTTTACCGTTGACGTCGAGGATCCACGTTCTCTCCGCTCGCTTCCTAGAGGTCAATACAACTATCAGCCTCTCGTGGTCAACGGTTTCCAGCGCTACTACTCTGTCATCCACGTCGACGGTTGCTTCAGCCCTGATCACCCCGTTCACCGATGACACATTCACATCGCCGATAACAAGCATTCTTTGAACAGCCTTGCTAGTGGTGATCTCCAGCTCTGCTTCCTCTCGGTCACCGTAGAAAATCATCACCCAAGTGCTCCCGAACTTAAGGTAGAGAAGAGGTTCCAGAGTGGAGTATATCAGCTTGAAGGGTGAACCTGGGATTTCTGCTTCAAGTAGAATAAGCTTACCGTACCTGGGTGGTACCCTGATCGAGCGCGAGTGGGGTAGCACGCTGTCTCCGCGGATCAGCCTCTCGTAGCACACGGTATCACTGGTGTTCCTCAGTAGAACAAGTGTAGCGTTTTCCCCGGATCGCGCGTAAACCTCGCTGCACCCTAGGCTAGCTTTCACAGTATTCCTAGTGGGCTTGGTTTTCCCCAGGATCTCTCCGAACGTGGATAAGAACGTGTAGACTCTCTTCACGTTGAAGTACCTTTGGGATAGATAACCCCACTCTCTTACTGGTGCTTCGTAGTCGTAGGAGGTTGTAATGTACTTTGCTGTGTAGTAACCTGGGTTTGTTCCCCCGTGGAACATGTAGACGTTGATGTTGTCAACGCCCATCATGAACGCTGTTTTAACCAGGAGCTCGGTCCACTCAGCTGGTATACTCAGCCTATCGGTGGGTATAGCCCCGTGCTTGATCGAGGAGAACCATCCGCCCTGAAGCTCCATGAACATTTTGAACAAACCCGGCTGAGACCTAACGTACTTTTCAACCTTCTCCTCGAAGCCTCTAATGCTCCAGGGAGAGGGGTAGTCGTCAATGGTGTTTGGTACTCTGCTCAGGTAGTAGTTCTCGTTGGTAACTATGAGTGTGTTTCTCAGGTGCTTTGCAGCTTCCTCTTGTAGCTTCTCTATGAAAGGCTCATTACCCCAGAAGTACTCGTTTTCAACCTGAACAACTGGTACAACTCCTCTCTCGGCGAACTCTGCTACAATGGGCATTACAGCACGGTACCACTCCAAGGTGTAGCTGAGATAGCAGGGGTCAAGGCTTCTGAGACGACACTTCTCAGCATACAGCCAGTTCGGGTGTCCACCGCTATCCCACTCCGAGCATATGTAGGGTCCAGGTCTAGCAACGATTTTCAACCCCAGCTTCTCGGCTAGCTCAAAGTAGTTCCTTAACCTCCTGCTGAAGTAACCAGGTACCAGGGGGTCCCTGTAGGAGTCTTCGAAGTCAACGACACCCCTTCTTGGCATGTGCCAGTTCCACGGTATATAGGTTGAAACACAGTTAGCACCAGCACGCTTAAGCTTCAGCAGTCTATCGTACCAGAGAGACCTGGGTACACGGAAGTAGTGCACTTCACCACACAGCAGAAACCCACTCATTCCTCAACACCACGAACACTTTGGACTACATAATCCCTCTGTAACACAGAGCGTGTTGGAAGTTATATTTGTGAGGGTTTTATGGGGATATTCTCTTCTTAAAGCACTTTACCCCGCCCCCCAGAAAGTACTTAGGCTTCTTCTAATCACACTTAGTCAAGCAAGTAGCTGTCCTGTAGTGATGATTTAATGTGCACTCCATGCTCTTCGGGGAACTTCTTAACTACATTGTACATTCCCGCTGTGGATGACCCTACTTTGCCTTAACTTCGGTTGCTACGTTGTCTGTTGGTATTGCCGTAGCATCTGCTCTCTCCTAATTTTCCACGAGATTTCTACAAGAGCTTTTACAAACTCGATGAATAATATGCACAAACCTAAGCCAGCAGTTGACTCATCCATAACCATGACAAAAGCTCTGCGCGTTTTATCCTTTAACATAATTGTTTTTAATCTTTCACCATCATCGGATATGACAAGTAGAAAAGGTGTACTTAAGCATCTTATGAAAGGATCCTTTTACATGTTTTCCTAAGATAATTCTACGTCGAGCGCTGTAGGGTTTATGCTTGTTGTAGCTCGCACTAGGTGCCCTTTAATCTCATCGTGAATGATGCGAGTTCAGTTAAGAGAGTGTGGATATGCGTTATTGGGCGAAATACTTCTTCAGAGAAATCGGTAATAGAGCGCTGTAGGATGACCTGGACTTCTTTGATTGGATACCTCTAGGTGTTGTTCTAAGATCCGCTATTGCAAGCGCTCCTGTTAAGAACCTCACTCTTATCTCATGGCTGTAGATTCCTTTCTCACTTTTATTAGTACACATGTAATGTTTATACTTAATTAAATGTTGCAAGTAATCCATAATCTTTTCTTGACATCCTTCTGACATGTCAAATACTTCTACATCAGCTACGCCACATGAAAAACTCGTCTTATCTTACCAAAGAGTTCTACTAATTTCTGGCATAGGTGTCCTGGAGATCATGCCTACTAGTTCTACAATCCTTCTCCTCGTGTAAAACTAGAGGTGTTTAGGCACGTCGATACCTGTCTCTGGCTCTGGGCATATGAGCGTATCTTTATGTATCCCTTCAATGTCTCTACGAAGTCACAGTATGCTATATAGCCGTCGTGTTTAACTAGCTTGACTCCGAGACATTAGTGAATAAAGCGCTATTAGTTTAATATGTTGAGTCATGGTGCTTTTTATCCTATTATTAAAACAACTAATTGTAACAACGATTATACTGGGTTTTGAATTGAGCATTGGTCTTGGAACATTTTGCTCCACATGGGACAATAGACTTAGCACTAATCATAAGTTAAGACTAAGTAGATTGAACAAAGAGAATCTTCTTAGTGTCTTCGAAAGAAATCTAGAGGACTTCATCAGCTTACTAGAGCTCTCGTGTTCTCTTGGCTTAACTATATTTAGGCTTGGTTCAAACTTTATCCCATTCGCTTCACATGATAAATTTCAGAGAGAATGGCTCGATGATGTTGAGGCTAAGCTAAGAGAGCTTTCTTCATCAATACTGGAGTTTGGTATTAGGATAACGATGCATCCTGGTCAATTCGTTGTGTTAAGTAGTCCACGACCTGATGTAGTATATAGATCACTTAAAGAACTAAGGTACCATTTCTGGGTTCTTGACACGCTAGGGCTTGGTAGGGAGAGCGTAGTAGTTGTTCATGTTGGTGGAGTTTATGGAGATAAGAGAGAAACAATGAATAGGTTCATGAGAGTAGTTAAAGAGAATGACTGGCTAGTTAAAAGGCTTGCTATTGAAAACGATGAGAGATACTACAATGTAGCGGATGTCGTTAAACTTGGAGAAGAGCTTGGGTTACCAGTGGTGTTCGACTACTATCATCATGTTCTCAACCCCTCAACTTTCAACATGGATAAGCTCGTAGATACGTGGAGTGGTGTAATTCCCGAGTTTCATTTATCCTCAAAGCCAACGCAGAGTCGTCGTTTTGGCGAACACAGTGATTATGTAAAATTAGAAGATTTTCTAGAGCTTTTGAATATCTGGGGTGATAGAGGCCCCTTAGATGTGATCATTGAAGCCAAGAAAAAAGAAAAAGCAATCGAGAAACTACTAGATGAGCTTAGTCGAATTGGAGTAACTCTACGAAAGCCGAAATGTTATAAGCAACAGCGATCCATCCGTCAGGGCGGATAACTCGTAGTGACTACTACCCTTTATAGAAGTCCCGAGATGGTTTTAACTAATAGCCACGTGGTCTCTATCTTAGTGCATACTCTTCAGGTTTCTCCCAATCAGCGATAGGACCTTCTACTAGGTAAAATACAGGGTTTAACTCGGGTATCTCTATATCTCTTAGTTTTTCGACTCGTGTTGGCTCTCGCTTCTTGAGCTTGTACATTAGTAATCTTAACTCGTATATCGCTTGACCAGTGGTTATGGGTATAAGTGCTCTAAGGCTCTCATCGTATACTCTGATTTTCTCCTTGTTAAACTTATACCCTCTACTCCACCCCTCTAGGTATACGTGAAGTAGGTATGTTCCAATAGCGAGCAGGGGGTTAGGGCTCGTCTTGAATCTTATTAACTGTGGGTGTTTCACATAACCTCTGGTCTTACCCTCCAACACTTTCTGTGCTAATAACCCTTCTCTCCAGAGAGCTATTAACCCAACTCTATCGAGGTATTTTGGGTGAATAGACCATAGTCTCAAACTTCACCATCTCTATAGCTTCTGATAGCTGATTCAACCAATAAAAATCCATATATGTAAGTACTTAATGCTTGTTCATACATTGTTTCTCCGTGCCTCATGATGTTTTTAACTAATGAGTTATAACATGCCCATTACTCTGCTCTAGAATAGAACAGCACTCTCCGTTTTTCTAGTTTGCCTTGAGCTCAACAACTCTTATTAACAGCGTGTCTTCCTTATCTTATCCAAGGATTAGAGTTAGAGGTATGTTATAGCGAAAGGTGTTCTAGTATTCTGTGGTGCAGAGCGTATAAGGCATGGTTCTGCTGGTGAAACTCTCAAGTTCTTTAGACATGTATTTCTCTGAAATAGTCTATGGAGTAAGTATGCTTAGTATGAGGTAAACAGCTAGTGAGATAACGTACGCTGTTGCGAGCATTAGTAGTACTACACTGAGGGCTTGTTTTACACGCTTGGTTTCAAGGTAAACTGTTGCTAGTGTAGCTATGCAGGGAACGTAGAGTGCTACGAACACCGCTATGGTTGCAAGAGAAGCTCTGCTTAAGCCGAGAGCACTGAAAGCCTCCACGTAGGAGTTAGCACCGGTCACCGTAAGAATAGATGTGAGGAAGAGCTCCTTAGCCAGGAAGCCGACCATGAGCGCGTAGGCAACTATCCACGCTGAATCCCCGGATACACCCAGTGGAGAGAGAAGCGGTGCAAAGAGCCTTGAAACATGTGCTCCAATGCTGTCACTTGCATCGTCTACGAGCTGAAGGTTTAAACCAACGTTCGAGAGCAGCCAGACGAATACGTTGACAACGAGCACGATTGTTCCAACCTTAACTATGAAGTGCTTCAAGTAGTACCATGTAAACCACCATACAACTCTCGGTATGGGTTTATGCACAGCGGGGAGCTCTAGGAGAAGCTCAGTTGTCTCCTGCTGACTTTTTCCTCTCGAGAGTTTAACCATGACAGCGTTGAGAAGTAGCACTACAGCTAGAGCGAGAATGTACGCGAGAGGCACCACAAGAACACCCGTTAAACCACCGAAAGCACTAGCTATCGCGAGGAGCACTACTAGTCTAGCTTGGCAGGGTACAAAGGGTAGTAGAAGCAGCATTCTGGCTCTCTCCAGAGTGTTCGGGTTTGACCGCGTAGCTACAATACCCGGAACGTTGCAGCCGAAGCTTAGCGTAATGGGGAAGAGGCTGTGACCAGACATGCCAAGCCTGTGGAGTAGCATGTGGAAGCCGATGGCCATGCGAGTCAGCAATCCTGCATCCTCGAAGATGGCTAGTACAACGAGAACCACCGCTACCAGTGGAATGAAGAGCACTAGTGCGAACAATCCTCCGAGAACACCTTCTGCTATGAACCTAGCTAAGGCTGTTTCGCCGAGAACACTGTACAACGCGGATTTAGACTCTTCAACCAATCTCTCGAGAAGACTATTCAGATTGAACTCCTCCAGCACTTCGGAGACCTCGTATAAACCAATGTGCTCGAAGAGAAGGTTCAAAGGATACCCCGTGTTAACTGTGAACACAGCTGTGAACACTCCGAGGAGTATTAGCACTGACACTAGGGGTGCTACAACGGGGTTGTAGAAGATCCTTACGAGCTTCTCTTCTCCAGCATCAACTCGAGCTTTAGCAACAGCACCTCTCGTGACTTGCTCAGCCAACTCGAACCTCTTCCTCGATATGAAGCTTGCCAGGTCGGAGCCGAGCCTGCGAGCAGCTTCAGCTCTGATCTCGAGGATTCCCTCAGCTAGCTCTCTGCTGATGGCTCTAACCTCCTCGAGCAGATCCTGGTCTCCTTCGAGAAGCTTAACAGCTAACCACCGCTTGGGGTACGGAACTGCAGCGGGGGATTTCTCTAGGAGCTCCTGGATCTCAAGGATGAAGGATTCAAGCTCTCCGTAGTTGACTGTTAAAGGCTTAAGCTTTGCTTCTGTTTTCTCAACGATTGTTTTCAAGAGGTTGCTTACCCCTATTCCCTTAACAGCTGCAACCGGTACAACGGGTACTCCGAGGTTCTTCTCGAGAGCCTCACTGTTGATGTGAATACCTCTTCTGTGCGCTTCATCGATCTTCGTTACAGCTACAACTACTCTGCTGGTTAACTCGAGGATCTCCACAGCTAAGTACAAGGTTCTCGAGAGCAGTAGTGAGTCCACGAGTACAACGACGAGATCAGGGTTCTCCTTCAGTATGAAGTTCCTGCTTATCTTCTCCTCAACTGTTAAACCCGATAAACCGTAGACACCAGGTAAATCCACAAAGACGATCTCGTAGTCCCCGTAGCGCACAACTCCCTCGTGCTTCTCAACGGTGGTACCAGGCCAGTTTGTTACCATAGCGTTTCCACGGGTGATCACGTTGAACAGCGTTGACTTACCAACGTTTGGTTGACCTATTACTGCAACCTTTATCCTCTTGTCCATGAGCTAAAGCACCGCGTCTTCTTGCTCACAACCATGAATTTAGACACGTCTAAACTTATTACAGTGTAAGCAGTCCTTTTATATACGTAGTGAACAAGCTTACTGCTTGAGGCAACCGAAAAGTGCATATAGGTTTTCTTGCAGATTTACTGTTGTGATTCATTACATGTAGAGCTGATGTGTATGGCTCAGTACGTTGCTAGGTTTGTTTCCCTGAGGTCCGGTGCTGGTAAAACAACAGTTGCATCGGAAGTTGTAAGACACCTGAGGAGTAGAGGCATCGTTGTTGGTGTTGTTAAGCACTGCAGTAGCGGAGTAGTGCTCGAGGAGAAGGATTCAAAGGTGTACCTTGAGAACGGAGCTGTAGCCGTGGTAGCAAGCTCACCTGGGTTAGCCGTGCTCTACATCAGTGATTTCAGTGACTTAGTCGTAAACGCTCTAGCATTGCTTAGAACACCCGTAGTAGTGGTCGAGGGGTACAAGGAGAGTAGCGTAGGTGATGCTGTACTCGTCGTAGAGTCTGATGAGGAAGCACGTGAGTTGATGAAATCAGTGAAAAACCCAGTAGCAATCGTAAGCACAGGGAAAAACGTTTCACCCGTTGGCAACTTACCTGTGTTTAAACCAATTGATGTGGCATTGCTCTCCAACTTTATAGAGAGCAGAGCCGTTGAACAACTCGTGGAGAGAACAGGTAAACTTGACTGTCAAGCATGTGGATACCCAAGCTGTAGAAGCCTGGTAGTAGCTTACCTTAAGGGTAAAGCGCAATGGTGTCCGGCGGCGTCTGATGTGCAAGTTAGGGTCAACGGATCGCAGGTACCCTTGAACCCCTTTGTTAAGAACATAATTCGCTCCACAGTTCTGGGTATGCTTAAAGCGCTCAAAGGTGTTCCAAGCAGAGCAGGAAAAGTGGTGATCGAGATCACCGATCAGTGATCATACTCAGCTCGGTGGTAATCACGGCAAAGACACCTATGCAACTGGAAGAACGGTTTAAGCCTAAGAAACGAAGTTTATAAGATTCAGCGGATTTATACTCATATAAAGTTCTTAAAGTACAAGAGGTGCTAACCAGGATGAGCAAACCCGGATTTACTGGTAGACAACCCCTGTTCAAGTACGCTGAGCTATCGCTCGCTCAGAAGATCATAGCCGACAGCTTTGAACCCTTAGGAGTTGAAGTTTTGCATGTGAAAAGAGCTGTAGGTAGGTACATTGCGGAGGACATCACAGCACCAGTGGACTTACCAAATTTCAGCATTTCACACGTAGACGGCTACGCTGTCTCAGAGTGCGATTCCACGGTGTACAGGGTTGTTAAGGGAGATTTAAAGAATCCGTGTGAAGCTGTTTACGTTGACACCGGTGAACCAGTGCCCGAGGGAGCATTGTTCGTTGTACCCGTTGAAGCTGTAAGGGTTCTTGGCAACGACTACATAGAGGTTCACGGGAAACACAAAAAGCACGAGGAGATCATAGCAAAGGGATCCGATGTACAGAGGGGCGTCCAGATCTGCCGAAGAGGCGACCTCATAACTCCGTCTCTAGCTAAGCTTCTAATAGACCTTGGATTCGAGGAGATAAAGGTCTACAGGAGACCGCGAGTTCTCGTACTACCCGTGGGTTCAGAGTTCACCAGTAAACTGAAGAGGGAGTCCTCCAGCTCCATAGTTAAAGCCATGTGTGAATCCGTGGGAGCAGTTGTCAACGTGGAGGAGCCTGTCGAAGACTCGATCGAGGCGGTGAGGAGCGCTGTTGAAAACGCTCTCAGTGAGCACGACGCTGTTGTAACTATAGGTGGTGTCTCACTTGGGGAACACGATGTAACGCTCACCGCTTTACTCAGCATTAGCGGTTCAACCATACTAGTTAGAGGATTAAGGGTTCAGCCGGGTAGAACTACATCGCTTGTGCTCGTTAAGGGCAAACCAGTTGTTCTCCTACCAGGGCTTGTACAGTCGACGGTGTCTGGTTCTATATTCTTGGCTCAACCTCTAATCAAGCGCCTACAGGGTTCAGAACCTGTTGCCCACTACCCGGTTGGCTACTACAAGCTGGCTGAGGACTACGTGTACAAGGGTAGATTCCTCAGCTTCACAAGGATAAGGTTCGCTAAGCTGGTGAACACCGAGGAACTCGGGGTTGTAATCGAGGAGGCTCCTTCACCGCTGCAGAGAGTGATATGCACCTCGTACGGTTTTGTGCTAATAGAACCAGGAGTATCGCTACTACGAAGGGGAACTCTGGTAAAGCTCTACAGGACTCCTGGACTCTACATCTAGCATATCACGAACAAACCGTGGTTCAACTACAGTGTAGTTATTTTTCTCTTTGATCTTACCCTGCATTGGGGGTTTCATGTGAGCATAGATGTGTCCAAGCTTGCATCGTACCTTGAAGAGCACTACCTACCGAGTGCAAGGTGGTGGCCTTGGAAAGGGGTAAAACAGAGGATCAGGGTTGTTTCTTCATCATTCTCTGATAACCTCGTGGTACTCTTCCTCGAGTCGTCTGGATCGCTTTTCCACTTACCATTGGTACGCGTCAATGAGATTCCCGAGAGCATTTCAACGAGAGGCTTCTGCGTAGATAACGAGTGCTTTGTGGAAGCCGAGTATACACCCAGCTACTTAACAGCCCTGAGAGCAATTGAAAAAGCCTCGATCAAGGCTGTAGGCGAAGCAAGAGTGGAGAATCTGCTAGTGTACAGAGCTAAACCCGTCACGCTCGAGTCAACGAACGCTGTTGTTGAGTATGAAACCAGCGCGGGACTTCTCGTGATCAAGAGCTACAGGAAAATCCCCGAGGTCAACATTGAGGTGAAACTGCTGGAAAGGCTGGTGAGCTCCGGGTTCAGGAACATTCCACCAGTACTGGGTTTCACCTACTACGGGAACTCACCAACGGGTGTGATCATGGGCAAGGTTCAGGGTGAAGCGGACGGTGGTCTACCCTTCTACTCGTCTTTATCCAGCTATTTGCAGGGCAACAAGAGCTCGGAGAGGATTGGTCTCGCGTCCAAACTAGGTGTTATTATCGGTGAAATGCACGTGGTACTCAACAAGAACACTCACGACCCATTCTTCGGGGTAGAACCTGTTACCGACAGCGATGTTTCAACGTGGTCTAAGAGAGTAGAAAAAATGATGAACGCAGCACTCTCGAGGCTCGATGATCTCCTGGATACAGCTGGCGAGGATGAGAGAGCAGAACTGGAGTTCTGGAGAAACCACGCCGAGAAAACGGGAAGCCTGATTGTTGAAGACGCGTTGAGTAGTCTTGAGAAATCGAGAGAGCTCTACAAGGGTAGAATACACCAGGATCTTCACCTAGCTCAGATGATCTACACGGGTGATGGCTCATTGGACTTCGTAATAACAGACTTCGAGGGTGAACCGGGGAGGTACGGTGCCGAGCGCTACATGAAGGAGCCGTTGATCAGGGACATGGCTACCATGACCAGGAGCTTTCACTACCTCTCTCACGCAGCACTACTCAACATCATGAAGCTAACCCCTGGAAGAGCTTCGAAGCTTATGCTTGAAAAAGACCCTACGTTGGAGTGGAGAACTAAGCACGTTGTTGCAATGGTGTACAGCTATGTAGCTAGAATGCTTAACACGGGTCTGCTATCCCAGGATGAAAGAAGTGTTGCTAAGAGAGTGTGGTTCTACCTTTACCCGTGGATCGTTGAAAGAGCTGTTTACGAGTTCTTCTACGAATCTCACTACAGACCAAGATGGATTTCAATACCACTAGCTGGACTACTCGAAGCACACGTATACAAGAGCGTGAGAACGCCTTGGTAAGGGTGTAAAGAGTTGAAGGAGCAAGGGGATCGCAGAAGAAAGCTTATAGCTGTTCTACCACACTGCTTGCTGAACCAGAACACGGTTGTTAAACACCTGGCAAGCCATGAAGGAGCTGTAGTTGACCTGGTGAAGGTCCTAGTGGAAGAGGGTTACGGCTTGATCCAACTACCCTGCCCCGAGACAATATATCTGGGTTTGAAAAGGTGGTGGATGAGCAAAGACCAGTACGACACTGAGTCGTACAGGAAGATGGCTAGATCGCTACTAGAACCCTACGTAACCCTCCTCAAGGAGCTCGTGAAGGACGGGTGCAGATACATAGTACTGGGTATTAAGGGCAGCCCCTCCTGTGCTCTCGAGGTAACAAGCGTTAACCCAGAGTGGGGTGGTGAACCAAAGGTAACCACGGGAACGGTGAAGATCAAGGGCATGGGTGTATTCATGGAGGAGTTCCTGAAGCTCATCGTGGAGCACTCCATACCTAACCCCGTGATGCTGCTGGACATAGACCACCGTGAGATAGCTGAAAAAGGCGTTCCACAGGACCTGGAGAAGCGCATTAGAGCGTTCTCGGAGCTCTGCAAAACGGTGAGAGACAAGTCGTAGAACCAGCCGTTCAAATAAAGTTATATGATCAAAGCTATATGGTCCAAGAAGTCACGGAGAGTTAAGCTCGCGAATATTGTGCACTTAAGTTTACGAGATAGAAGAGCTCTACGAACTAGTGAGAAAAAGCCGTAGAACACCGGGTGGTAAGGGCCGTGAGCAATACAATTACACACAATATAATTGTACAATACAACATGTAATTACACATGTAGTGAAGAAGCGTTAAACAACGTGGCCTTCCCTTTCAGAAACCACGAAACAGGTTTTCTTAAATGCAGGGGCTCAAGAACAGCAGAGTTGTACCAGGAAACGCTATCTACACGGGAGTATCTATTATTGATCGTAGAGGGCTACGCGGTACCCAGCACGTTGGTAAATGGAGTATGAAATGTTAAAAACATTGTTTAGAACAACCCCGGGTTTAACCTGCACGCTTTCTGCTTATTTCATGTAATTACATGTTATTACATGTTATGACAATAGGAATTTAGCTCTGTATTATCAAGCCATATGGTGGTGCATAGGGATCATTGCTTATGAGTCAAGTGAGTAAAGTCGGTTTTATCGCTGAGACCGATGTATCAAAACTAGTAGAGGCTGTCATTGGCAAACATGGTTACAGTAGACATAAATTAATTCCCTTACTTCTAGATATTCAAAACGAACTAAAGCATCTTCCAAGAAAAGCTCTTGAAATAGTTTCGAACAAGCTGAGTATACCGATTTCGGAGATCATATCCGTGGCGTCTTTTTATCATCAATTTAGACTAGAACCCGTTGGAGACTACGTATTTCAAGTATGCTTTGGAACAGCGTGCTACTTAAGAGGCGCGGGTAGCGTTTACGATGCACTAAACTTGGCCACCGGTAGTAGTAAAACGCGTATCACGATTGAAAAAGTGAGATGTTTCGGATGCTGTAGTCTTGCTCCTGTAGTAATGGTAATTAACACTAGAACAGGTGACAGGAGCATATATGGAAGATTGAATCCTAACGACGCGAGAAAAATTGTAGTGAAATTTTCGCAGATGACACGTGATCTGAGGGAAAGTATTTGAACAACGATTCATTACGCGAAATCGTTTATGGACATCGTGACTTAAGAGTACACATTCCCATATCAAGCTGTACTCTAGCAGCAGGAGCTGACGAAATATACAGGGCGATTGAAAAATACATTGAAGAAACAGGTATCAGCGCCGAAGTCCATAGAGTTGGCTGTATGGGCTTGTGTTATCTGGATCCATGGGTAATGCTTGCTGGTAAAGGTTTACCTCCTGTAATATACGCGAACATTAAACCAACTGATATTGAAGAAATTATAACTAAATACTTAAGCGGGGACTTCACAAGAGCATATGCTCTAAGATTCAGAGTAGACAATAGAGATTACGGAATTCCTTCGCTTGATGATAAACCCGAGTGGAAACACCAGGTAAGATTTGTCTCCCGAAACTGCGGATTAATAGATCCAGAATCTATAGATGAGTATGTTAAAACAGGTGGATACGAAGGACTAAAAAGAGCGCTAAAAATGAAGCCGGAGGAGGTAATTGAAGTAATCAGAAAATCAGGATTAAGAGGTAGAGGTGGTGCAGGGTTCCCAACATGGCTTAAGTGGAAAATAACGTATGAACAGAAGAGTGATGAAAAATTTGTCATATGTAACGGCGATGAAGGTGATCCAGGGGCTTTCATGAACAGGCTTTTAGCTGAATCCGATCCCCATAGAGTAGTAGAGGGATTAATAATAGCTGGTTATGCTGTAGGGGCATCCAAAGGCTACATCTTTGTAAGAGCAGAAAAACCTCTCATGGCAAGTAGATTAGAAAAAGCGGTTATTGAAGCAAGAAAAGCGGGCTTTCTTGGCGAAAGGATTCTGGGTACAAACTTTAACTTCGATATAGAAGTTTATAGAAGTGCTGGAGCATTTGTTTGTGGCGAAGAAACAGCGTTGATAGCTGCAATTGAGGGTAGAGCACGGCCAAGGCAAAGACCACCGTACCCCGCTGTGAGCGGGCTATGGGGTAAACCAACACTCGTAAATAACGTTGAAACTCTAGCTCAGGTTGCAACAATATTTCAAGTTGGTGTAGAAGAGTTCACGAAGTATGGAACAGAGAGGTCAAGGGGCACAAAAATGTTCTGTGTAACTGGAGCTGTGAAGAGAACTGGGGTTTACGAAGTACCTATTGGAACAACTATTAGAAAACTAGTGTATGAGCTAGCAGGAGGACCTCCCGAAGGTAGAAAATTAAAAGCGGTTCAGGTTGGTGGACCAAGCGGAGGTTGCATACCGTCTGAACTATTTGACTTGGAGTTAGACTATGAAACGCTACAAGCTTATGGAGCAATAATGGGTTCAGGAGGACTAGTTGTAATTGATGATTCCGGGTGCATGGTCAACGTTGCTAAATACTTCACGGATTTCACATTAGCGGAGTCTTGCGGGAAGTGTTTACCATGTAGAGTTGGAATGAAGATAATGAACGATATCTTAGGGAGAATAGTGAACGGTGAAGGAAGTCAAGATGATATTGAGGTTCTAAAGGATCTAGGTGCATCAATAGCTAAAACCAGCTTGTGTGGTCTCGGAGGAACAGCGCCTAGCCCCGTGTTATCCACTCTCAGATATTTTGAAGATGAGTACAGAGAGCACATAGAGAGTAAAAAGTGCCCAGCAAAGGTGTGTCCTAAACTCGTTACTTACGTTGTAATCGAAGAGAAATGTCGTGGATGCGGTGTTTGTGCAAGACAATGTCCGGTGAACGCCATTGTCGGAGTGCCTGGTAAACCACACAGTATTGATGCCTCAAAATGTATAAAATGCGGTACGTGTCTAATTAGCTGCCTCTTCGGTGCAATCGAGAAAAGGTGAGTATGAGCCATGGTTAAGGTTAAAGTTAACAACGTAGAAGTAGATGTACCCCCGAATTCCTACATCATAGATGCTGTTGAAAAAGCAGGTTTCAAAGTTCCAACATTGTGCTATCTTCAGGGCTTATTCAATGAAGCAACTTGTAGATTATGCATTGTAAAAGCTGATGGAAGAGTTGTACCAGCATGTAGGTTTCCTGTTCAAGAAGGCATGATAGTAATCACAAGCGATGATGAATTAAGTAGAATGAGGAGAATTAACTTTGAGCTTGTTCTAGCAACACATAATATAAATTGCTGGGACTGCTACAGGAAAGGATCATGTTTGCTTCTTCCAATATCAAAGGAAGTCGGGGTCGAAGGCATACCAGTATGCTCCGAGTGCTCTTTGTATGGTAACTTGTGCTTAGTGAAACAAGGTACACCATGCTTAGGGCCACTCACACTTGCTGGATGTGATGCTGAATGTACTAAGCAAAATGCTCCATGTATTGGATGTAGAGGATTTGTACCAAGTGAAAGCATGTGGAGAAATGCTCTCAGGTTTTACAAAGAAAACAATATTGAGAAACAGGAATTGAAATCTATTATGAGAATCTTTTGGACGAATCTTCCAGGTAAACTTCAGAAGTTGATCCACGAGGTATATACACTATGAATAACACTCAACTAAAGCTTGAACCATACAGAATAGCTGGAGAAGCAAAAATCACACTATACTTGGAAAACGAAGAAGTGAGAGCAGAGTGCTCCGGATTATTAAGTGAAAGATTGTTTGAACGTTTGGTCATTGGATACAACTATAAGTACGCACCGTACATAGCAGCAAGAATCTGTGGAATATGCAGTCACGCTCATTTCTGGGCATCAAATTTAGCAATTGAAAATGCCCTTGGAATAGAGGTTGATGAAGCAACAGCCGAGCTAAGGGATGTATGCAATAAACTTCAAATCATAGAAAATCACCTGATTCACCTAACATTTCACGCACTACCTGATTACCAAAAACTCGACTGGAGAATAATGTCTGATGTTATTAAAGCCAGGAGTATATTGAAGAATACATTGAACACTCTATGCGGGAGGTTATCTGGGCCGCAACCGTATATGCCAGGAGGGTTTCTCAAGGAAATATCAAGACAACATATTGAGAAAGCAATAGAATTAATGAAGAATTTAGCTCCAGTAATTGATGCAGTTACCGACTATGCCTTAAACAACATTAGTTTACCTTCAATGACCGACCCCTTCCCTGAATACTTAGCACTGAATAACTGGCCAGAAAAAAGTGTTCCAGTTAGGGAACCATATGTCTTAGTAAGCAATGATAAAAGAGTAATCATTAGTAGCGAGAACTATTCAAAGTACTTCGAAGAGTCTAAGCCAGAGTATTCTAACAGTAAGACCTGTACTTTTAACAATCGAATATTCTTTGTTGGAGCAAGAGCGAGAATTTTAGCTAAGAAATACGTGGATTTAAGCAATGAGCATCTTAGTGTACTAAGTAATCCATATGGTAATATTGTAGCTAAAGCCATTGAAGTTCGTTATTTAGTGAAAGATGTGATGAACAGATTAAGAGATATTGCTGGTGCATCGCCTAGAAGAACATTACCTAAGAACAGGAGGGGAAGAGGAGTATCTGTAGTTGAAGCACCACGGGGATTACTGATCCACTACTATGAAATTGCAGAGGATGGTAATATAAGTAATGTGGATATAATAACGCCCACAGTCATGTTTACCAAACACATGGAGAAATCCATAGAAGCTCTGGTAAAGCAACTTTACAGCAATAACGTAGAAACCAACACTATAGTGAAGCATGTGGAGATGCTGGTGCGATCCTATGATCCATGCATACCTTGTGCTGTTCATGTAGTTAAAATCTCATAGGGTTGAAACACTTGAAAATAGCTGTTGTATCTCTGGCTGGATGCGAAGGATGTCTTTACAACATAATTAACGAACAGCTATTCAAATTACTAGACAAATACAATGCTGAATTGGTTGATTGGAGACTTCTCGGAGTGAAGAAAAGCGATGAGTATGATATTGCCATTATTGAAGGTTCTATTGTGAGTGAAAAGGACCTTAAAAGAGTTCAATTCATAAGAGAGAAATCGAAGATTATAATTGCTGTAGGCGCTTGCGCTATTCATGGTGGTGTTCAAGCTGGATTATACGATGAGAATAAAAAACAGAGATCTAAGCCGTTAGCTTACTATGTCAAAGTAGACTACCATGTTCGTGGATGCCCAGTCGAAGTCGAAGAATTTCTTGAGTTACTCGAAAGTATTCTGAAGGGTGAGAAACCGGTAAGGTATGAAAGAAGGTTCGACCTAGTTGAGCGTCAGGTGATCAGGGTAAGTGACAGTGAAGGCTTCTTAATGATGGATTCCTCTAAATGTATAGTTTGTGGTAGGTGCATAGAAGTATGCAGAATCATGAAAGCAAGCGTTTTAAACTACATTAATAGGGGTATATCGACGCTTATATCAACACCCTACCATGAGCAGTTTAACAATGTTGGTTGTCACTACTGTGGTTTATGTGTAGCGTACTGCCCTGTTGGAGCAATTACATATAGACTTGAACCCGAGAGACTAACAAGGGGTGACATTGTAAATGTTTACATTGAACCCGAAGCTCTCGCATCATTAGCTGAAGCCGAAGGAGTTGATCCTTTGCGTATCCTTAATGCTTTATACGTGCTTGGTTACTCAAACATCACAATATACTCCAATGATTCTCGAGTTCAGCCGGGTAGAATTTACGCTAAGAGCCTTGTCGAATATCAGTTCTTAAGGAGAACTTACCCAAACCTTGACGTTGAGCTTCTTGCTCCGAAAATACCAAGCAATGCGATTTATATAACTCAATGCGTAGCCTGGAGAAAAGTACTGAAAAACGCTGTAACCAGTAGGGAGTTACAAACACTGCTTAAGAGTATTCCTAAAGATACCTTAACGATAGAACCCTTTGATCAGTTAACAATAAGCTTAGTGGTAAACTCTGATCCTAGTATTAAGTATGTTCATACTTTACATGAGCTAGAGGAATTAATGGAAAAACAACCAGGTTGCGCATTAATTTACACAATGTGTCCTGGAGGTTGCTTGATGGGTGGTGGTCAACCATTATCCCGTGGAAACTCATGGTATTCCATATACGAGGAAAGAAAAAAGATACTACACAGAATTATGAATGCCCAAGATCCTTTTAAGCAACAGTGATTCAGTAAAGAATAGTGTTAATTCTTAACATAGCTAATATTAAGAGGTTTACCTTACATCTATCAATGGGTTTATTGCTATTTAATCATCATTTTGGTTAGCGGTGTTTAACATTGAGTGTCGAGATCAGGAGAATTATAAGAGTTGGCAAGCAATCAAGCGCTGTTGTAATACCTTCATCGTGGATGAAGCAGCTTGGAGTAAACGTTGGCGATAAAGTTAGACTAGTGTATGATGGAACCAAAGTAATTGTAACACCTGTTAAAGAGAATGAGTTGCTCAGAGGACAAATAATGATCGAGGGTGCTGATGAAGTAGCTCTCGCTAAGCTAACTGCTGCATTCATGGAAGGTATTGCTAACATCAAATTAAAAGCCGATTACGAGCAAGCCGTTAAACTATTAAACGAGTTAAAAGACCAGGTTCCCTCCGTTTTATATATAGCAAAACCCGGTGCTCAATATCACACCATTATATTCCCTGATGTTTCTGTCGATCACATTGAACTCCTCGCCAAGTTCTGCGAGGTTTTCAAGAAAATAATCAGACGTGAAGGTGAATTAGGTGCACTATTATCTGATTTTAAGTACACTAGGTTACTACTCATGCGGGTACTTAAAATCAAATACTACGAGAATAACCTAAATACACCAGAAGCACTAGATATAGTTCTTTTTATCAACACACTCTGCGAAATAGTTGATTTAATTGTAAAAGAGAGTGTTCTTGTCGGTCAAGAAGTAAGTGATGCTATTTCCATGCTCGTTGACCAATTTTACAGCAGCGACCTAGATACAGCGGTGAAAATAGGCAGTAATACCGTAGTTAAAGTTGATAAGTTTCCACCTGAAATACAAAAGCACATCTTGACCTTAGTTGAATTAATATTCAGGCGGTGTATTAGAGATAAAGCATGCAGATGTAGACACTTCTTCCCTAAAGTATAGACTCAGCCCCAATACAAGCTCGTAAGTTCACAAGCGATTTGATCACGCTTCGTCTTTGCCCCCGTACTGATCTTTGGGTTTGTATTGCCCCGAGGTGTATTTGATAGCACTCGTATCTTGGGAAAAGCTCTTTAACAATCTCTCAAGTTCTCATCAAACCAAATAATAACATAAATTTGTTACCTATTGTTCAGAGCACCGTGTACAAGAGAAACGCCAAGGTGAAAGGTCTAATATGGTGCCTACGTGTACGTCTGGTACAAAAGTAGTAGCCATTGTGAGTGGTGGTTTGGATAGCTTTTGCTCACTCGTGTACTGGCTGAGTAGGGGTTGTAGTGCTCACGTTCTTCACTTCAACTACGGTCACAAAGCATCCTCTAGGGAGCAGAGAGCAGTTGAGGAACTAATAAACGACCTTAACGAGCTGGCACGTGCCAAGAACTGGGGCTTTGTGGAGAAACTACTAGTACTGGACATGTCCTTTATGAAGAACCTCTGGAGAGGAACTCAGCTTGTAGACGAGTCCGTGGAGATCAAGGATGTCTACGATAGAAGCGTTGTTGTTCCATTAAGAAACGTTGTCATGTTAACCATAGCAACAGCGTACGCCTACAGCCTTCTAGAGCAGGGACTATGCAGCAAGGCTATAGTTGTTCTGGGTAGTCAGTACAGCGATGTAGAGCCCAGAGAGGACACCGGTGAACCCAAGTACCCCGACTGCTCACCCGAGTGTTTCGCTGTTCTCGAGGCAGCACTCAAGGTATGCCACTTCAGAGACAAGAGAAACATTGAGATATGGACTCCAAGCAGGGAAATGCTGCGGAAGAGCGATCTTCTGAAGATCTGCTATCAGCTAGTAGGAGACCTTGTCTACAAGACGTACAGTTGCTACAATGGTGGAGAAAACCACTGTGGAAGATGTGAAAGCTGTATTAATAGAAAAAGGGCTTTTAGAGAAGCAGGTATACCAGATATGACAAAGTACGTGGACACTAGCAACGATTAGCTTGAGCACTCCTAGTGGAACACCAGGACTTTGTAAGCAGTGAACAATGTTCCTTGGTTCAAATTCGCTCAAAATACCTTGTTTTTTAAAACCCTTTCTCAATAGAATGAAAATGTTGAGTATTTCGAGAATCGTGATGAATCGTGATTTTCCACAGATTACCGTTCCACGACCTGATCCCGATAGGTGCTTCATGGATGAGTTGGTATTATCAGCTTGAAAAATACCTGAGAGACTACTTGTCTAGTCGTATGCCAGGTATTCTCAGCTTCCTGAACACCTTGTGCTACCATACGAGTAAGCGCGACTGCGTAGAGCTCTTGTTTACATCACCTAGTAAGCTGTACCAGACCCTTTTGCACTACCACCGAGGAGACTACGTCTTAGCAGACTACACGTTTACACTAGCGTTTCTGAACCCCATTGCACTGCATCTACATAGACCAGAGCTTGTGCACGAGCTCATAAGCATGGCTAAACTAGGAAGAGACAAGGATTTCATTGAAACCATCAAGAAGTACTTAATTAACGGGGTATCATCGTAGAGACTACGGACTTTTCGAATTTTCCATCGACCATAAAGCTTAAAAACCCAGGGTATAGCATTTATCTTCAATGTAGTAATCGCCAAGTATCTCGAGTGTTCTTCGCCAAGTGATCCGTATGAGTAGCATTACGTATAGAACAGGCGTGTGTGGTCTTGACGAGCTAATAGGAGAGATCAGCCCACCTTACACCATACTCATATCCGGAAACCCAGGTACTGGTAAAACCACGCTTGCATCCACAATATGCTACACTAATGCTATTCAGGGTAAGAAATGCCTCTACTTAACATTCTACGAAGATAAGGAAAAACTCTTCAGGTTTATGAGGAAACTTGGGATTAACCTCGAAGAAGCAGAAGCAAAAGGCATGCTCAAGTACCTTAGACTACCCGTTTCACTCGATGTTGAAGGCATAGTAAATGCAATAGGCAAGCTCGTTGTCGAAGAAGGTTTCAGAGTACTAGTAGTAGACTCCATAACGGTAATACTGGAAGCTGTGAAAGAAGACCCGGGTAAAAGAGGATGGATTCTCAACTACTTCTACCAGCTTCCTAACCTCATGAACGGACTAGTAGTTCTAATAGCTGAGCTACCACTTGAAAAACCCATGGTTGAACACGATTTTCTGGAGTTCGCGGTGGACGCGGCTTTTGTGTTGAAAAACAAAGTGGAAAACGGCTACCTGTCTAGAGTTATCGAGATCAGGAAAATAAGGGGTAAAGCACTACCCTTCGCGGAAGTACCGTTTACCATAAGCGATGAAAAAGGAATAAAGGTTTACGTACCTATAACACCCGAGAAAATACCCGAACACTACGGGGAAGAAATAGTCTTC
>JAWAHD010000017.1:0-21909 GCA_038889555.1 Desulfurococcaceae archaeon
TCCCATCTTCTCGAGCTTGTACAGAGATTTAGACACGAGCTTTGGATCAAGGTTTATCATTGAAGGAACGTCGTTCTGGTATATCGGGTTTTCTACCCTGTATAGAAACCTCAGTATTTCGATATCATACTTGTTTAACGAATTCGGCATATATAGCACCAATAATCCATCACTACTCAGATACCTCTGTTATCTTTGTTGCACGGTGTAATATACTTAAACCAGCGAATCTTCTCATGGATGTTAAAGGACCTCCTGGAGCCTACCTTAGAACAACGAGTTTACCGTGTAGAAAAACGGAATCCGAAATTTTCTTCTACATGATGACATATATGTCAAGAGCTCTAACTAAAGCGCTATAAGCGTTTCTAATGGCAACATCGGTTTGTCCTACTGTACTTCCTACCTCCATTTGAGTCTTCCTACTATTCAGTAGTATGCTAGCAAGGTAAACCGCGGCTGCTGCTAGACTTGCAGGACTCTTACCACTCACCACCGGATGCTCTCTAACATTACCAACAATTTCGCTAGCTAATGCACCTATCTCGGGAGGTAATTTTAGCGATGATGTTACGTAGTTCACGTAGAAGCGGGGCTCGTTCGATTCGACAAGGGTTTTCGTATCCTTGTCTAGCTCGCTGAGCTTTCTGAGTCCATCCCATAGGTCTCCTTCTTCTAGTCCCACCTCTCTCGCAAACAACTTTATGGGTCTCGGATACCCGCACTTCTTGTAAGCCGTGAACAATGCTGCTGCTACGACCCTCCTCAGAGTCTGCTCCTTAACGTTCACATCTTTCATTACCTTATGGAGAATCTCGCCAGCCGTTTCAATTACAGCGCTTGGCGCGTTCAACCGCTTAGCCAAGTTATTCAGCTCTCTGAGCGCCTTTACTAGTCTTCTGTGTTGCTTATCGAACTTAACATCGATATTTCGCATAACCCATGTTCGCCCCTCTACTATGTGTCTTGTAATATTACCTGCAATCTCTGTTCCACCAACACCGTGGTCGTGAACTCTATGAGTGAATGAACCGCTGTACCGTGGTACATGGTTTTCTTTTAAGTTTTTCTCAGCACTCATAAGAATAGGTCTATCTTCAAGTACAGTACCACACGTAGGACACACATACGCGTGAAGGGTGAAATCGTATAGTATTTCTCCACAACCGCAGTAGCCGCATTTCATCGTCAACCCCCTCTATTCAATTAGCTTTAACCTTCCTGCGTTGGACGGTGTAGTATACTCTCTCCTTTCTCACAGCTAAGAACTCTCCCAGTTCCTTATCCAGTAGTTTTACCACTATGCGAGGGTTGTCTACTCTACCTATGACATCAATAACTGTTCCGAGCTTTCTACCGGAGCTATCAAAGACATCTCTGTATATTGTTTCAAGAACAGATTTTACGTGTGGTTTTACAATCAGGTAACCATCCTTAGTGAAAGTTTCAACTATTCCTAGCAATCGCATAAAATAACCTCGCTAGTTTCGTCGTAGATGGGATATTTCATCTAAGTACTTTAAAAATAACCACCTAAGCGATCCAGTGCCCCTATTCAGAATTGGTATAGCGATTCCTTAACATGGTCTATTCAATTTCATCGTAATACTAAAGCGTGAAGGTTTATGGGTTGAAATACAAACTTACATACGTATACTATGTAATACGATGCTCATACACATAAACCTCCGGTTAACTTGGTTAATCAAAACAACAACTTGTTTATGCAAATATACTCTGCATCACCGTATCGTTTAGAGCGTTACCGCTTTACTCCACGTATTTCTTTCAAAGCACGTGCTATCTCGTAGATGGTTTTGAGCTTACTGACGCGTTTGCTTACAATAACTCTCCCTTTGGCTCCGCTTCTACCGTGTCTCGGATATAGACTGTTTTGTTCAACTTCTGCATCCAATCCAAGCATCCTGGCAGCTCTAACTATCTCTTCTAGGGTTGGATTAGGCACCGCTAAGCTCAAAGGTACACGTCTACCATTTTTTCTGCTCAAGTTGTAGTCCAGGTACGCTGGATATATTATAATGCGTTTACCTTCGTAATCTCTTCGCAATAAGCTCACTCTGCAAAAGAAAACGCTACTGTATGAGGACTCCGTTTAGAACGCCATGCTGCCCGGGTCTTGACGTTATTTTAACAATCCCTATTTCGGTTTTTACTACAGAGCCTTTGGATATTATCTTGAACTTCGCGTTTTGGGGGTTTTCAGGTGTCTCAACAACATCTAGTATTTTGACTTTCTTCGTAGTGCCATCTTTTAGGGCTACGTTAACATAGAGTGCTTTCTTGAGCCTTACTTTAATGTTTCCTCCGAAAGCTCTTTCAATTACTCTTCTCTCCGTGGTACTCATAGTGGTTTTCGTAGGCGGTCCTCCGAGTTCGTACTTACGTTTATCTCTATGTTTACCCTTTAATCCTCCGCTGGGTTTTCTGAGGTCATTACCCTGATAATAAGACATCGCTCTTCACACCAACTTTATCACATAATAACCAAAAATGCCTTAAAAATAAACACTAAGTAGTTAAGTAGCAGTTCTAGTGGTGTAAGGGATTAGACCGAATGTTTCCTTGTATAGAATGAAGGTTCATCACGCAGAACTTATTAACCTCTGAGGCTTATAGGATCCGTTAACCCCGGGCTCCTGAGCCCGTAGTAAACCTTTGTTGAAAACATTGATGAATCACAATATGAATATCGCAGAGACCCAAAGGACATAAAGTGGTCTCTCTATATACTTCTAAGTGTGAAGTGCTTATGTACAGGGGGTTCGTGCTGAGATTAACAAACATCATGCTTAAACCGGTTTACAGACTCTACGAGAAATGGCTATGGCTTCAAATAAAGAATGGTCCTTTTCCAAGACACATTGGAATAATTCCGGATGGAAACAGAAGATGGGCTAGTCGAATGGGTCTTCAACCTCATGAAGGTCATTTGTTTGGGTATGAGAAGATAAAGGAGGTCTTAAAATGGATATGGGACTTGAAGATAAAGTACGTGACTATATTCGCTATGAGCACGGAAAACTGCCTATACAGGAGTGATTACGAGCGACAGCAACTGTTCAATCTCGCGAAGCAAGGCTTAGAGGAACTAATGAATATGCCGGAGATACATGAATACGGAGTCAGAATACGCGTCGTTGGAAGACAAGACTATTTACCCCAAGAAGTTAGAAAAACCGCGATGGAGGTAGAAGAAGCAACTAAAAACAATAGCAACTACACGCTTCTAATAGCTCTTTGCTACGGTGGTAGACAGGATATCCTGGATGCTGTGAGGAGGCTAGCTATAGATGTTCAAGAAGGTAGGTTAACGCCGTCCAGTATATCCGAGGAGATTTTTACAAGGTATCTTTCAACAGGCGATGTCCCAGACGTGGACCTGGTAGTAAGGACAAGTGGGGAGGAAAGAATAAGCAACTTTTTGCTATGGCATTTAGCTTATAGTGAGCTGTACTTCTGCGAAGCGTACTGGCCTGAGTTTAGGAAAATCGATCTCTGGAGAGCCATTAGAAGCTATCAGAGAAGGGAAAGACGTTTTGGTCGTTGAAAATTTTACTCATCGTCGGTTACACCGTACATTATCTTAAGTTCTTCTATTGAAAACTTCTTCCTAGGTCTTTGCTGGATCTCTTGCATAATCTTCTCCTTCTTGTTATTGAGAAGTGCTATTTTCTTTAGTTCGTCTATTTTTCTGGTTACTTCACTGTGCTTTTGCTTCAAGGCGTTGACCTTGGATGTTTGAACAACTATTTCGTCGCCTGTTCTTTTAATTTCCTCACCTATAGACGCTATACGTTGTTTTACCTCATTGTACCTGGATACTAGTTTCGTGAGCTCATTCTCGAGTTCTCCTATGCTAGTACTCTTAGCGCTAATACTATCTTTTAGTTGCTTGATTTTTTCAGATAGATTTCTGATCTCTACTTTAAGGGATTCCCTGATCGCTCTTAACTCGAGTACTTCTTCTCTGCTTTTAGTTGCTGCTAGCGCTTTTTCGTAGAGTGACATGTACGCTCTTAGTTTTTCAATCCACTTTGCTTCCTCTTCAACTGTTAATGCTGTAGTTTGAATTTTCCACTCTATTTCGTCTATCTTCTTCTTGATAGCGCTAACTGGCAGTTTAGCCTCCTTGGCAAGTGTTTGAGCTATGATTGTTTTCTCGTTTATTAGCTCTTTTAAAGCTTTGAGCTCGTTTATTGCTTTTCGTCGCTCAGCTACGGTGTTTTTAAGTTCTTTTAAAAGCTCTCTGCGCTCCTCCTTCAATTTTCTCATATTAGCTTTAATAGAACGAATTTTTTCCAAAAGTCTGATTTTGTCTTCTCTGAGTTTTTTCAACTCGGACTGTAGTGTAATTTGGTGTTCACGTAGTTTCTTGATTGTTTCCCGAGTTCTAGCTATTTCATCCAGCAGTCTTTCAGCTTCTTCGTGAAGATTCGATATGTCGGAATCAATACTCATGTACTTTCAAAGCACCTCTACTTGCTAATTATCACTCTAACATCAACAGCTATTGCTCCCTTCGGGTACGCGATTACGGGGTTTAGGTCTATTGACTCGATCTCAGGGTTTTCGTCGAGGAGCTTAGAGGTTTTAACTATGATATCAGCAATAGCGTGCTTATCAACTGGTGGTTGACCTCTGTAACCGTTGAGTATGCTAGCTGATTTTATCTCCTCGATCATCTCGAGTGCATCTTCGTATGTTATGGGTGTTATTCTGAAGGAAACATCCCTTAGTACTTCTACGAATATTCCACCTAAACCAAACATTACTGCTGGCCCAAAGACGTTATCCCTTACTCCTCCCACGATTACCTCGAGGCCTGGTGGTGCCATATTGTACATCAATACTCCTTCAATACGTGCGTGTGGCGCCCTCTGAGAAACAAGGGTGAGCATTTCTTCTAATGCTCTAGCGACTTCCTCCTTGCTCATTAAACCCAGCTTAACACCTCCTACATCGCTTTTGTGAGTTATATCTGGTGACACGATCTTGAGCGCTATTGGGTATCCTACGGTGTCAGCCAGCTGATATGCTTCCAGGGGTGATTTTACAAGGTACGCTTTAGGTGTTCTTATTCCGTAGTAGGTTGCAAGTTCAAAAGCTTCGTGTTCGAGGAGCTTTGCTCTATCCTCCTGAATAGCCTTTCTGATGATTTCTCGTGGTGTCATGAAGATCCCTGCATTTGGATTTATCTTCTCTTAATTAGGCTGTATTGGTAGAGGGATTTTAATGCCTTTGCAAGCCTCTCGGGTGATTCGAACACGGTTACACCTCCTTCTTGGAGTTTTCTAGCTGTTTCCATTGCTATTTCGCTTCCAATAGTCAAAGCAACAATGGGTTTTTCAAACTCGTTCTTCAGCTTTACTACGTGGTCTACAAAAGTACCCTTTATTCCCGGAACCTGTGGAAGAGCCACCACAACTATAGCATCTACATCTTCTCTTCTTACCAAAACGTCGAGAACTCTAATGTAGCGTTCATCGTCGGTATCACCAGTTAAGTCTATGGGATTATCAATAATGCAGTGCCTTGGAAGCTCCTTTCTCAATTGCTCTCTAAGGTCAGGTGGTGTTATTGGTATTTCAAACCCGTTGCTGGTTAAAGCGTCTGTCAACATTACACCTACACCACCAGCGTCTGTTACTATGTAGACTCTGTTACCCTTCATCAGTGGCTGATCCAGTAGTATTCTTACCATGTCCATCATTTCGTCAAAACTCTCGGCCTCCAATACACCCGCTTGCTTGAACGCTGCTCTGTAAACACCGTAGTCACCAGCTAGAGCAGCCGTATGGCTAGCTGCTGCACGTCCCCCTCTACCTGTTTTCCCGGCTTTGTACACGACCACTGGCTTCTTTTTGACCACTCTGCCAGCAACATTTAGAAACGCTTTTCCTTTACCGGGTTTAAAGCCCTCAACGTACATTAAGATGACTTTAGTTTTATCATCTTCACCCAGGAAATCCAGTAGCTCTACATCATCTACGTCTATCTTGTTCCCATAGCTTATAGCTCTCGAAACGCCTATGCCGTAGTACGCCATCCAATCCATGAGCGCTGTTGCGAATGCACCACTTTGGCTTATAAACCCTACATATCCTCTCGGTGGTTTCCTCATCTTAGTTGTGAAGAATGTGTCTACACCACTCCAGTTGTCGAACACTCCGATGCAGTTTGGTCCTATGACTCTGATCCCGTACTCGCGGGATATCTTGATAACTTTGTCCTCCAGTAGTTCACCCTCCGGTGTTCCCGTTTCGCGGAATCCACCGCTTATGATGATAACAGCTTTAGTGCCTTTTTCACCTAGCTCGGAGAGAGCATCTGGCACGTTTGGTGCAGGTATAGCTATAACCCCTAGGTCTGGGGTCTCAGGTATATCTCTTATGCTCCTGTAGCACTTTAGACCCAGAACTTCGTCGTAGTGAGGGTTTACTGGGTATATTCTGCCTTTGAACTTCAACACAAAGTTCTCAAGTATAGCACGTCCAACTTTACCTTCCTTTGACGTTGCACCAACAATTACAACACTCTCCGGGTAAAAGAACTTGGTTAGACTTGCATGTCCCGCGTTCACGGTTATTCACCGGGGCAATGAATCAATACCACGAGTATATGATGAGCTCGTGACTTAATAACCGGTTCCCAAAGGCCCGAGGACTCTGAACTCGGAGTAAAACATATAACTACAACCTACTTTCACAATTCACGGTGAACCTCTGCTTGAGTGTGGACGAAAGCTTACTCCAGGAGCTGGTGGATAAGGGTAGAGAACTAGGAGCTTCCTATGTAGAATCGCGATACCACGAGAACCGTGGATTTCTAGTGAATGTGCGAAACGGAAAACCCATAGGTATATCCTACATCAAGGAGAGTGGTGTTGGTATAAGGGTTCTTGTAAACGGATCTCTGGGGTTCGCGGCAACTTCGGATACCACCAGAGAATCCCTACTGAACGCTCTTAAAGCTGCCGTAACCCGCGCAAAAGCTTTAAGCAGGCTGAGAAAAAGCCCTATCGAGTTCTCGGAGGAAAAACTGGGAGTTGTAAACTACGAAGTTGTAGAAAGAAAACCTGTTGAAACCTATGTGACCCCTGACGCTGCACTAAGTTTACTATCTGAAACCTACAAGTTGTCTACCGAGAGTGTGAAGGAAGCTAAGCTGGCTGTTATGACCGGTATGTTTAGAGTACTCATCGAAGAAAAAACCATTGTGACATCTGATGGAGGATGCGTGCGTTCCAGAATACCAAGGCTCTACGCGTTCCTCCAGAGTACACTTGTTCACCAGCGTGGATCCCTTCAAAAAGTAAGAGAGTTTGGTTCATCCGGAGGAGCTGAGAAGATGGAGGAGTGGAACATCCAAAGCAGAATTGTTGAAGAGCTGCGCGCTCTTGAAAATGTCCTAGTTAGAGGAGTTGAACCTCCCAAGGAGAAAGTAGATGTAGTACTTGGTCCCGAGGTTGTTGGACTGATCGTTCACGAGTCTTCCGGTCACCCCATGGAGGCTGATAGAATTCTCGGAAGAGAAGCTGCACAAGCAGGTGAATCCTACGTGAAACCAGACATGATAGGAGCGTACAAGGTTGGCAACGAGTACGCTACTGTAGTTGACGATCCCACAATACCAGGTAGCTACGGGTTCTTCCTCTACGATGACGAGTGCGTTAGAGCAAGACCTAGGTACCTATACAGGGAGGGCTTAATCAACGAACCTCTGCACAATAGACACACAGCTAAGATCCTTCGGACCAGTAGTAATGGGGCGGCTAGGTCGATGAACTTCGCATCAGAACCCATAGTAAGGATGAGCAACACCTATCTGTTGCCTGGAGACATGGAGTTCGAGGAGCTTATAGAAGACATAGACCAGGGCATATATGTTAAGTCTTACATGGAGTGGAACATTGATGACGTACGGTGGAACCAAAGATACGTAGGACTTGAAGCTTACATGATAAGGAACGGAGAACTCGCAGAACCTGTTCGAAACCCCGTTCTAGAGTTCACAACGGGCTGGTTTTACAACAACATTGTAGCTGTAGACAAGAACCTTACCTTCTTCCCAGGAACCTGCGGTAAAGGTGAACCATCTCAAGGAGTACCTGTATGGTTCGGTGGTCCCAATGTTAGATTAGCAAAAATGACAGTGGGTGTTCTGGGATGAGTGACGTAGAAGTTCTACGTAAGCTAGTGAATGAGCTCTCAAGAACGTACGATGACGTCGCTATTGTTTTAAACAAAGCAGAAAGAGTCATGGTTAAACTCTGGAACACGGAGCCATCTGTAGTTCAAAACTGGTTCGACTGGGATCTCGGAGTAAGATTATCGAAAAACAGACGTATGTGGATACTATGGCTTTACTCGAAAGACCCCGAGTATATTCTGAAAAGCTCAAACAAGCTCCTGGAACTAGCAGATAAAATCGAGGAGTCTGAAATATACTCACCTCTTCCCGAACCATCCAAGTGCAGTCCTCTGGAAGACGCATACGATCACAACGTGGAGAAGTACATGGAGGATCCGTCGAAACCTGTAGAGCTAATGGTGAACGAAGCTCTCTCCCAACACGTGGAAAGAGTAGCTGGAATGCTAACACTTGGAAAACTCAGCAAGACACTCGTAACTAGCAAGGGATTCGAGTGCGAGGAGACAAAAACCTTTGTAGAAGCATATCTAAGAGCGTTCAAGAAGGAGCACAGTGGGCACTGGGCCTACGGCTCTACCCGCGTTGATTTTGAAAAACTGAAAACAGTTGGTCAAAAAGCAGGATACTACGCAACGTTAACAGAGAGAAGGGCGGACTTTACTCCTGGGAAGTACAACATTGTTATCTCTCCACTAGTTGCTGGTAACTTGTTTAACTACATTGCAAGAATGTCTTCAGCTCTCATGATACTCATAGGTTTCTCGTTCTTAGCTAGGTTCACACCTGGAAGTAGAATAGCCTCTGACAAGCTGTCACTCTACGATAAACCTAGAGATCCACTATTACACGGAGGCACGGGTTTCGACGATGAAGGAACATCGACCTACGATAAGCCCATCGTAGAAAAAGGCGTTTATGCTACAATGTTACACAACACGGGTACAGCTAAAAGATTCGGGGTAGCATCAACAGGTAATGCTGGGTGGATCATGCCAAGACCATGGAACATTGAAATTTCAAGTGGAGAACTTAGAGAGGATGAACTAGTGCAAGAGCTTGGAGACGGAGTTCTAATAACAAACAACTGGTATACAAGATTGCAAAACTACTTTGAAGGCTACTTCTCGACAGTTACAAGGGATGCTACCTTACTCGTTAAGAATGGAGAAATCATCGGCGATATTGGCAGAGTAAGAATAACAAGTAGCTTCCCGCATTTACTCTCTAATATCAAAGACATGACGAGAACGGTCTACGATATAGCATGGTGGGAAGTGAGTATACCTACGAGAGCACCATACATTATAGTACAAGACGTTCAGCTAACGAAACCCGAAGTTTAAGACTTTTTCTCAGACCTATGGTTAAAAAGGTCCTGACGAGAACTCTGTCTATTCTACTACAACAACCTGCATAGGTTGATTTTCGCTTTGACCTTTACTCTCCTGAGTTGCTAATCCTACAGCTGAGGATAAGGGTATTACCTCGAGAGACTCTATAAGGTCCAAGTGCTTCTTAAGAGACTCTTTTTCTTTGAGAAGAATTTCAAGACTCTTCTTCATGATATCCACTGCTAGTAAGTACGGTTTCTCTGGAATTTCACCAGCAAGGTAGCTTGTTTTAAGAGCGGCCATGGCTTTCTCAACTTCCGCGATCTGGTCTTCAACCTCGTGAATTCTCTTCCTCAGAGAGTCCTTAACCTCTTTCGACATAGCTTTTACACTCACGATTTCCGACTCGAGCTTTTTCTTAAATGCTTCATAAGCGTGTGTTGGTATCTCCTTCTTGGCGTAAAGGTCTTCTAGGGATGCAAGCCTGCTCTTAATTATCTTCAACCTGTTCTCAACGATGAGAGCCTTGTACTCGTGCTCCGGAATCAGGACTACTGCCTCCGCAGTTATATTGAATCTTTCTATGGGTATTTCCTTGTACTCAACGTCGTTGTAGTTTACTTCAAGTGATGTTACTTTTCCATCTGCATTACTATATATGCTGACAACGTAGCCCAGTCTTCTGCCATAAGGATCCACAACAGGCTTACCTAGAACATCTACCAGCTTACCAATGTCTGTGTGCATCTTATACACACCACTTGTTTAATTCCTACGAGATTAGTTTTAAAAGGATGGGGTTGAGAGCTAGCTACTATCAGCAGCCTGGTTCCTGGCATAGCCCCCTGAGGGCTTCGCGCTTTTAACCTTCATCACCAATTTCATAAACTTAGACCTCTCCTTTAAAAACAAACTATGTGAAAAACTGATGAATAGGGGTAAAGCTATGAATGAAACCACTATAAGCAGAGTTCAGGAGCTGTTTTCAGCGTTAACAGAATTCTTCTCTAAGCTTAGTGGAATAGGGCTATGGTTCTTCATGATCGGATTCGTCCTGCTCCTTATACTAGCTGGATTCTTACTACTGAAAACGCTCATAGCAGTACTAAAAATTATTCCCAACTTAACGGTGGGACAGTTCATTAAGCTGCTGCTAGTAGTAGCAGTAGTACTAATGATCGCTGGTCTATTCATTCCATAAAACTGAGAGAGTTGGAAATACTTTTAGGGTTTTCTAGGGAACACCCTGAATCCAGGGTATCTCGGCTTCTCTAGCTCTTCGTATATTTCAAGTAACCTATTGTACTTGCATACTCGTTCTCCACGAGCTGGCGCTCCCGTCTTTATAAGCCCTGTTGATAGTCCGATTGCGATATCAGCTATGGATGTATCCTCTGTTTCACCACTTCTATGGCTTACGATCGCTCTGTAATTGTTTTGCTTCGCCAGTTTAACAACCTCAATGGTTTCTGTTAGCGTACCAATTTGATTTACTTTAACAAGTATAGCGTTTGCGGCTGAAACCTCTATTCCCTTGCTAAGCCTCTTAATGTTGGTTGTAAATAGGTCATCTCCTACTACTAGTACCTTGGATCCTAAGCTTCTAGTTATGTACGCAAAGCCCTCGAAATCCTCCTCGTACAGTGGATCCTCTATGCTTACTATTGGGTAATCTGCAGTAAGCTGCTCGTAGAACGATATGAGATCATCCCTCGTTAGTTCACGACCTTCGCCCTGAAGTACGTACACACCTTTGTCTTCTCTGTAAAGCCTTGAACTTGCTACGTCTAAGGCTAGAGCAATCTGATCACCAGGTACGTAACCGGCTTTTTCAATAGCTTTAACCAATAGGTCTAGCGCATCTCTGGTTTTCTCTAGTGGTGGAGCATACCCTCCTTCATCACCAACGTTCACAGCCATTGGTCCATACATCTCCTTTAGTATCTGCTTTAAACTATGGTAAACCTCTACAGACGCTTTCAAAGCTACAGTGAAATCGTCAAACCCTGCGGGTACTATCATGAACTCCTGAAAATCAAGCTTGTTACCCGCGTGTGCACCCCCATTGATGATGTTTAGCATCGGTACCGGGAGGAGGTCGGCTGCTTTGCCGCCCAGGTACATATACAGTGGTAATCCGAGAGTTGAAGCTGCTGCTTTTGCTACTGCAAGGCTAGTTGCAACAATAGCGTTAGCTCCTAGTCTACTCTTGTTTTCTGTTCCGTCGATCTCTATCATCTTGTAGTCGATCTCGTACTGATGTGCTGCGTTCATTCCAATGATAGCGGGTGCTATTATTCTGTTCACGTTTTCTACAGCTTTAGAAACCCCTTTTCCGTGGTAGTCTTTACCCCCATCCCTGAGCTCGAGAGCTTCGTGTTTACCTACGGATGCTCCGCTTGGGGCATACGCTACTCCTACTCCGTATCCTTCAGTAACTACTCTCACGCATACTGTTGGGTTACCACGACTATCAAGAACCATTCTACCATGCACATCTCTTATTATTAGGGATTCCCACAGTATATCAAATAGTGACATCGGATTCACCAGCACATCAACGCGGGTTACATGGCACTATGATTACGCTGGGAGTTAATATTTTAACATCATATCTGCTGTGGGTAGCGGTAACTTTAGTCTTCAAGAACAGGGTTAAGAAGATGCTCATATACGCGTTGTTCCCCTTTGCTCTGTACAGTGCTCCATGCATTTACTACGCCTTTGCAGAACATAGCATGGTGTACGCATTACCAGTAGTTCTGTCCGCTTTAGTATTAGTCTATCACGCTGGAAAGGATAAAAAGAACGCTTTTACCTCAACTATAATACCCCTACCTCAAGTACTTACACTAGTGTACATAGCACTGGTGCATTCACCTTGACCACTGAGAAGTGTCCGAAGTGCGGTTCAAGCGACGTGAAAGTAGTTAAGACTTGGAACCTTGTTTCTCCATTACCCGATAAACTCGGAAGAATAACAATAACTGTTATGGGAGTACTTAAGTGCAACTCGTGTGGTTATAGCTGGAAGAGCACTGTGAGCAAGTTGAAAGTTGGTGGTGGTATCGAAGCTGAGAGCAAAAAAGGTCGGTTGGTAGTGGAGGAAGAGGAGAAAACTCCCCCGAAGGAGATAGTTCTCGATATAAGTGATATACTTCAGGAGGAGGGCTGAGACCTACACGCAACGTAGTGTTCTACCTAAAGTTCCCTTTGTTCGTTCTCGGTGGTCTTTGATGCGTCCTTCAGAACAACATACTGTATTACGTCTTTGATGTACTCTCCTGTTGATTTAAGCTTCAGAAGCTTCTCCAAGTAATCCCTATGCTGGATCTTCTTACGTGCAAGCCATTCCTTGTATGCATCATTTAAAAGCGTTTGCGCACGATAGTGGTATTTACATAGTCCCTGAATGTGCACGTCTCTCTTGCACTTGGGTATAATGCACTTTTCGTAGTTTTTCAGTAGGTCTAACCTTTTAGAGAGCATTTCCCCCACGTTGACTAGGTTTGCATTGAATCTCTCGACGAGATCCTTGATAACTATTTTGGCACTTTCAATAACCTGTTCTCTTGTCTTACGCTTGTTCATCACCTCGTTCAACAATACTTCGAACTTTCTGGTTAGTTCAACGCTCGCAAGATCTGGGAAGAACTTGTCAACTACCTCTATTACTCCGTAACCGAGATCTGTTACATCTACACCTGACTTAGTAGCTACTAGGTACTTACGGTCGAATAGCTTTTCTATGATAGGTGCTCTCGTGGATTCTGTTCCAATGCCAACATTCTCCATCCATCTCAAAACATCGATCTTCCTAAGCCTTGGTGGAGGTTTAGAGTACACTTCTCTTACTCTCACCTTAATGACTTCTACGATGTCTCCGCTACTTAGCTTAGGTAAAACTTTCTCACTAGGTTTATGGAATGGGTAGTATCTTAGCCAGCCGTGCGACTCCACGGTTAGCCCCGTTGTCACGAACATAAACTCTTGACGAGGCGTAGAGAACACCATCTTTGTACGAGTAATTACAGCTGGAGATGCAAAAGCTGCAAGAAATCTTCTCACCACGAGATCGTATATTACCCACTGTTTCTTCGTGAGAGACTTGGGTAGATAACCAGTAGGGTATATTGCAGGATGAGCCGGGTCTTCTTTTTCACCTTCAACGGGTTTTAGTACACCACGAGTTTCTATTAGAAGCCTCTGCACCAGGTTACTATACTGTCCTAAGCTCGAAAGTTTCAATAGAATTTCCCTGTAGTTGAGACCAGGAGGTAGTTTTTGACTATTCGTTCTTGGGTAGCTTATCAAAGCTTCTAAGTAGAGTTGTTCTGCTATGTTCTGAGTTTCCATTGGACTAAAGCCGTATATCGCCGCCGCTTCCTCCTGAAGATCGCTGAGGTTAAAAGGTGGTGGAGGAGAGTACGTGAACCTGCTGGTCGAAACATCCCGTACCACTAGGTATCCATACTTACTTACTACTTGAGCTACTCGATTAGCTTCTTCACTATTGTTTATCGGGTTCGTGGTAAGCTCTGCTGTAAAAATCACGTTGTTTTTTCTTAGAACAACGGTGATAACGTACTGCGGTAGTGGTATGAACAGTTTTCTTTCGAGTGTTCTTTCAACAACGTACTTAAGTGTAGGAGTTTGCACACGGCCAACGCTCAGCACCACTCGGCTTCCAGTAACACTACGTACAGCCTTCATGAGAGCTCTGCTAATATTTATACCCCAAAGCCAGTCAAGTTCATGCCTACAAAGCCCAGCCTCGATCATGTTGTAGTCAAGAGGAAGTAGTCTGCTTAGTGAACTCCTGAGCTCTGAAGGTACAAGACTCGAGAATTTTGCTCTGAAGGCTCTTTTCTCGTCGCCCATGAACTTTATAATTAAGTACCCAATTACACTGCCCTCTATGTCGTAATCGCACGCGTTGATGTAGTAGTCGCATCCTTTTGATAGGTGCTTAAGGAGTTCAAGGTAATCCTTAGTGTAGCGCTTATCCTCGTTGACCAAATACGCGGATATCCACTTGTACTCGAAAACAGGGTAATCATCAACATCGGTGTAAAGCCCGTAAAGGTGCCCCGCTGCGCTTGCAACTAGAATAGTGTTCACGCCGCTCTTGATCTCGTAGTATGGGATATTTTTGAACCTGTGTACAGTGGGGTTCGCTGAAATGGCCTCAGCTATTTTTCTCGAAGCTTTAGGTTTTTCGGCTATAATCAGTATTCTACCTTTCAGATCCCACAAGCTAACGAACTGACTTCTCTCTCGTTCTAAACCCACTTTGTCTTTAACTAGCTTCATTACCTCACTTACCTGCTTACTGTTTACTGTTGTTTTGACCTGTTTATGCGGTTATTGGAATTGGTGCTGTTAAAACCAGTAAAGCTATGTACGCTACAATACAGTAGTAGCATTTTGATTCATCGTATTGGTTCGCTACTCCAGGATGACCTCGCTTACCTAGTACCAAGTACAATACCAAGGCAACTACTCCTAGACCCAGGTAAATTGATGCTTCAAAACGCAGTAGTAGCAGTAGTAGTCCTACTGAGAGCAGTGTTGTCGGTACAAGCATACTAATGAAATTGAAAACCCTTGAGCCAGTAATGCTTCTTAAAACGTGTCCTCCGTCCAGTTGACCTATTGGTAGTAAATTGAGAAACGTGATAAAGTATACAACGTAAGTAACAAAGAGAACAGGGTGCAGTATTAGTACATCTGTTGGTTTTAGTGGTCTAATCAGCGTAATTAAATAGAACCCGAGACTGGTGAAGTTCAGGCTTGTTAGAACTCCCTCTTCGATCAGCCTTAAAGCTTCTCCATAGCTTATTGTAGGAGATAGAAAAACACCTAGCACGCCAACCAGTGTTGCTGCCACGAAGCCGAATAATGGACCAAACAAGCCCATTCTAGCAAGATCTCGTCTAGAACATGGAGGAGTTTTTGCAAAGATCAATGCTCCGAACGTTCCCAAGAACCCTAGCTGTATAGGTGGAGCTGGAATTAGAACAGGTCCTTCGACGATAACACCTGATCTCCTGCTTACATACAAGTGACCTACTTCGTGAACCAGTAGAACTAGTGAGAATAATACAGCATATAGTATTGAGTTAAGAAGAGTGTAAGTGAAAGACGTAGGTCCTACAACGGCCGTAAGACTTTCCGCGAATCCGTACCCCGTAAGAAAAATTGTAGTGAAAGCTAATGCTGATAGAACCCAGCGATACTTGATCAGGATCGATGACCTGTGAACGAAAGGTATTAACCTAACTACAGGTTTTACTGATTTGAGCTGAAAGGCAAGAACGTTATGAGTGTTTAAGAGTTCAATGTATATTTTTCTAAAAGTCTCAGAGCCAATGGGTTTATCAATGACCACGTCAACAAAGAATGTGTATTCCCTAAACTCTACGACTGATACTCCAGCTTTCGAGAATAGATTCAAGATACTTTCTAATCTCTGGTGTAATGAGCTTTGAGACGGGTACAACCTCGTAACCTCCTCCTTCCTTCCACCTCAAAATAGACATGGGAAGAGCTGATTTTATTAATTCAATGATCGCCACGTACACCGGATCCTTAAACGAGACCTCATCTACGTTCACAAGAGGTGGAGCTCCCATTGCTAGCTGAAGGGCACGAGCTCCTATTATGCGAGCTAGTTCAAAACGAGTTAGTCTCTCACTAACAACTTCTCTGTATGTTCTCATTATGTTCTCTGTCATTAGAAGCACCGTGACTTGATATTAAAACAGAAATATGATAAGGTAATTGAGGCTTAATAAAGCTGTTCAATTTCAATTAAAAATCTACTTGGTTTACCTATTGTATGTACCTAGCTAGAACTCGGGTCTCCCTAACTTCTCTTCTTCCTCTTTCTTCTCTTCCTTCTTCTCCTTCTTCATTGGACTAGCTGCTATGATGTCATCTATCTTCAGTATAGCAAGAGCAGCCTCTGCAGCAGTCTTTATCATCGCCTCCTTTACAAGCACTGGCTCGATCACGTTGCGCTCATTCATGTCTTTTACTATTTCACCTGTTATCACGTCTATTCCAGCAAACTTCATTTCTTCAGCGTGAAGCTTCCTAAGCTCCATGAGTATCTCAAGTGGATCCTTACCACAGCTAGATGCAAGTATCATTGGTATCTCCTCTAGCGCGGCTGCAAAGGCTTCTATTGCTAGTTGCTCTTTTCCACCCACCTTTGACGCGTATTCTCTTAGCTTCATTGCTATTTCAATCTCAGCTGCTCCTCCGCCAGCTACTATTTTTGGAACCCTTAGAACGTTTCTTAGAACGTTGAGAGCGTCTTTAACGCTTCTCTCAACCTCGTCAAGCACCATATCGCTGGCTCCGCGTATTAGTATTGTTACAGCCTTCGGGTTCTTGCATCCCTCAACAAACACCATTTTATCGTTACCAACCTTTCTTTCTTCTACGAGTTCCGCGTATCCCAGGTCTTCGGGCTTAAGATCCCTAATACTGCTCACAATCTTTCCTCCTGTTGCTCTCTCCAGCTTCTCGAGATCGCTTCTCTTGACTCTTCTAACAGCGAGAATACCCTTCTTAGCAAGGAAGTGCTGAGCAACCTCATCAATACCCTTCTGGCATATAACGACGTTTGCACCAACCTCTGCGATCTTGTCAACCATTTCCTTGAGCAATCTTGCTTCCTCGTCTAGGAAGGCTTTTATCATATCTGGGCTTGTTATGTTTATCTTGGCTGTTATTTCTGGTTTTTCAACCTCTAGTGCAGCGTCAAGTAGGGCGATCTTGGCTTTCTCAACTCTTCTAGGCATACCTGGGTGAACAACCTCCTTGTCGATTACAATACCGTATACTAGTTGAGTGTCGATTACGTGACCACCTTTCTTCTTCTCGATCTTCACGTCATCTACTCTGAAGTCTCTTGTTCCATCAGGTTTAACCTCGGAAACTGTTAGTGCAGCATCTATTGCCATTTCAACAAGCTTGTTTGACACTACGTCTCCGCCGATGTACTTGCTTGCAATAGCTGTTCTAGCGATCTTTCTTAGTTGCTCACGGTCATTTATGTCAACGGGGTTCGCTATGGAGTGAAGTATGTTAATTGCTTCCTTGAGAGCTTTTGTGTATCCACTAATTATTATGCTTGGGTGTATGTCTTGATCTAATAGTTCCTCTGCTTTTGCCAGAAGAGTTCCAGCTAGAACCACTGAGCTAGTTGTACCATCACCAACCTCAGCGTCTTGAGCTTTTGCTACTTCCACGAGGAGCTTAGCTGCTGGATGCTGCACTTCCATTTCTTTAACTATTGTTGCACCATCGTTGGTGACTGTTACATCTCCAAAGCTATCAACAAGCATTTTGTCTAGTCCACGTGGACCTAGGCTCGTCTTTAAAACCTCCGCAAGTGCTTTTGCTGCTGCTATGTTCGATCTCAACGCATCTCTTCCAACAGTCCTCTTGGTGCCTTCCTTCAGTATAAGTACAGGTATTCCATATAGAGCCATATTCACACCTTTACACAGTCCTTAGTACGCTATTTAGAGGGGTTCTATAAAAATTTTATTTACATGTTTATTTAAATAGATCATGTGAAGGTTTTTAACTCTGTATATTAAGGTCGGTCTGCTCATGATTTAACAGGTCTCGGTGCACTTCATGTATGAGTTGAAATCAAAAGAAGAATTCATAAGAGCTTTAAAAGGCAATGAGCTCGTGCTAATAGAGTACTATGAACCAGGCAACAAGGAGTGCGATGTAATGAACGAATCCATGAAGGAGCTTGCTAAATACGCGGGACAAACAGTCCTGTTCTGCAGGATCAATGTAAGGGAACACCCCGAGATTGATAGTGTAAGTGATGTACCAGCGATTAGAGTATACTATAGGGGTGAACCGATATTCGAGCAAATCGGTAGTATGAGCACTGTTGAACTGAATCTAAGAGTCGTTAGGAGAAGTATTAGAGAAGTATTTCGAGCAAGAAACATCCAGGTTAGAATTTAAGCTAGCTCGGTTATATTTGCAAGTCCCGTGAGTTAACTTCTTCGATAATTCTAGATATCTCCGTCTTCCTGAGGTATACAATGTAAACAACGTGGTTCTCCAGCATAGCCCGTCGTGAGCGTGGATGATATATGCCTTTCTCTGCTAGTAAGACGAATCCAAACTGCAGGACCTCGTTTAACTCAGCAACGCTCGCCGTTTTCAAGTATATATTGAACTTCTCGTCGAAGCCGAGTACTGCTCTTAGGTAATCTTCTGGTACGATGTAGTTGCATATTAAGCAACATCTATCTGGTGCTATAGCGTTAAAACAGCATTTTGGACAAGTTACAAACCCACGTCCTCTATTCGTGTTCCATACATGCCTTAAGATATCAACAAGTTCCTCCATTCCGTAGAGTACTGAGAGCTTGTACAGTTTTCCGGTTTCCGAGAGTAGTGCTTTTCCCCCGTTTGTAATAATGTACTCTAGTTGTTGAGGTGTTGGTTTATCGATTAGTTCTAGTAGTCTAGCAACAACATGTTCAAATAGTGATTTCTGATTTCTCTTGATCTTCTTGATAACAGCTTCTGGGTCAGGTTTACTACTGTACCCTGATGCTATGAGCTCTACGATTTCTCTTGCGAATTCAAATGCTTGATCTCTGCTCATTCCAAGTATTGTGGTGAATCCGAAGATCGCATCAATGTGTTCAAACACTGCCTCTGTAAGATTACCAACATCGATTGTTTTCGTTTTTCTTGTTTTTTTCTTAGCTACCTTGACGGTCGCGGTTGCCGTTGTAGTTTCCATTGTACGATGGACAACAGCTGGTTGTTCTTTCTTTTGCTTTTTTGCTCTCCCTGAAGCAGAGCTTTTTCTTGCTGATTGATCTTCAACTCTAGAAGACTCTTGTTCATCACGGTCGCGTTTCTTTCTTGGAATGTTTACCCCCTTGATTAAGGTTAGTCTTAAATAGGGTAAGGGATTTGAGTTACAGGGCGGGTACTTCCTCGCCTCCTTCAATAGCTTGTGCGATCAAGTAGCTTAGTACTAGCTTAGCAAAGTTTTTCTTGGACCTTAGCTTCGTCAGGTAGTTCACGATGTCGTCAAGTGTAGCGTTCCCCCCGTACACCTCCTGCTTTATAAACTTAGCAATCGAGTACAGTATTTTCTCGTAATCGTAATCCGTTTCTACTTTGTCACCATAGTACTTGTCTACAATTTCACTAACAATGTCTCCAATAACGCTTTCGACAGCATCAAGCATTTTTCTCCGATACTGACTTTTCATCTTCCTGCCCCATTGTAGTTGGGATAAAAATAGAAGCTTATAACCTCAATAGGGTACAATGCACACTTCGAGCAAATTGTACTCACCATTCATCCTAATATACTTCACGAGACCTGCACATCTAAAGCCGTAAACAAGAGGGCTACTGAACACTGTAATAACATGTCCTCCGTGAGATCTCCTAGTACCGTTTACTGCTTCATGAGCTCTTATCAAATACTTAACCTTCGCTAACTCAAGTACCCTGTTGGTCATCCTAGTGCCGTATAATAGACCTGCTCCTCTCGGAGAAGGCATGTAATCTATATTCATTTCAACAGGATCACTCCACAGTATTTCTTCAAGAAATACATTGGAAGGTTTCTCCTTTCCAACCTCAAAGCTTTCCTCGAAGCTACCTTGCACTAGTACAGATTTTGGAGGGCCTCCGTGGAGTGCTATGAACCTGTTCTCCACGAAAGCCACGAGAGGAAGTTTATCGAATAGAGCTAACGAAAGCTCATAGAGAACGCGCCCCTCCTCCCCAAATCTGGCCTCAAGTCGATTGGGGTAGTCGTGAGGATACGGCATTAGCCATTTAGGTGGTTCATGGTTACCCCTCAGTAGAACAATTCTATCGGGGTAAGTTAACTTAAGATGCAAAACAGTTGCAAGAGTCTCTATCTGCGCGTACCCTCTATCAACGTAGTCGCCTAGGAACACCACTACGTGGTTTTTCTCCTCTAAGTGATCCCATATAGAGTTCATTATTGTTAAGAGCGAGTAGAAGTCACCATGTAGATCACCCACTAGAACTGCTGTCAAGTGCTCGCCTAACTTAACAATACCAGGATTCAAGTACTTAGAACCAGGCGGTGTTTCATCAAGGGACTTCATGCACTCTTCGAGTAGCTCCCTGTACTTTGAAGCATTTTGAGAATAACCGCGAACTTCGTCAACCAGGTTTCTTACGTCTCTTCTTAACACACCTCTATCAATGAAGCGCCTTTCTATATTAAACACCCGGATAGCACTTGTTCCGAGCTATCAACCTACTACATCTCGTACATTAAGAAGTAGGGAACTCCTTATAGCTCTGCATAGAACCAGTTGAACGAGAAAACTCAGCGGCTACCAGAGTGTGCATCACTACTTCAGTAGCGGCCAAGGTTCAGCATTTTTCCACTACTAGACGAGAGTTACCTAGGCTAATATAGGTTTATTAAACTACCAGGTGAACACAGAATCTCTTCTGAGTAACCCGTGTTTAAACACAGCGTGGATAATCTAGTTGCTCAGCTAAATGCCTTCTAATCACTGTTCATTACCGGAGGTACTCTTCATCGCCACTAGTACACTATATTCCCATAGTCTCTTTTAACTTGCTTTTCACCCTTTCTGCTACTATTTTTCCATCTATTTTACCTCGAACAATCTTCATTACCTCACTCATAACTATTGTAAATGCCTTATCGGGTCTCGCTACGAGTTTACCCTTGTTCTCCTCGATGATCTTCACGATCAGCGAGTCAAGTTCTTCTACTCTAATTCTTCCTAAGCCCAGCTCTTCAACAGCTTTTCTCACGCTGGTACCTGGGTTTCTAGCTAAGTACGCTAAAACATCGGGTACAGCTTCCTTGGCTATTAGCCCTTCTGCAAGAACTTCAACAACGTTCTCTATTTCACGCTCGTCGAGCTCATCTACTGGTACACCTTCGCGTCTAAGGGATGGAATAATGTTGGTTAGTATAGATGCTATCGTAGAGCATGAAACTCTATCCTTGTACTTTGTAGCCAGGTACTCGTAGAGGTCCAATCTCAGGTCGTTGAGTACAGCGTACGCGAGTTCTCTGCTCAGACCGTGAACTTCAACCAGTACTTTGTACTTGACATCAGGATGCTCTGGTACAAGCTTATCCGCTTCTCTCAGCAGCTCTTCGGTTATCCTTATTGGAGGAATATCCGTTTCAGGGTACATTCTTGCTGCTCCAGGTCTTGGTCTCATGTACTTTGTTGTTCCATCGGGGTTCGCTGCTCTAGTTTCCTCTGGTACGCCGATAACAGCGTACGCTGCTCTCTCAACTATAGCTTCCAGCGCTTTCTCAGCCTTACTTCTGGCGTCGGCTACTATTACTATAGCGTCTCTAGTG
>JAWAHD010000018.1:0-21252 GCA_038889555.1 Desulfurococcaceae archaeon
GCAACACTACTGCTTCCCGACTCGGGATCAGCTAGAGTAGCTGGATTCGACGTTGTCAAAGAAGCCAACAAGGTGAGGAAGAACATTGGATTAATGCTGAATGTTGAGAAAGGTTTCTACGGAAAGCTTACCGGTCGAGAGAACCTGGAGTACTTTGCAGCTCTCTATGGTTTAAGCAGAGACTATGCTAGGCGGAGAATAGATCAGCTCATAAAACTGCTAGAGCTGGATAGGCTCGGAGCTGACACTAAGCTCTACGAGGAGTTCAGCCTCGGCATGAAAGCTAGGCTTAGCCTTGCAAGAGCCTTGCTTAGCGATGCACCCGTGCTTCTGCTTGATGAGCCAACACTAGGTTTAGATCCACCCAGTGCTCGGAAGATTAGAGAGCTGATCAAGGAGCTTGCTCACCGGGAGAACAAGGCTGTACTATATACAACACACAACATGTTCGAAGCCGAGATCGTCTGCGATAGAATAGTGATGATAAACAAGGGACAAGTTGTAGCCACGGGTACTCCAGCTGAGCTCAAGGAGAAAGTGCCCAAGGTGAAGGTTTTAAATCTACTCGTAAAGAGCTGGGGAAGAGACGCTGGTAATTTGCTATCGGATTTCAACATAAAGTTCGAAGTAAAAGCTGAGGAAAACGACATATACAACGTAAAGCTCTATCATAAAAAGCCCGAGGACATTCTCGACGAGGTCTTAAAAAGGTACATTAACCACGGATTCGAGATCCTCTCAGTGAAGATAGAAGAACCCACCCTGGAAGACGTATTCATCTACTTCAGCGAGGGTTCCAAATGAGCTTCATAGATCTACTGAGAGCAGAGTATCATCTAGTGTACGGGGAGGTGTTTACGCGAAAACAGGCTCTACTTGCCGTTATTATCTACCCGTATCTCTTCACAGCGTTCATGCTGTTCTTCGGGTACGCAGGAGGTTCACCTAAAGCCTTCGTGGAGAGAGTTGGAGTAGAACCAGCAGTGTACCTGGTAACGGCTAATTACATGCTCGTATCTATACTTGCTAGCATTGATGACCTGCTCTGGCGACCATTAATGGACTTTAGGCTAGGTACATTTGCCTACATTATGGTTTCACCGGTGAACAGGTTGAAGCTGTTTTTCGCTGTACCGATACCTAGGCTAACGCTGATCATAATTACAGGGTCTACGAGCGTTTTCCCCGTGTACTTCTACTACTACGGTTTTAAGGGTTTAGAGCTGGGGTCCATAGTTATGCTCTTGGTTATCGTAGGGTGCCTTGTTATGATACCGTTTGCAACAGTAGTTGCTAGCTTGGTTCACGCGCTGGGAGATTCCTGGAGAGTGTTAAACATTGTTAGACCATTAATTATGATTCTGCTTGGTATCTACTACCCGCGAGTATACATGCCTATTGCCAGTTACGTGCTAAGTTCACTTATTCCATCCTCGCATATAGTAGAGGTTGTTCAGAGAATTCTTATGGGTATTCACAGTGATTACACTGTACTGCTCTTTATCTTGGCTTTTACTGTGGCGTTTCTCTATACTCCTACTGCTAGATTAATGGTTAAAGCGTGGGAGCAGAAAAAGGTGAGTGAAGGTGTTAAGATCTAAACTGCTACAGAAGGCGTACGCTGTTTTCAAAGCATACTTACTATCCGAGTTTGTAAGGTCAAGAGGATTCATATACGGACTAGTGAGCTTAGCTCTCTGGTTATCAATCTTTGTTCTACCAATGCTTCTTTTCATTGGAGAAACAGCTGATCCATCCTGGGTTTCAGCTGGAATGTTCATTGGAATAATGATGTTTCTATTCTACTCTACAGCTTCATGGGAGTGGGCTGCAGAGCTTCGTTGGATGATCAGCGATGGAAGGATCGAGTACTATGTTGCAAGTGGTAGTGGATTTCTACCGCATTTCCTCGGTATAATCCCTGTTTCACTCATATGGTTATCCCTAGCGTTGTTCTTCAACTACGTGGTGTTATCAGCTGTAATTACTCCTCCCAGGTTGTATGTGTTGAACTTGCCTCTTTTCGCTTATGGTCTTACTCTTTTAATTGTGTGCCTTATGGGTTACTCGCTCATTCTGGGTGGAACGATGATCTCATCGGGAGTTTCAGGGTTTATTGTTGAACTCATCAGTTTCGTTCTCCCGGTAGCTACGGGTGGTCTTCTGCCACTTAGAATGATGCCTAGGCAACTGCAGATCTTCGCGCTTAGTACTCCGTTCAGTTACCCAGCCGAGATAATAAGATATTCTATACTTGGGATAGAACCAGTATTGAGCTTGGAGAGAACCTTAGTGATCGGAACATTGTACGTCTCCGTGTTCATAGCAATAAGCTCCATCTACTTCAAATACCAGTTGAACAAAGCTCTGAGAGAAGGCTTCAAATCCATCTCAATATGGTGAAACTAGTTTCACTTTTCGAGTGAACATAGTCTGAGAGCTCCTGGGTATCCCTGATAAACAAACATCCTCACGCGTAGACCAGTAGTTTCACAGCAACTACTAGTATTGGGAATATCAATACCAGGAAGAGAACAGTAAGTAAGGCTATTGTGAGAGCTACGAGCTGTGAGTTCCACCCATACTTCTCAGCTACTAAAGCATTTAGTACAGCTGGTGGCATTAGGGAGATCACGATAAACTCGGCTTTATCATCCAGGCTCATATCTAGTACCAGAACGAACACCAGTGCTAAAAGTGGAGCAAGTAAGTACCTGTAGATACTGGATATGAACAGCATTTCTCTGACCTCTCTCGTATAGCTCAACTTAATGGGTATTCTTAAACCCATGGTGTATGTGGCGGTGTAGCTCAGAAGCGGGCTGCTCCACTTTATCAGTTCATGTATTCTCCAAGCTACGTCTCCCAGCGTGTAGAAACCGAGTACACCAGCCAAGAAGCCCAGGAAACCAGTTGACGATATAATAGCTCTAATCGGAGCACGCTTTGATACTATAAGGTCTGGTACAACAACATTCAAAACAACCGTTGTTACACCGAAGAGAGCCGCTATGTTGACTCTGCCGAAAAGAACCTCAACTACTGGAAACCCGAGAAAAACGCTGTTCGGAAACGTTGATGTTAGGAATAGAGACATGCAGTGCTCTTTGTTGATTCTCTTAACCGAGAAGTACGTGACGATCACAAATAAGACAAAGTAGAGGAACACGTAGACATCGGTCAGCATTAATCCCCGCGCAATGAAGATCGATACAAAAGCCAGTGGTATTAGCACATAGTAAACCAGTTTAACTAAGATGTCTACCAACATCCTGTAGTAGATGCTACTCTTCAAGACTGCTTCGAGTAGAACTCGCGTAGCGTACCCTGCTAAGAGTACTAGTGCAAAAACAGCAACCTTATCCAACTAAAACACCGTATCAGGGGAATTCTATGGAAGAACGAGGCTTTTAACTAATACCTCTATTAAGTCAGCTTGCAGATATCCCATGTCATCCCCTTCTTCACGTGAACGGTATTTCCAGCAGGCTTCTGATCGCTGATCCCATCATGTAGAGTAGTACGGACACTCCGAGAACGAGCGTTGAGTTTTCCAGTACTTCTCGATGGTACTTTCTACCCTGTAGAACGCTTGCATAAAATGACATGTAAGCAATTACACCCACCGCGACTATTATCATCACTACAAACGCATGAAGCATTGATGCAACAACGAAATAGGGTAAAGCTAAGAGAGCGGCCACTATCATGTAGGATATAGCGGTGTAAAAAGATGCAGTTAAAGGCTTGAGAATTCCCACTTGCTTAGCCTGAGTATACGATGCTACCCCCATTGAAATAGAGGCTGAAAGGCCTGCTATGAGACCGATTAAGCCAGCCATAGTGTTGTTCGAGAAAGCCCCTAGAGAACCCGTGTATATACCTGTTAACTCTACTATCGCATCGGTTATACCAAGTGTTATTGAGCCGAGGTACTTGATCCTGGATTCATCAATACTTTGAATGAAGAACTTCTCGTGGACTTCTTCATCAGCAATCATCTGCTCAACTATCAGTGGATCAACGTTCTTTACGAGCGTATAGTCCAGTTTAGCTCTCGACTCCCTGGATTCAAGCAGCTTGAATACAACTGTTAAACCAAAAAACAACAGTACCGCGACGTATACGAACACCTTCAGCTTCGAGAATCTACCAGCACATTCTCCCACAATACTCCTCCAGAACTCATAGTGCCTATGCTCATCCCTACTAGCTCTCACAAGAAAGTCTCTGTACCTCCTGGGAATAAATGGGCTCTTGGATAGAACAGAGTAAACAACGTACGCCTTGAACTCCTCTTTACACATCGAGGTAGCAACATCAACGCTCATGCCTAGAACACCGCTAGCTCAAGTTATGCTTAAATGCAACATGGATATTAATTAACAGTGCAGAGAGCAAAATCCCACGTTGAGGTTGTCGCTTTTGAACAAAAGACCCGTTGTTCTGGGCGGGGTGAACGGAGAGCACATAGCGATTGAGCTTTCGTACACGGGTTTCTATGAGCTTAGTTCAGTTGAGGTTAAGAAGTTCCCGGACGGTGAAACCTACGTTAGAATTCTAACCGATGTGAACGGTAGGGATGTGGTATACATAAACAGTCTTCAGAGAAACGTGAACGAAGCGGTAGTTGAAACTCTCTTAACGCTGGATGCTCTTAGAGACCTGGGTGCTGCGAGGATCATCGCGGTAATACCGTACATGGCTTATGCAAGGCAGGATTACAGGTTCAACCCGGGTGAAGCTATTAGCATTCGTACCCTTGCAAAGCTCTTCAAGTCTTTGAAGGTAGACTACTTGATTACTGTGGACATGCATCTTCACAGAATAAGCGATCCACGTGAACTGTTCGGAGCAGACCTCCGCAACATTACTGGTGTGGTAGAACTGGCAAGGTACTTCAAGGCGAACTACAGCTTAGAGAACACGGTGGTCGTAGGACCAGACGAGGAAGCAGAGCAGTGGGCTAGGATCATGAGCAGAGAACTGGGTGGTCTTGAGTACACTGTGCTACGGAAGACCCGCATCTCAGCTGATAAAGTTGTGATTGAAACCGGAGATGTCAATGTAGCTGGGAAAAACGCTATCATCGTTGACGATATTGTAAGCACAGGTGGAACAATAGTGGAAGCCGTAAAAGCACTCAGAAGCTTGGGGGTAAGGGATTTGATGGTAGGAGTTGTTCATCCAATACTGGTGGATACCGCGTACATTAAGCTTCTCAGATTGAAACTCAAAGATATCGTTGGAACAAACACGGTGCTCAGCCCAATAAGCAAAGTTAGTGTAGCACCAGCTATACACCGAGAGCTTATCAAAATACTTGAGCTGGTATGAGTCTTCCTCAACGCTCTTCCGAGTCGCCGCAACCTGAGCTTTCAGATCTATGCTACAAAATAGTTCTTGTGCTTTGGTTCCATGGTTTAGAGTGAACACATGCTCACCTAATTATTCTCTTCACCTGAACTTCGTGGAGATGTAGGTCTGGTTTCGCGTATCCTTCCACAACAATGTCTCCTATGTTAATGAGACCTTTTTCTCTGAGCACATGTTCGAGAACTCTGAGTCCTTCCTCGTAGTCAACTTCTCCACTCTCACGTTCGTTGAGAAGAAGTGGTGTTAATCCATAGTAGATTGCCAGCTTTCTAGCGATCGCTTTGCAAGTTGTTCCAATATAGACGGGAACTCTGGGCTTCAAGCTGGAGATCAGTGGTGGCAGAGTATTGCTCTTGGTGTAAACAAGTATTTTGCCTTCAACACTTTCAGCAAGTGAGAGAAGACCCCTAGCGTACTTCTCCTTGAGAGACTCATCGGGGAGCTTGCCCCTTAGCTTAAAGACTTCGCCGTGGTCGACATTCTGCTCCGCTACTTCGATGATCTTTCTAAGCCACCTTACGCACTCGAGCGGGTACTTCCCTACTGCTGTTTCATTTGTTAGTACGATGGCGTCTACAAGAGCTTCCACCAGTGTGTACACGCCTGATACATCACTTCTGGCGGGGACCGGTTGATCAACCATAGACTCCATGATCTCCGTGGCTACCAGCACGGGTTTTCTCACTAGTTGAGCTTTCTCAACGATCTCTCTCTGGATTAGGGGTATTTCGCTGAGATCGAAGTGTAATCCCAAGTCACCCCTAGCAACAAGCACAGCGTCACTTAAAGCTATGATTCCGTTCAAGTTCCTGTAGGCTCGCACAGTCTCTATCTTCGATATCAACGCGAGGTTTCCTCCAAATGTCCTAACTGTATCCCGTACAAGCTCTAGGTCGCTGGAGCTCCTAACGTAGCTAACGGCTATGTGAGAGAAGTCCATATCAACAGCGAACTTTATACACTTGACGTCGAAGTCCGAGAGGAGGGGAACGCTCAGCTCTTTACCTTTAATAACGATCTTCTTTCCCTCACTTACTTCGCCTTCGTACAGCGCTACAGCCGTAATCTCGTTGGAACCAGCGTCCAGGACTCTTAGTTGAACGTTCCCGTCTCCAACGATGATCACGTCCCCGGGTTGAGCAGCGTCGAACAGTTCCTTTACTGGTACAGGGATACTGTCCCCACTAGACTCAGCTGCGTAGACAACATTAACGGTAGAGCCCTTGGTAAGCTTAACGGGAGCTTGCAAGTGTCCAACTCTAACCTGAGGCCCCTTAAGGTCACCAATAAGTGCCAGCGGTGTGTTGAGCTTCTCTGATATCTCCCTTACGGTTTCAGCTAATTTTCTCCATGTCTCCTCGTTACCATGGCCAAAGTTTATTCTGAAGCCTGAAACACCTTCCTTAACCATTGCCTCAATTAACGCGCTTGAGAACGTTGATGGACCAAGGGTTGCCATTATCTTCGTCTTCACAGTTTTCACCAAGCTTACTAAGGATGTTTAGCTAATATTCTCGTCCTCACGTTGTAATAAGTCCATCCTAAAGATGAATGCATGAAATGGTAAAACTCGGGTTACCCCTTTCCCTTTGCTGCTTGCTGTGGAAAAGTTAACATTGTGCTATTTATATGCGTATAGGATCGTCTGTGTAGGGTTCTCGTGTGATGCATAGACTAGTATTCGCTTGAAACCATGGCTCAGTAGGAGTGTTTCAATATCATCTAGGCTGGATCCCGGTTCATGCGCTTCTACAACTATCCTACTTACACGCTTGAGCTCGTTACTGGCTTCGCGGATCAACTCGTACTCTAAACCCTCGACGTCGAGCTTTAGTACATCAGCTGAACCTACGTACTTAAGCAAGGTACTGAGTTTTACGCACTTGACTTCTTCTACACGGGCTACCGCGGTGTAGTTCTCAACGTGGTTCCTGATCAGCGAGGAGACGGACGAGTACTCGCCAATGTACAGTTTAGCCGTTCCCTTAGTGGGGCAAAGTGCTATAGGAAAGCAACGTGCTTTTCCAATAAGGTTGTTGGCTTCTATGTTCTTAGCAAGGTATTCAACTGCTTCGGGATTAGGTTCCACTGCGTGTACAAAGCCTCTCCTACCGGTTAAAACAGCTGATGCAACAGTGTAGAAACCTACGTAAGCTCCTGCATCAACTACGATGTCCCCGGGTCCTGGTATTCCGGGTTTAAACTGGTAGTAGTCACAGCTAACTAGAACGTGCTCCATGTTGTTCAGAACAGCGTTTAAGTGGTGCAGAGGCAACACAAACCTGAGTTCTTCACCTGAAAAGGCTACGCTGACACTGAAAGACCCCCTAAGCCCAAGGAAGTAGAGTGGCTGAAGTAGAAACCTGTAGAGCTTTACTCTAGTAGAAGACTCCGCGCATGGTTTTATCAGCGACGCCATCCCTCTTCACAGTTCCGACAGCTCACCCGGTTCATCACCAGTTTCTTAGTATAGACAACAGGGGTTTATGAATACTCAACGTCAACCCCCATTGGGTAAACTTCATAAAACGAAAACCGCTCATTGAGTAAACGCCTTCACGAACAGAGCTCCCGGATTCTAGTGGTTTTAAACCCATGCTTACTCGAGCGCATCGTTTCTCACTGTGCATCGCATGTAGTTCTAAAGCCTCTTCGCCTTACGGGTTCTTAATAGCCGCTCATTGAAACGTGATGTTGCTATGATGGTACAGCTCGTGTTCGAGCTTCGTACTTATTGAGGTGAACCTATAACTATATGAGTGTCTAATGAGGATGCTATATCTGGGTATAAGCTATGTACACCCCACTAACCATGTGACTTAGGTGATAACTGCTTAAACTGCATCGGTGAACACGTGGATCTTTTTCTAACGTGCAAGCTGGGTTTATAGCGTGTGTTGTAGCCTCGTACATAAGGGAAATTGCTCAAGAGACTACCGTTAAGGTTGCACCGCTGGGTTTTAACGGTATCTTGTTGGTTTGTAATGCCGGGGACAAATACAAGCTTGCTGAACTAGTGAAAAGCTATACACCTGAGGTTGAGAGAGTTCACATCGTTGAAGCTGCCTCAAAGGCTGACATTAGCAGTATTGTTGAGGCCGTTTCAAGGGTAGTAACGGGTAGAATACAGGAGACAGAAACTTTTGCTGTTAGAACCATTAGAAGTGGTAAGCACACATTTACAAGCATAGACGTTAATGTTGCAGTTGGCTCAACCATCGAGAAGGTCCCGGGTTCCACTGTTGACCTAGAAAACCCAGACAAGGTCGTGTTCATAAACGTGCTTGGTGACTATGCATACATATCACTGCATAGTGGTCGAGAATTCTATAGAAAGATGACGCCGGAGAAGTACCCAGTCTACAGAGTGTTCAGAAGGCTCGTGATCGCTCACGAACCTTACCTTGGACCTCAGGATGCTGCTTACACCATGGGCAGGCGCATTGGTAGAGAAGCCCAGGTGTTCGAGGTTGTAAAACTCGTGGTAACACCAGTTGGTGAAGTTGATGCAAAAAGCCTCTATAGCTTTCTAAAGGGGTTATTCGAGGGTATAGAGTCCAGGTACAGGGTGCAAAAGAGGAGCTACAGTAGGGATGTTCACAGAGTAGAGGTAAGCCTGCAGGACATGTACCAATTCGTTAGAAGCAGACTCGAGCAACCTCTCATAGTGTTCGAGCCAGAGGGTGACCAGTATCCAAAGTAAAGGACGAGATCGCTGAGTTCATACTCGTGACTATGAAGCTTGGTAAGAAAGTTCACGTGACGGTTGGTGCTCGCGAAGGAGTACCTACAGGGATTTTCAGGTATGCTAACTTCGTACTTGACGTAGCACCTGGAGTAGTGATATCAACAGACTATGCTTTGGCTTCAGCGCTTATAGCTCTGGCAACCATGCTTTATTAGAAGTTACTAACTTAGAAGCTAGACATAGAGGAAGACGCTTCCAACAGTAGTAGGTCTAATCCGTAGTATTTTGTACTCTTGTCGTATCTGCGAGGTGTTTTTCAGCCTCGTTCAACCACGTGCTTATGAGTGTTGGTTCCCAGAACTCTGCCCACCAGTAGTCGCTGTCCAGGGCATGCCACAGAGCCCACCTTGCTCTCCTGGACCTATCGTCTCTGCCGTACCTCGCCTCGTAGCTCCTGATAGCTTCGTAAACCCGCTTAGCCCTGGCCCAGTAGGCGTCGTGCTCTTTGACTTCACCATGCCACTTGGAAAACCCGCAAAGCCAGGTTGTTGTTGGAACCCATGTTAGCACTCTTCTTGGTTCAACCTTGCTGATCACCTCCTTGAGGGTCACCGTTCTCAGGTAACCAGCTTCCTGAAGAGCATCGAGGATGTTGAGCATCCTATCGTAGAACACAGCTGTTAGCGGAGGCTTCTTCGAAAATATCATCCAGTTCTCCCCGTCGAGAGCTATGGTCAAGGTACCACCGGTATGTAACCTGGAGGTAACCTCGTATACGAAGTTGTAGGCTGATTTCCACGCGTGGATCGGGCTCTTGAAGTTGTTCTTGAAGGATACGTGGTTGCTGAGCTCGGTATCCCTGAAGAAAACAACCAGCTCACCTCTACCCCCTCTGACTAGGTAGGGTTCAAGGTGACCAGAGACGTCGCCTTTTGACTTCTCAAGGTGACACTTGGCGTCTAGCACCGTGTACTCGAGACCTAGGTCGCTGTAGATGTCCACTAGCTTCATCGTGAAGGCCATTTCGGGTGTCCAAACTCCGCGTGGTTCTACTCCGATGATTCTTCTTGTTACCTCGATGCCGTACTCTACCTCCTCTTTCACAATGTCTTCTGCTCCAAGGTACTCAACTAGGTATCCTGCTATGCTGTGAGCGTACATGCTCGTTAGCACTTCTACTTGGCTACTGTGTACGGCTTTTCTGTAGAGCTCTAGTGTTTCCTTGATCAGCTCAACTTCGGGTGAATCCTTGGGTATGTACCTGTCTCTGAGCTTGATCCCGTTCTCAACAGCATCTTGCCACTGGTAGAGCAGGCTTGGGCTCAGGTTGTATGTACATTTGTAGTCTCTGTGGTTCTCCAACATTAACGCGTGGTAGTGGTAGGGTCCTTTACCATAAGGTGCCAGCTCATCAGCGTACACGTGGGTGAACGCCCACGGGTAGTAATAGGTACCATTGGGAAGATAGTTGGGTGCTTGGTGGTGATGCCAGACGAAGGCTAGTCTCCTCTCCACCAGACTGTCCCGCTCTGAGAGAACAATGTACCGAGCTCTGTCTACTGCCTTGCTGTTTATTCTTAGCTCGAGCTCGTACTTGCCTGGTATCCTGGGGGCTGTTACCTCAGGTAGTTCGAGAACAGCTTCACTGTTAGCCTTTAGATCTAGAGATGCCTCGGCGATTACACCCCTGTGGCCTACAACCTCCACGTGCAATACATGAGCTTTGCTGGATGAAGCCAGCACGTAGAGCTTAACATGCTCACCAGGCTCATACACAGGCTTACCAGGTACAATGTAAACCTCCAAATCGCTCAACGGGTTAACCACCTGTAAATTCATGGCATGTTAAGGGCATTATAAGGCTGTAGGTGTAATAATCTCTTAAACCGGAGTACACTAATGGGTAGCAGTACTTATGCGTAAACCAGAGTATGTGATCTGGATTTTTACAGCAGCCTGTAATCTGGATTGCCTACACTGCTACACCTACAGGTTCAGGAATCTAAGAGAGCTTCCGCTGAGCGAGAAGCTGAGAATAGCTCGGAGTATTGGAGAAGCTGGAGTAGAATACGTGAATCTCACAGGCGGTGAACCACTAGTACACCCGCAGTTCAAAAACATAGTACTAGAGCTTCACAAGTACGGTGTTGAGAAGAGCATAGTAACGAACGCTACTGTGGTAAAAGACGAATTAATAGACCTACTTTACAGAACAGAAACCTACGTCTTTGCAACTATTGAAGGACCACGCGAAATTCACGACAAGATAAGAGGAAGAGGATCCTACGACAGAGCTGTACACGGCATCGAAAAGATCGTAAAGAGCCTGAACTCTCTGTCACTGGTTACAACAGTGAACAAAGTGAACTACAGGCACGTCCAGGAGGTTGTTGACTACGCAGCATCGGTGGATGTGGATAGCCTAGCACTACTACCTGTAATGCCCTCTGGTCGTGCACTGGAAACAGGAGTTTACGTTGAACCAAGCGAGTACGTAGTTGCCATTAAGAGTGTTTATGATAGAGCTCGTGAGTACGGATTGAAGCTCAGTGCTTGGTGCACACCATTTGCACCACTACTCAAGCTTGACATCAGCTCCTGGTTCTGCCGGGATATGAGAGGGTTCGATATAGACCCATCAGGCAACGTTCTACTCTGCGATACTCTGGACATAGTGTTAACAAGTGTTGTTGGCAAGAGCATACTTGAGGTCTACGAGGAGTTCTTGAACCATCACCAGGTTGAATACGTGAGAAACCCACCAAACTTACCACGCGAGTGCCGTACATGTGTAGTTTCTTACGCTTGCCGTGGTGGATGCTTCGCCAGAGCATATGCTCTAAAGAGGGATCTCAACGCAGGAGATCCACTCTGCCCAAGAGTATCTAAGCTACCAGGCTACTAGTAGCATTGCTAAGCAAGAAAAAGTTCTAGGGTGAGTACCGGACTCGTGTCCAAGCTGGAAAACGCTTGAGGAAGAATCAGTTATTGCTCTCCTTTCTTCTCTTCAGTTGCGCTTTGACCAGGTACAAAGGTTGTTACCAACTTGGAGAATCCGGTGAGAAGTTCCATTGGAACAACGATCTTAGTGGCTGGGCTCTGAGCAATGCTCTTCAAAGCATCCAGGTATTGTAGTAGAAGAGCGTTTGAACCTAGCTTCGCAGCAGCTTCCTGCACTAGCTCGAGAGCTCTAGCTTTACCCTCGGCTACAAGTATCTCGTACTGCTTTTCGCCTTCACCCTTCTTGATCAGTGCTTCTCTGTGACCCTCTGCTTCGAGAACAGCAGCTGTTTTCTTACCTTCTGCTTCAAGGATCATAGCTCTCTTCGTTCTCTCAGCAGCCATCTGCTTGATCATAGCCTCCTGCACTTCTCTGGGAGGTTTTATTTCCTTTATCTCTACGCTTGTAACCTTTATTCCCCACCTATCTGTAACTTCGTCGAGCTTTGCTCTGAGAACAGAGTTTATGTACTCTCTCTTCGCCAGAACATCATCTAGCACCATGTCACCTATGATGGCTCTAAGCGTTGTTACTGCTATACCGGTTGCAGCCGCAATGTAGTTTTGTACTGAGGTTACTGCTAGTTGCGGGTCGAATATTTTCATGTATATCAGCAGATCCACGTCCACAGGCGCGTTGTCCTTCGTGATGCAAGTTTGTGGTGGAATATCTAGTACGAACTCTCTTAGATCTACCTCGATACCCTTGTCTATGAGTGGTACCATGAACACTAGACCTGGCCCCTTTATCGCTAATAGTCTACCGAGCCTTAGGATCACCAGTCTTTTGTACTCTGGAACAACCTTAATGTGCATTAGCAGAATCGAGAGAACAATTACAGCGAAGATGATTGTTAGGATTATCTCAACTACTGGCACAGTTGCTTCACCGAAACTCTAATAGTTTCCCATTGGTATATATGCTTTGTGGCTTAAGCGGTGACCAGGTTGAGGGTGGTTTTTCTAGGTGTTGGTGGTTGGATATCTAAGCCGATACTTGGGCACACATCCGTACTAGTCGAGGAGAACAACGATAGAATACTGCTGGATTCAGGTGAATGCACGGCTAGAGCTCTCTACATGTACGGAAAGGGGTTAGAGAGGATAAGAGGCATTGTTGTAACGCATCTTCACGGTGACCACGTGCTTGGGTTACCGACTATTCTAATGCTTCTGAAGCACGTGGGGTACCCTGGGATCAGCGTATACGTTCCGGGAGAAAGCACTAGGGATCTCTTAGAACTTCTGAGAATAACTGGAGTAGACTACGAAGGTTTCGTTAGAGTAATAGGCGTTGAACACGAGGATGAGCATGAAGTAGGAGTATTCAGGTTAAAGTTCATCAGAGCTGTTCACACCATACCCTCCCTCTCAGTAAGGGTAAGTAGCAGGGACAAGTGCGTTGTGTACTCTGGAGACACATCGTACAACCCTACTCTTGTAGAGCTTGCCAAGGGTTGCGATCTACTGATACACGAGGTCTCAGGATACGATCCATCTTCAAGAATGTACGGACATAGCACGTTCGAGGATGCTTTAAGAGTAGCTGATGAAGCTGGAGTGAAGAAAGTAATTCTGGTGCACTACTACATGGATGTACCATGCATAAAGCCGAGCAGTATAAGAACATCCGGGGAGTTCAATTTAGCATACCCCGGATTCGAGCTAAAGGTATAATCCTTACGTAAAAACCTACTTTAGTGCATGCCTCGGTGCTGATGCATCGCACGATCTTTAGGAAACTTATTCACTCCATGTTTGCTTTGAAAACTCTTAAAGCGTTCTCGTACGCTATCTTAGATATGTCGGTGTCCGAGAAACCTCGTTCCCGAAGCTTGCTGTAGAGATGAGGTAGCTTATCTATGCTCTCGAAGCCCTCTGGTGCTGGTAAACCGAGTAGTCCGAGGAAATCGGTTCCAACGGCGAGTATGTCTACAGTGTAGGATTCCTTGACGTAGACAAAGTGCTCCACGAGGTCGTCTAATGTAGGCTTGGGCTTACTGGAGATCAGGGGTCCTATGGCTGAGATCCCAATAACACCCTTGTTCTTGCAGAGTAGTTCGAGAATTTCATCGTCGACATTTCGCGGTTTGTCAACGAACCTGCGCACGTTCGCGTGACTTACTATAACAGGCTTCTTGGCTATCTCTAGTACGTCGATTGCTGTTTGCTTACTCGCATGCGCAAGGTCTACTACTATTCCAAGTTTGTTCGCCATTCTTACGAGCTCTTCGCCTTCACTCGTCAAACCAGTGTCTTTTTTAACCGCGCAACCTGAAGCATACTTGTTCACGTAGTTCCAGGTAAGTCCAAGGCTTCTTAACCCAAGCTTCTTCAGCAACACTAGGTCGTAGGGATCATCTAGCGGTTCAGCACCTTCCAAGTGTAGTATGAAGCATAGTTCATTTCCGTGTATACAGTTCTCAACGTCTTTCACGCTCTCTACTATCCTGATTCCGTAGGCTTCGCTCATTTTGTAGTAGATCACTACGTGCTCCCAGATCAAGGCCTGAGGCACACGGTACTTTGTTGCAGGCAACCATTTACCGTAGAGTTTCTGCAGTGTTTTTGACTCTTCGGGATTAAAGCTTTCTATACCAGGAAATATGGATGCGAATACGCATTTTACATTGCCTCTCCTGTACTTGGGTAGATCGGCTTCTCGACCAGGTATGTCGTCGTGGAAGTCCCCCAGTGGTGCACCTCCGCCGTGAAGTAGGAAGTATGCCGAAACATCCTCGTGCAGGTCTATGGTTGGAGGAGTTTCTTGAACCTCCATGTGATACACCACATTTACAATACTATCCTGTTCTAGGGAAATATCCACAGAGTAGTATAGAGTATCACAGTTCTTTCCACATAATGTACGCGCTTCTTCCAGGTCCATAGTAGTTTACAACTTCTCCCACTATTCTAAAACCCAGTCTCTTGTAGAGATTTATCGCGGGCTCATTGACAACTTCTACCTCTAAGTACGCTGCGCGTGCACCTCGTTTTACGCACTCTGCTAGTGCTTCACAAGTTAGCCTAATTCCTATGCCTCTTCGCCTGTAATCCCGCTTTACACCCAACGACACAACGTGACATAGGTTGTTCTCAACACTAGCTATAACGTAACCTACGATCACCCCTTGGTACAATGCAATTTTAAATATAGCACCTTTGCGCGCGTAGTACTCAAACACCCGCCTAGGATACCTGTCTCCGGGTTCGAAGCACTCGTTTTCAACGTGTAGAACACCCGGTAGATCATGGTCCTCGTAGCTCCTGAATACGTACTCGGATGGACCCATAGTTTTAAGCTGTAAACACTCCTTCAGAGAATCCGGGTGCAACATTCAACCCCATGCTTTACAATGAGAAAAGCTGATTTTTCTTCAACGTTCCAGCGAATGGTTAATGGGTAAATAAGTGCGTAGAGTGTGAGTAATGTATGGGTGCACACTCTTGCGTAAAGTATCGTTGTTCGCCGCATTAATTCTCCTACTAGGGTTAGTGGCGTTCTCAACATACACGGAGAACGGTGCTGGTGAACTAGAGGAGAAGAGAGCTGTTCTAGCAGTTCTCGAAATGACGATCGATGGAGGTGCTGTCTCCTTCATAGAGTCCACTGTTAGCAGGTATGGTGATGCTACCATTGTACTTCAGATAAACAGCTATGGAGGGTACCTCGCCGCCGCTGACAAAGTCATATCGATTCTTGAAAGCAACAACGTATCGTGTATAGCCTGGGTGCCAAGGAGCGGATACGCTGTATCAGCTGCAGCACTTGTAGCACTCGCTTGCAGAAGGATATACATGGCGCCGGGATCCGTTATAGGTGGAGTTAAGCCTTCACCCGAGGACCCAAAGGTCGTAGAGTACGTTAAAGCACGCATAGTATCCTTGCTGGAAAAGCAGGGTAAGCGTAATCTAGCATGGATCGCGGAGGAGCTCGTGGAGAAATCAAGAGTGTACTCGTTTCACGAAGCTTCAGAGCTGGGTCTCGCTATCATCGTAGATGACCTCTCCGAGCTACTTGAGAGAGAAGGCCTAGTTTTAGTGCAACGTGTTGAACCAAGCTTGTGGGACAGGGTTCTTTCACTTGTATCCAACCCACTGGTGTCGTCCCTACTAATGCTTGCAGGCGTAGTGCTCGTACTGGCAGAGTTTTTTACAACAGGGTTCCAAGGCTATGGCGTTGCAGGTGCACTGATGCTCATTTTCGGTCTATACGGTGCAATGCTCGTTCCCGTGGAAGTTCTACACTTGGCGCTCGTGCTATCAGGAGCTGTTCTACTAGCAGTAGAAATTCTAACACCAGGCTTCGGCGTTTTCGGGTTATCAGGCATTATACTAACGGTTACAGGCTTCGCACTGATTCTCACTTGGATGCCCAGAGAGGCATTAACAGGTCTGGTAATAGTAGTAACCGGCGGACTCGCCGCGCTCACTGGGCTTTTCCTCTTCGTAGCCGTAAAGGCTGCCAAGGTAGCCAGAATGAGGAGAGTGGAGCTGAAGGACAAGCTCGTGGGATCAGTAGGTTACGCTAAGACAGACATCGGTGAAACCACTCCCGGTGTTGCGTACGTACTGAACGAGGAGTGGACAGCTTTCTCGGTCAAAGGGGAGATCAAAGCTGGAAGCAAAATTATGGTTGTTCGCGTGGAGGGGTTAAAGCTCTATGTTAAGGAGTATGAAGAGTAAAACTACTTTAATGAAATAATGCAAACAAGGTGGAGAAGGTTTAATCAGGGATGTATCCATAGTAAGGACATGATGGTGAATTTTCCGTGAAGAAAGTTCTACTAAAGTTCATATCCATATACGCTGAAAAGCTTGGAAAGGAGATGATCGTGGAACTAGATGACAACGCTACTGTTAGAGACCTACTACATTACCTAGAGAAACTGCTGGAGAACGCTGGAATAACGATTAAACCCGTGGTCTTCGTAAACTACAGGTTCAGCGATGAAAACCAGGTGCTTAAAAACGGGGACGAAGTACTAGTTATGCCTCCATTCGCCGGAGGTTAAGCCTCTCAGGGTTTACAACGGTATTTTCTGTCTATTTCTTCGAGCTTTTCAATATTGCGAAGCTCTGAGGGATCGGGCTCCTTCACGGATAACCAAGCATCTATTATCTCTCTAGCAACTATGTTTGTTACGAGTCTACCGCTCATAACGAGTACGTTGGCGTTGTTCCACAACCTTGCACCACGTGCTGTTTCAGCATCGTTGCATAGAGCTGCTCTGACACCAGGCACCTTGTTAGCTACTATTGAAACACCTGTCCCTGTATAGCACACTAGTACTCCAAAGTCTACATCACCGCGCGAAACAGCTTCCGCTACCTCTAGGGCTACGTCAGGCCACGGTTCCAGCTTACCACTTCTGAGGGCTCCAGCTGGTACAACCTCAAACCCCTTCTGCCTGAGATACTCAAAAGCCTCTTTGGCACAGGCGTAAATGTCATCCGAACCCACGATCACCTTACTCATCAAGTCACCCAAGGTAAGAATACGGTTAAGGTAGCGTAATTAAGCTTAACCACCCTCGTAGAGTGGAGTTGATATTTCAACTACATCGTTATCCTTCAGCACGGTCTCTAAGTAACCAGTGACGTTAACACCGTTCACGTGTACAACCAGCAGAGGTATTCTCTCCAACCATAATCTCAGTGCAGTATACCTGCTGACGAGAAGCTCAATCAGGTCCTTTAAGGTAATCCCCTGCTGAACATCTAGGTTCTCCTGGTACTTACCCGTCAACTCTGTTAGTAAACCAGCGTACCTCACGGTGAGCTTCATGGAGACACATTGCCGACTCTTCTACTCGTGAGCTTCTGTAGAGCTCTAACTACGTTTATGTAACCGGTGCACCTGCAGAGAACACCGCTGAGGTACCTTCTGATATCATCTGTGGTTGGATTAGGGTTCTCCCTCAGGAGGTACTCAGCCATTATCACGAAAGCTGGTATGCAATATCCGCATTGTATAGCTCCTTCCTCCACGAAGGCTCTTTGAACCTCTGTGAACTGCTTCTCAGACAGCCCTTCAACGGTTAACACCTCCGCCCCGTCAACGTCAACGGTGAGCGTTAAGCAAGCAAGCACGGGTACGCCGTTTACGAGAACTGTGCAGTTACCGCATTCTCCAATACCACATCCGTACTTGACGCTGGTTAATCCAAGCTCTGTTCTTAGGGTGTTTATTAGAAGCTCGTTGGGCTTGACATCAAGTGTGACATCTCTACCATTAACCTTTAATGAAACTCTGACCACTGCTACCACCCCTTGGTAAGCCTCTCGTACGCTGTGTGGAGTGCATCCCATGTTAGAACTTTAGCAATGTACCTTCTGTATTCAGCTGTGGATCTAACGTCTGTTATTGGTGAAATTTCCTCGTCAAGCAATGTTAAGGCTTCTCTGAGCTCTCTCGATCCGATACTCAATCCTACTATTGAGTTCTCGGTCTTCCAAGCACGCAGAGGCCGAGGAGCAACAGAACCCAAAGCTATACGCGCCTCCTTGATCACGTCGTTTTCGACGACCACGTAAACCGCTGAACTAGCTATTGATATGTCAACTGCTACTCTGGAGATCTTCCTAAATGCCGATGCTCCGCGCCCCCTCTTCTTGGCGAGCACTTCGATGAGGACCTCGTCGGGCTCCATTACTGTTCTACCGGGACCTTCGAAGAACTCCTCTAGGCTTACCACTCGAAGACCCCTTTTGCTCACAAGCTTAACACTGGCTTCGTGGACGAGAAGAGGTGGTGCTGTATCAGCTGCTGGTGAAGCGTTGCAGAGGTTCCCACCAATAGTAGCCATGTTCCTGACCTGGACGCTGCCCATCGCGAGAACAGCATCGTGGAGTGCAGGGAGGTGCTTTCTCACGAGCGCTGACTTCTCGATGTCTATTAGCTTTGTTAAAGCACCTATTCTAATCACATTCTCCTCTTCCACGATGTAGCTTAAGCCGGGAATCTTCTTGATGTTGATTAATATCTTTGGTTCAATGAGCCTGATCTTCATTTTAACTAGCAGGTCCGTACCCCCGGCCAGCACCTTGGCATCCTCGCGGTATCTTGACAATAACTCGAGAGCTTCATCGAGTGTCCTAGGTTCGTAGTACTCGAAGTCAAAGGGGATTATTCTGGTGTTTCTTCTTGTAAAGTCAACGGGTGGTATTGAGTGCTCTGCTACCATGGTGTTTCACCTCGCTCTTTCAGAGCATCTATTATCTTGTCCGGTGTGACCGGTAGCTCGTAGAACCTCACACCAATGGCGTTGTAAACGGCGTTCAGGATAGCTCCAGCAGCAGGGTTCATAGCGGCTTCTCCAATACCCTTCGCGCCGAAGGGTCCAGCCGGTTCGTAGGTCTTAGCGAATACCACAACGAAGTCCTCGGGTTTCGGTACATCTTCGGCTGTAGGTATCTTGTAGTCCGTTATCAGAGCTCTGCCCATGATCTCCCCGGTGAGCGGATCGTACCTCGTGTTCTCCGAGAAGACCATTCCCCAAGCCATCGCAAAGCCTCCGTGAACTTGTCCCTCGATCATGTCCGGGTTCACAGGTGTACCAACGTCCACGCCTGCGACTACTCTAACGGGTCTAACTTTGCCTGTCCACGTGTCAACCTCAACTTCAACGAAGTATACCGTAAAGCTCGGAGGCGCCGACGTTGCTCTGTATGTAACAACGGCTGTTATTGTTCCCCAATTCCTTTGCCACGTCGCTCTAGCTATCTCCCGCAGTGGTATTCTAATGTTTGTACCTTCGACGTAGACTACAGCTTCTCTCAGCTTCTCGTCATACCCTATTCGTAAAGCCTCCGGGTTTACAACTCTATCCAGGAGTCTAAGAGCTGTTTCCAGTATCTTCTGCTTGAGTATCTGCGCTGCTCTCCTAGCGCACTCTCCACCTGCATACACTCCTCGTGATGCATGAGTACAAACATCGTACAGGGTGTTCTCGGTGGAAGCTGTAGCTATGTTTATTAGATCGATTGGTACTCCGAGCTCCTCTGCTATGATCTTTAAGTGAGCATCGAGTGTTCCACCCCCGTGATCCTGCATGGCTGTCAAGTAGTCGAGAGAACCATCCTCGTTGAGTTTCAAGATGCAACCCGTGAAGTCTATTACTTCGCCACTGATGGGTCCACCAGCGCTTGACGTGTGAAAGCCTCTACCTACGCCTATACCCCTTCTAAATCTGCCTTTTTTCTCACTAGGGTGTCCACGCGCCTCCCAACCTATGAGCTCCTTACCTTTGAGCAGTAGTTCAGGAACGCCATCCGACTTTATAATGGACTTAACTGTGGGCCCTTGACCCCAGAATATGTCTCCTTTCCCCACGTAGTTCTTGAGTCTAAGGTCTATGGGGTCTATTCCCAGTTTCTCGGCTACTTCGTCTACGAGAGTTTCCACAGCCCATTGTACCTCTGGAGCACCGTAGCCTCTCAAAGCACAGCCTGGGACCTTGTTGGTGTACACTGCTATGCCTCTGTACCTTACATTCCTCCACTTGTACATGGAGACAAACCAACCCAGGCTTGTTCCAAGAAGCGGGTACGGTTGAACCTGGTGTGCACCCACGTCCAGTATGTTGATGAACTCCGCTGCGGTGAACGACCCGTCTTTCTTCGCGCCAACCTTGATCTTAAAGTAGAACACGAAGTTCGAGTGGTCTAACATGTCCTCTTCTCTGGTGTACGAGATCTTAACGGGCTTCTTAGCCTTCAGCGATAAGGCCACTGCTATTGGTACAAGGTAGTTAGTCTGTATGCTGGATCCAAAGGAGCCGCCGATCGGAACTCTGACAACATTAATTCTGCTCTCCGGTATGTCAAATAACTGGCTGATCAGTATTCTCGTGTTGTGTATACTTTGAGTTGTAGTATAAATGGTTAACTTGCCTCCGGGTTCGGGAACGACGAGAACAGCTTTTGGTTCTAGCTGCATATGGTAACGCTTTCCCGTCTTAAACGTTCTTTCAAGTACCACATCTGCCTCCTCTAAGCCCCTATCAACATCACCCTCCTCGTAGTCTAGTCTTGCTGCAATGTTGTTCTCAACCTCAATCCACTTGTCTCCTCTCATGATCTTCTCGTGTATGAGAGGTGCTCCAGGGCTCATGGCTTCGAATGGGTCCAGTATTGGCTTGTAGATCCTCTCGAACTCTATTCTGATAGCCTCAGCTGCTTTCTGA
>JAWAHD010000019.1:0-19684 GCA_038889555.1 Desulfurococcaceae archaeon
GTTATGCTAATTAGATTTTCATTAAGTGCTCTAACGTTTTTTACAATGTTGTTAAAGTCGTCGTCGTCTCGCGCTACAATAACCAACGAGTTCAAAGTACTACAGAGGAGTTTACTATTCTTCAAGCACTGAGTTGCTCGTCTTACTATAAAACGCTCTTTATCATCTACAGCAACTGTTCTCATGTGTTTTAACGTACAGGGACCAATGTATACCACAAAGTCCAAGTCTCCCGAGAAATGATCAATGTACTTTACGATGTCCTCATAGCTCATAGTCGGATGTGAGAAAACAATGAGCTTCAAGCGGGTTTCACCCGTTCTAATTCCGAGTACACTTGTATACTCAAGGACAACTACCTCTAATTGATCAATGCGTAGTTTCGCGGTTTTAAAGCTTATTATGCAAATATCGCATGTGAACAAGTCTATGTAAGCTCAGAAACGGGAAGGTAATACACCAAGAATACGGACAGCACTATGCAAAAGCCTCTTTCTTCCATCTACCATGTACGTACATAATTACATACATACCTTCAATGCAACAAGCAAAAGCGTCGAGTTCAAAAAATGATCAAAAACTAAACCCAAAGTAAGTCCTGAAGTCTCATCTGGCTTTTGACTTTCAAAGTAGAAGGATAGTTTTAATGAAGCGGGTGAAGTATAAAGGGCGTGCTGATATAACAAGAGGCGTTCGAGAGAAAACCGTGAGAACGCAGCGAGCGTGCTCTGAGAATACCTTCGAGAAGCAGGGACGCAGGCGCTCCAGGTGGACTCGCACTTAAGAATTAACGGCACTACTGAACTACTCTACTTTTACCAGCTTTGATCTCTGTTTATACAGGCTTAGCATATCCTTCTTAACCACGTGTATTTCGAAGGGATCCTTTATCCCCTTTTCCCAGAGTTTCACGAGCACGTTCTCTGGTGGCTGATCCGTGACTACTAGTACGTCTATATCGCTTGACAGAGTGTACGTACCCTCAGCGACGCTACCGAAGAGGTAAACCTCGGCTTTTTCATCCAGCTCCTTGACTGCTTTTACGATTACCTTAAGGTAGTACTCAAGGTTTCTGAAAACCTCAGCTCTGTGCTTGGCTAGTTTCACCAAGAGCTTCTCCGACAACCCTGAGCACCTTATCTACCGCCTCTTTAACCCTTAACACTTCTTCGGCTCTGAATTCTCTTGGCACGTACCTTGAGGTTATGTAAGCGTCTTCAAGTAGAGCTAGCTCTACACTGTACCCCAAGAGCAGAATTTCAACGTCATTGCTTCCAGTAAGCTCGTGCACCAGTTCAAGTAGTCTTCTAACACTATGTGTTCTCGGGTAATCTACACCCAGGTAAAGCAGTGCTGCTTTTAAGAACAATTGAAGGCTTTGCTCGAAGCTGAACATTGCTAAGTCGTAAAATCCCTTCTCGATCTGAAAGAGTGCAGATTCGTAGAAGCGTCTAGACCTCTCCAAGAGAGTGTTCGCTTCATCTCGTTTAGTCAAGCAGAGTGCACCTTTTACTCTTAGCACTAATAACCTAAATATTCCTTTCTTGAGCTTACCATTCACCTTTGCGTTTACGATGTTAGCATAAGCTAGATCAGTTGACACAACGCTACTGTCATTGTTAGTCTAAACCACATTACTTATTAGCACCGATCAGCGGTTAAAGATCAAGGTGAGGATTTTTGAAAAACATTAAACTTGCTACCGAGTGGACAGAGAAAGCTGATGTGTTCTTAAACGATGCTGAAAAACACCTTGCCGAGGGACACTACTGGTTAACCTGCTTTGAAGCACATCAAGCAGCTGAACTATACTTGAAGTCCCTAATAGTTTCTCTAACCGGCCTTCATCCCTACACACACGACTTGGTTGAGCTAATTGACGCGCTGAGAGATATCGAGCTGGAAGTAAGCGATGATTTAATTGTAGCTTGTGAGATCCTAACGCCTCACTACACTCTCTCTCGATACCCGGGTAGAAGAACAATAACGTACACGAGAACCAGAGCTGAAAGATGCTTGTCCCTAGCAAGAAGAGTTGTTGAATGGGTAAGGAACATTGCAGATCCATGACAACTCTTATAAACAGAGGATCCTCAGAAGGATCTACAAGAACGTGATGAAGAAAGAAGAAATGTTTAAGAGATTCATTGACACGCTGTGCAGAAGTAGTAGCGTTAAGGAGGTATACCTCGTGGGTTCAAGAGCTCGAGGTGATCACAAGCCCTCAAGCGACTTCGATATAGTAGTCGTCACCGAGAACGATGATATCATCGATGTAGCAGAGCATGTATCAAGTTTAAGGAAAGAACCCGTTCCACTGGACATTATTGTTCTCAGAAGAGAAGACTTGGAGAATCCATTGTACAGAGAGATGCTCAGAAATAAAAGAAAACTATGTTAAATAGAAATAGAGCTTACCACACGTTCGACTTTGATATAACGATTAAACTCCTCTGGTTAAGCGTGATCAGTGGGTTTTATATTGCGATTTGAGGAATAGTTTTCAAACGGGGCGGTTATTTGTATGTCCGAGAAGCTTTGTGAACCCTATGCTTCTCTGCTTCGTAGACTTCTCGATGTAGCTATAGAAAGACTTGGTAGCGAGCTTGTTTCGTTCGTTGTGTACGGGTCTGTTGCTAGATGCGAAGCCAGCAGAGAGAGCGATATAGACATACTTGTAGTTTTAAAGAATCCTCCCAAGAGCAGGTTGAAGAGGCAAGAGCTGTTCATGTGGATTGAGGAAGGTGTTGAAGAAGAGGTTGAAAAACTCAGGTCCCAAGGGTACTACGTTGATTTCTCACCAATCATAAAAAGTGTTCACGAGGCAATAAAGGTATCACCGCTTTACTTAGACATGGTTGAAGATGCTGTGGTGCTGTATGACAGAGAGAATTTCTTTACAAACGTTTTGAACAATCTTAGAGAGAGACTTAGAGAACTTGGAGCAGAGAGAGTAAGGTACGGTAGAAAATGGTACTGGAGACTTAAAAAAGACTTCAAATTCGGTGAGGTAATAGAGCTGTGAACAACGTATCCATGGCGTGATCCTACCTAAGACAAGCTGAGGAGAGAATTCGACACGCGAAGGAGGCACTTGAAGGAGGCAATCATCCATACGTAGTTAGGTAATGCCAAGAGTCGGTTGAACTGCTCCTTAAGGCAGCACTAAGATTGGTTGGTGTTGAAGTGCCGAAATGGCACGATGTAGGACCTGTTCTTTAAGAAGCGCGCAGGTTTCCTGAACAGTTTCAGGTTAAGATACTTTAAAATACTCGTATTAGCACGCATATCGAGGAGACTGCGCCGATAAAGAGAATCCTCTATGCACGGAGACGGGGAAAGCGGTATTCCACTAGATGAGCTCTATGATAAGTATGATGCAGAAGTAGTACTTAACTACGTGCTAAACATTTATTGCAAAGGACTTAAGTTAATCCTGCAGTTTAAAACTTAAAAACCCTCGCGGTTTAAGCTGTTAAGTAGCGTCTTCGACGAGTAAACAAACATGTACTACACTAAAACGAATTGAAAAACACTACGTTGAGTTACTTGTTCAGCAACCCTGAACTCCATGTTATACCGTAGTTTAATGCTTAATGTGCTATTGGAGAGGTGTACTGAAACATTGTCTAGTTCAAATAGCAATAATTCTACAAAGTAATTGGTAAAGATCATGCGAGCATATAAATGAACGATTTCTCTAAATACTCGGTTTTCAAATTGAAAAAGTATAAATAGTTTTTGGTATATTATATGCAACACGGGGTAATGGCATGTCTGAGAAACCAACAGCAGCCTTTGTACTATCACTAATAGGAGGAATACTCGTACTACTACCTGGTATTCTCGTATTTAATGCAAGTGAGTTGATTGGAGAAATACTACCAGAAGTTGGTGAAGTATTTAGAATAGTAGGATTTGCCGACGGAATGTCTGGCTTATTTATGGTGGTTGGCGCGCTTATGATAAATAGCGGTGAACTTAGTGGGGTTAAAATAGGTTCAATAATAGTACTTGTATGCTCAATACTAAGCCTGATCTTCGGAATAGGCGGATTCTACATAGGATCAATTCTTGGATTAATAGGAGGTACACTAGGATTAACATGGAAACCTCCGCAAAAGCCGCCGGCCCCTTCTACAACAACTCAATAACTATCCTTCAAGAATTCATTTTTAAACTATGTAATTATTTTTGATTTGTACTTTTCGCTCGCAGTTCAACGTAGCTACTTAGCTATTTAAATTTCAACGAGTTCTCAAGCACTGCTCGAGTATAGTAGTTTAAAGCCCGCGCTCAAGTTAGAGCTGTATCCTGTGCATGCCTTTTGCATGTATGCTTAGATAAATCTCGATATGTAAGCATGTTTCCCGTGCTCTTTACGCTGATGCACTCACGTTCTCCAATAACATTCCGGTGTTAGTGCAAGTCCCGTGCCGAATATGCTTAGTTTATTTAAGTGTAGCCTAGGTACTAGTTATTGATTAACAACGCTGTTCAGCGTGATTAATCATGGAGAACTACGAATTTGGAATCCCTCTGGGTTTTGTTTGCTCGGAGGAGTTCTTGGTTGGAGAAGAGCATACTGCTAAGCACGTGGCTAGTGGCAATGTACGAGTGCTTTCTACACCCTCGATGATAGCTTTCATGGAGAGAACATCAATGAACTGTGTTCAAAAGTACCTTCCAGAGGGTTACACAACGGTTGGTGTTCTAGTGAACGTAAAGCACGTTAATCCGGCACCAGTTGGCTCAACGATCAGAGTAGAGTCTAGGATAGTTCTGCATGAAGGTAGAAAGATAGTATTCGAGGTAAAAGCGTACTACGGGGGTTTACTAATAGGTGAAGGTGTTCACGAGAGATTCATAGTCAACACTGAAAGGTTCATTGATAAAGTCAAAAAACTACTTGAAAGCTACGGTTCCAGGCAAGCAGTATAACACTTCAAATAGTAGAGCACCATAAACTAGGGTGTCAACATAAGCGCGCATTCAAACCTTAAAAGTTCAGCCTTGTTCTAACCATGATGGTTAGCAGACATGAGCGCGGGCGCCTCGATCTTAGACTCCGGGAAACTAAGAACACACTTTCTCCTCAGAAGGAAGATCAGCCTGAAGTTCAAGAGAATTGACGATCCACTCGAGCACTGAGCAACGTTAAGAACACCATTGAGAACAGAGATGTAGGCACATATGTTCACATACCCTACTGTAGGTCCATATGCATGTTCTGCCCTTACTTTAGAAATGTACTAAGGAGTGAGCATCAACACGAGAAGTACTTTAAAGCTCTGATGAGAGAGCTTGAAATCTACGGTAAACACCTAGAGGATAAGAATCTTAGAGTTGTAGAAATACACGTGGGTGGTGAAACTCCGAACCTTGTTCTTTCAAGGCTGTACAAGGAACTTGTTGGCACACCAGCACAGGTTTCAGCGTTAAGTGCGTTGTAGGAATAGAGGTTAACCCAGAGGACTTCGGGGATTACAAGTACGTAGAAGAGCTCTACTCAGTTGGTGTTGACGAGGCTAGTATAGGTGTTCAGAGCTTCGATAGAAGAATCCTGAAATCGCGATAAGCAGAAAGCACACTCCCGAGGACAACGCTAAGGCTATTGAGAACAGCATCAGAGCGGGTTCCAAGTGGATTAACGTAGACGTAATGTTCTTACCCCCAGTATTAAAGGTTATGTGGAGCTTACTTTAGATGAAAAGTTGAAAGCGTTCAGAGGGGATCCTGAAAAGTCCTACGAACTCGGCGTGCATCAAATAGCATTCATCCAACTGTAGTACCAAAGTACTCTCCTGGTTACAACCTCGCTGAGTACGGAAAACTGAGTCAAGAAATAGACTACATTGATGCGTTCATCGACGAAGCCGTGGAACTTACAGAGAAAAACGGTTTACACCTTGTAAGAGTGTACTCTGCATCTAAGATGCGCTATGAGTACGCTACGGTATAACTGGAACTAGTGGGTCCTCTGATAGGTCTAGGTGCGATGCTTGGAGCAATACAGGTACATACCAGTACATAAACAGGCATAATATGCAAGAGTGAGTTGGTTCAATTGAATAAAAGAACACGTCGCCCGCTATTTATTCTCGGAGAATGAAACGCGCTTCGGGAGTACGGAGATTGTTCCTTGACCAACTAAGCGCTGTTGAGGTATCGGAGGAGCCGTTCAGGTTAATAAGTCTCAGAGGGGATACCGTTCGAAATAAAACTACTACTGAGGATCATAGAGTTGAGGGGTATTGTTACAAAAACAGGAGGAACATACAGGTTAACTCGGCAAGGTATTAGAGAGGTATGCAAATCTGTAATGAACTACGTTGTCGGGGTGCTAGTTAAAGCAACCGGAGTATTCATAGAAATGTGATAGCTGAGCAATTACCCAGAGAAAGTTTCTAATATTCAAATTCGGGAAACTCTAGCTTCATGCGCGAACCTCCTCAGTATTAGCATTAGTAGTAGTGCACCGGCGAAGTAAGATGCTGACGCTGCTGCGATGGATGCTTGAAAGCCTCCCCTGGTTGCTACTGCTGCTCCGATTAAGGGGGCTGGAACTCTGGATAGAAGTGCTAGGGATGCAAGTGAAGCTATGATTGTACCTCTAGTCTCCCTACGGGTTACATCAATGAGCATTCGATCTCCAGCTACCTGGTCGATTGCAGAGAACAGTGCTAGTGAAGCGTACAGGAGCATAGCTGTCAGTAGGACTGTAGCTCCGGGTAGTGTGAGTGCTGAAGTCGCAGAGAACGCGAGTATTAGAGCGCCTTCCACGGAGAGTGCTGCAATGAATGATTTAAGCCAGCCTAGTTTGTCAACAATGAAACCCACGAAGGTAAACGCAACAGCTGAAACTAAGCTACTTGCAGCGAAGATTGTTCCAATCTCAACATCGCTGAATCCAAGGGATCTGCTTAAGAATATTGGGAAGTACACTGAGAAAACACCAGCTCCTACACCAACAACGACTATGGCAACACCGAGGATCATGAACAGCGGGGTTCTGAACGCGTAACCAGCGTACTTGAGCTGCTTCAAAGTTTCCTTCAAAACTCCAGCACCACCGAGTTTAACACCTGTTTCCTTAAGGAAAAACCTTAGCGCTAAACATACAATGGAGGTTAAAATGCAGAGTACTATGAGCATCTCAATACCCATGTAGGTAGAAACGTACCCTAAGACGAAAGACCCTATAGCTGTAGCAACAGCGGATAAGAAACGGAAGTACGAGAATACCGTACCAACCCTACTGCTATCAACACTCTCACCTAGCAGTGCTGTTTCAGGAGTGTAGATTAAAGCTGCCGCCAGCATCAGAACTATAGCTGCGGATGCCACAACAAGCGGGTTAGCTACTAGAAGAGCAGCGAATGAGACCGAGTAGAGAAACGTGGATACAAGGATCAAAGTTCTCCTACCTAGGATATCCGAGAGAACACCACCAGCGAACGTAGGTACAATCGCAATCAAGTTCGCAAACGTGTAAACTATAACCACGAGCTCCAGAGCTCCATACCTTTCAAGGTATACGGGTAGGAACCAGCTGGTGAAGGAAGCAACTACACCCATAATAAAAGTCGTAGCAAAAAGTATCGTAACGTTACGGTTCACGAAGCCCATCTAGCACCCCTCGTGAACTACGCTAATAACCCATAGGGATAAATAAGGGGATGGGTTAAAGGGGTTAACTCTTGGTTGAAAGCTCAGAGGAAATGAGCTACATTCCTGGGTTCTTAAGTTACCAGAGAACCGATGCAAAGTACCAGTGGATTAATCATAATGCAGGTGTACGGGAAACCACGAGTATGGAAATATTTATGGGAGGTGTTCCACAAGATAGGTGTCATGGTGAAAAAGCCTTAAATGGTATCTCCCATGAAGAGAGCTACTATCAGGTTGTACGGTATAGTTCAAGGTGTTGGAATGAGGTACTTTGTTTACAGAGAAGCTAGAAGACTCGGTTTAAACGGGTACGTGAGAAACCTCAGCGATGGTTCTGTTGAAATAGTAGTTGAGGGTGATGAAAAGCTCATCGAGAACCTCGTAGAGACTATAAAAACACGGGGTCCGGGGCACGTTACCGATGTGAAAATAACGTATGAACTGCCTCGAGGAGACCTGAGGGGGTTTAGAATAGTCTTTTAGACCAGTTAATTTTACCCCATACCGAGTAGTTCACCTCTTGTTAACCATCTACCGGTTTTTACACCGGTTAATTCACCATCTCTTACCACGATGTATCCACGTAGAGTAACGTACTTTATTCTACCCTTTAACCTCCAGCCTAGGAACGGTGTAAGTTTGTGCTTGTACTCGAGCCACTTCTCTGTTACGGTGAACTCACTGCTCGGATCCACGATTACGAGGTCTCCGCTGGAACCAGGCATTATAGCACCCTTCCATGGGTAAAGATTGAACAGCTTAGCAGGGTTCTCAGAGAGTAACCTCGGCAGAACAGTCAACGGAATAAGACCTCTAAGCGCTAAGTCCAGCATAATGGGGAAAAGCGTTTGAACACCCGGCATTCCTGCAGCTGCATCCCAAACACTTCTCAGCTTCTCCTCTGGTGCGTGAGGTGCGTGGTCTGAGCCTACGGCATCTACTGCTCCTTTCGCAGTAACCTCCAGCAGTTTTTCCCTGTGAACTCCGCCACGTATAGGCGGGTTCACCTTGATCAATGAACCATACTTGTAGTAATCACTCTTATCAAGCACCAGGTAGTGTGGACACGTTTCAGCTGTGATGTCCACGCCGGCCTCTCGGGCTTTGACCACCGCTTCTAAAGCGTCAGCGGAAGATACGTGAACAATGTGCACTTTTCCACCAGTGTACTTGGCTACAGTTGCTATCTTCGCAATGCTGTAAACCTCTGCGAGAGGTGGTCTTGCTTGTTCGTGGAGAGCAGGGTCTTCGCCCAGTTTCTTCGCAACCTCGGTGAAGTATACTACTAGTGCGTGGTCTTCAGCGTGAAACATTATCCTAGTGTTTGTTTTTGCGGATCTAGAAAGAATCTCTACGAGTGCATGATCACTCGGTGGTGGTATATTACCGGTTGTTGGACCCATGAAAACCTTGAACCCGATAGCACCAGCGCTCAGAATGTCCTCGAAATCCTGCACGTTTCCATCGTGTAAAACTCCAAGAAGAGCGTAGTCAACATAAGCCTTGGGTTCTAGAGCCTTAGCCTTGGAAACCAGTCTACTCGCTGAATCGACGGGGGGTATGGTATTAGGATGCTCTATAACTGTGGTTACACCACCCTTAACAGCCGCTCTAGAACCATGCTCAAAGTCATCTTTGTACTCTAAGCCAGGTTCTCGCATGTGAACGTGTTCGTCTACAACCCCTGGGAAAACGTAGCATCCAGTAGCATCCACGACCTCCTCAACGCTGCTGCTTGACAATCCAGTGCCCATCTCAGCTATAATACCGTTCAGTATCTTGATATCCCATTTGTATATACCATGTGATGTTACAACAAGCCCGTTCTTCACAAGTACGTTGCTCATAAATCACCACGCATGCATGGAATCAATCATGCGTTGAGAGGTAAATTAGCTTCTGCTCTGCTTGAGAACGCTCCTCGGGTTTTGCAATCCATGTGAGCAGACTTCCTTCAGTGGGCAAAGCATGCAGGCAGGTTTTCTAGGTTTACAGTACAAGTCCCCAACGTCGAGTAGTGCTGTATTAACCATGATCAGTTCGCCGGGTTCGGTGCAGGCTTCAAGGATTCTTTCAATGGCTTTAACGTCTAGATCCGACCCAACTAGTCTACTTAATACCCTGCTGACGTTTGAATCTACGAAGGCATAGTGTTTTCTGCAAACACGAGCCAGGAGAACTCGAGCTATGTATTCTCCTACACCTGGTAACTCCACGAGTTCACTGTAGCTACACGGAGGAACTCCTCGGTGCTCCGAGAGAATACGACACACGGTATCTCTGAGTTTTCGGGCTCTCCAGGGTAAACCGATTTTCCTGAACAACGCTTCTACCTCTACGGAGTCAGCTTTACACAAGGACTCTGGAGTAGGGTACTTCTCCATGAACTCTATGAAAACTCTCTCAGCAACGGTTCTCCTGGTTCTAATCAGCATGGTTTCAGCTACGAGAACACCGTACCAGCCTAATTCCCCTCTCCACGGAAATCTGGCTCCGTGCTCCTTGAACCACTCCACCAGAGCACTAAGAGCTTTACGCAGAGTATTATTACATTCGTAAGGCATCAAGTAATACACCATTGTGCATGGTTCTTGAGCTGAGAGACCACTGCGTGACGGATCCTGTTTGCTCAGAAACCCACCGTATCTTCACTGATCAGACCCAAAAGTCTTCATCAACGCACCCTCCCAGTTTAAACATGTAGTAGATGCAAGGTCTTAAACCTGCAATAGTATCCACGATGAGGTTTAACGAACCGAGCGAATCTAGCCTCTAATAGCTACAGCGTGGAGGTAATGTTTCTTGATCACGGGTGTTGTCCACTTACCCCGGAGAGCCCAGGGTATGATCGCTAAACCTGAAACCACGTTGCTGAGAGACATAGCTGTCCAAATACCTATTGTTCCCATACCCATGTGGAACGCTAGGAGGTAGCCTACTCCTAGCCTTAGAACCCAGAGCCTTATGACCCCTAGGATTGTTGGGTACAGCGTGTGACCAGATCCTCTGCCAATGGACATACCTATGAAGAATATTGCGAACGTGGGTAACGAGAATATGAAGATCGACACAAAGAGATCAGCCTCAACTACAACAGCTTCCAGATTCGTGAAAAGCTGTATGAAGAACATGCGCAGCACGTAGACAACGAGTGAACCCATTGAGGTGGCTACACCAATGTACAGTATAGCTCTCGAAGCAACTTTTCTAGCTCTACCCTCGAGTCCAGCACCAATAGCTTGTCCAATCATAGTTGCAACAGACATTGTGAAACCCCATAGTGCAGCATCCGCGAGATCCATTAGAATGAAGCCAATAGCTGCAGCAGCTGCCGCGTATGCTCCGAAAGAGTTTATCAATCGATGCTGAAACATGAAGGCTAGACTATTGCTCATCATCATGAGTGTTACAGGAGCACCTATTCTGATTGTTCTAAACAACCAGTCCATGTCAATGCTCAGTGTTAACCTGGGTGTTAATACAGCGTATCTATTACGGATTACTCTAAGTAGTAGAACTAAGCCCGTAAGCCTCGAGAGCACGGTAGCTAGTGCAGCACCAGCTACACCCATCGAAGGAATGATCTCAACATCCCCGATCCTTACACCGAATATCATTAGAGGGTCTAGAACAATGTTCATCGCAGCGGAGATAACCCCTATTCTCGATGGTGTTCTAGTATCGCCAATGGACTGAAAAATGGAGGAATAGCTGATAGTGAAAGCTGCTATGAAGAGATCAAAAGTAACAATGGCCGAGTATACCATTACGTCGCCGTAGATCTCTGGTGGAACATTAATCAGGTACCTGAACATCCATGGTCTGAGCAAGTAGAAAAGTGTAGCTGCAGCAGCATTTAGGAGTACATTGAGTGTAATGAAGTACGATATAACTCTTTTAGCGTACTCGTAATCTTTAGCACCAATAGCTTGACTTATCAACGCTGTGTTAGCTGTTGATATACCCATTGCTATCGCATTTAAGAACATGAAAAAAGGCCATATCTGTCTCGGAGCAGCATAAGCGTACTCGCTGTATCGGCTAAGCCAGTAGGCATCGGCAATGTTGTAGGATACGTGTACAAGCTGTACAGCCATGAGCGGTAGACCAAGCCATAGGAGAGTTTTTCCGACAGGTCCATTAATTACTCTATCCCTGTAGGCTCCAAGCGTAGATTCCATGTTTAAGCACCCAACAGCTCTCTTCGTATCACCAAGCACTGGGTATTCATACCGAGTTTAAAACCGAATTTCGCTGCAGAGTGGTCTTAACTGAAGCTACAGTAGAAATAACATCTTTAGAACTTCTAGCCCGAGTACAGATGCTAGAAGAACTATGAATGATGCTATTAAAACACCAAGGATTATGCAAAGGGTAGCTTTTCTCTTGTTCATCCCTAGAACAAATGCCACAAGAGTACCTGTCCATGCACCCGTTGCTGGGAATGGTAAGCCAACGAATAGTGCAAGAGCTACATAACTACCTGTTCTAAGCTTCGAGGCCCGTTTTCTTCCCAGAGTTAGTAACCAGCTGTAAAGTCTCTTCAGGGAGTGGGGCGTTCTTTCGTGGTTTACAACGTAGTCCAGGTACTCTAGTAGCCTAAAGGCTACGAGCGGTATAAGCATGTTCGAAATCACTGAGAGAATTACCCCGAGGTAAAACTCACCTGGAGTACTAGCCGTGAAAACAACTAAGGGTATTGCACCGCGAACTTCGATGATGGGTAGAAAAGCTATTATAGCAGCTTGCAGTAGTAGCAAACTATTCATAAGCATCCCTAGCTCAATAGTACAAACCTGTAGGGTCTAATATACACTTGACAGGCTATACGCAATTGCTCAACCAAAGTACTCCAGCGCGCTCACAGTTACCCGCTTTGTTAAACCTTTCTTAGTGGTAAGCTTAAGCACTAGTCCAGGGCCAATAACACTAGGTGCTTTGTCTATGATTTTAAAGAGTTCATCGAAACCCTCACCATTAATGTAACCGATAATCACTAACCTAGTAACAGGATACGTGTACTCGAGTTCTCTTACACCGCTACCCGTTAATTCCAGGATTCGCATACATGATCTAATGTTCCTCACAGAGCATAAATCCAGTTTCACTCTGGACTTTTTGCCGTCTCCAACTTCAAAATCCTGGTGTTCAAGTAGGACCTTTATGAAGCCGCCCGAGATCTCCACGTACCCCTTTGTAAACCCGTGCTCGTATAGGTCGTGTATAAAGCCTTTCGCGTTCAGTCTACTGGTGTTGAAGCACGCGATCACCACTCCTTTGTACTTACCGTTCCTGACCATAACACCGGGTAAGAGTGCTTGGTGCACGGTTTCGCTCTTCGCGACGAGAGGCGGATCTGTGCACAGCTCGCGAACATCTATTAAGTTATCTTCGCGAACAGTCTTTAACCCTTTCCACTCCGCTCTAACTTCTTCGCCGGTAACATGAGCGCTGAGTATTTTTCTAAGATGAATATACCCATGCTCGTACCTCAAAGTAGAAGGTAGAATTATTGCGTGCGGTGAGGTTCTCACTTTGATTTTAAAATCGCTCAGCAGTGTAGGGATATACTGTTTCTTTCTCCTAGCAAGAATAGATGTCAGGGTTATGATTATGAGTATACTGACTATGAACCTCAGAATCTCTATAAGAACTGTCATCAAGTCGTTAAAAATCAACAAAGATTTTATCCACCGCGAGTTTAGCTGGTCTCTGGCATCTCTTTTCTTTTTCCTTTAATTGAGCTTTCAATAATACTCTTCGATACATCAATTATCTTTGATATGTCATCGCCCTCGAGTCTCCTGTATACGTCTCTATCAACGTAAATTGTAATCAAGGCTTCAGGTTTAAGACCTGCCTTTTCAGCAAAATTGTTCAGATCAATCGACTCCACGTACACTAGTTTCCCGTTCTTTACATCTACGATTTCGATCTTGTCAAGTATCTCGCCTCCCGCAGTTGGATAAACGTCTATTTTGTCGTATACCACTTCAATGCTTTGTGGTTCAACGTTCTTGGACCTTAGAGAAGCTGATACTTCCTGCCTTATCTTATCCTTGATCAGCTCTTGAACCCTCATTCCTATTTCGCCGTAGAGAACGCTGGCCTCTCTGAGGTCGTACGTTAATCTCGTGACTTGCTTCCATAGTGGCTTTCTCTTGTAGAACAGTGTTTCCAGTGCTTTCTTAACGTAGGATTTATCTTCGCACTCCGAAGCTTCCGGGTTTATGAGTAGCTCTTGCAGTTTAGAGTATACCGAGTGATCTGTCAACTTCATGTAGTGTTCAACTTTTCCTGGGTCATTGATGACCTTTTCTAGAACATCTGCTATGAAGCTCTTTATGCAGGGTAGCAGGGAACCTATGGTCTCTATGAAGGCTACATTTACCGGGTGCAAGTAGACGTACTTGTACATGAGTTTTCTAGCATCGAATAACCTTGCGATCTCGTCGAGAGCCTTAGAAGCAACACCGATGGTTAATCTACCGTTCTTTTCAAGCACGTATGAGTTTCTAATAATCCAATCATCGTTTATTTGACCCATTGGAACACCTGTGAAGTAGCTATCGCGCTTCAGATAGTCCATGATGTCACTTGTGTATATGTAATCCCTTACTATGATCCTGGATACGACTTCGAACCCGTTGTGCTTCTCGGGTGCAAAGAAATCGTTTTCACTAAGTACATTTTTGCTTAGCAGATCTGTGAACATCTTCACTCCAGTGGACGGCTTCATTCCAGCATCTAAGAGTTCAAGTGTTGTATCAGCATCTAGCTCAAGTGTATTTCTATTTTCGACCAAGGCTTTCTCAATGAGGTCTCTCACGTAGAACTTGTAGAGAACGTAGCCTAGAACCTCATGGTTTCCAACTCTATAGTCTAAGAACTTCTTCTGCATGTAAACGTGCTTGTCAAAGGCATGACTAAATGGTCCATGACCTACATCGTGCAATAGCCCGAGAAGCCGGGTTGCCGTAGTTATCTCTCTGTAGTACCTGGTGGCAAAGGATCTTTCATTGCTTGGCAGGCTTTCAATGGAGGATCTAAGAACGAGAGTGATGTACTTATAGGACAAGTGCATTACGCCAAGGGAGTGGGAAAACCTCGTGTGCGTGGCACCGGGATACACGAGGTGTGCAGCCTGAAGCTGATAGATGTATCTAAGTCTCTGCATTACCCAGCTATCCATAACGGTTCCTTCAAGCTCCTTTATGTAGTCTATGTAGCCATGGATGGGATCTCTGATCTGACCGTTGTAGGGCATGAACAGTTTGGGTTTGAACTCTTCACCAGCATGCTCCAAGCTTATCACCACTAAAGGTTCAAGCACCTCTGTCATCACTAAGCCCTAATCAACGCTTACTTAACCTCTAATAGGGTGTTACAGTTGTATATATGCAAATTCAGCTTTAATAGCATTTGACGTCTTTGCAAAACAACGAAGTTCTTCCGTAAAACGATGCATTTGCTCAATTGATCCACAAAGTCTTTTTAACCCTAGCATAGGGGTCCTCTAGGAAGAAACCTTGCTTACACCTTGGGCACACAACGAGAACAGGTCTTTCCCTCTCCTCACGTTCAACTTCTCCACTGTGAACGTAGAGTGTAGCCTCGTAGATGTAGGTGAACTCAGGTGATTTGTCCTCAAACCCGCAGTAAGGACACTTTATAGTTTTCAAAATGACACCATGTAAAATCACTTAGTAAAGCTCCTAAATAACTCAGTGTCAAGTGTAAAAGGGTTGTCAGCTGAACCGGACAGCTTCGTGAATAACCATGTTGGGTTTCTATGTGCAATTGGTTCTTCGCTTAACTTGTTCACATGCTCTAACTGAACTCAACTGGTTGCGAAGAACCAATACTATAGCTTAAAAGAGGTTCTCGTCTTGCATGTACTCTTTCCCTATCTTCAGTGCAATCTCGGCCTTTGCAAGCTCGTAGCCTATGTAGAAGTAGTGGTCAAGCCTAGATGCGAGGTTTCTCTCGATTAAAACCCGCAGTATGCAATATGGGTCTTTACCTCTGATTTCTATAGTTGGTTCTTTTGAGTCGTATCTGTAGTGCTGTAGTACAATCGAATCCGAGTCGTGGTCTACGTGGATCTTGAAGTAGCCTCTGGGATCTGGAACCACCTTGTGCTTCTCACGGGCTTCTACGACCTCCTGAGCAGTAGGCAACTTCAGGGTAGTGCGCTTCTTGCTTTTAAGGTATAGGAGATTGAGAGAGAGGTCTTTTGGTGGGCGTTTGAGTTCACGTGCTACAACGGCCATATCAAGAGCTCTTCTTAGTTCTCGAATACAGCCTCTTGTTTTAACACTAGCTTCCGTTGTTAAGAACAGTTCAACGCCCAACTCCACGCCGATGAAAGCGAGCAGAGCGTTAAGCCCCACGCTATCCGCATCGGCTAACTCTGTAACATTGCCTACGCCCATCAGGAGTGGAACGCTTCTTGCTCTTCTCTTAAGCTCTATGTACGCTTTAAGGGACTCAGAAAGACCAATGAGCGGCGGTGATAGAACAGGGTCAAGTACTATTCTTTTAAAGCCGGCTCTCCTTAGCTTGTCGTGAGCTTCTAGGAGAACACTCACTCGCTCTTCAGCACTTTGCTGAGGTGATGTGATAACAATGGGTTTATCGCCTATAGTATCCGCGTAGTTTACCAGTCGATCTACCATGTCCACAGGCACACCGTTAACAAGCTCAACAGATTCAGCTAGCTCTAGTACGAGGTTCAGCTCCGGAGAGTCTATTCCGACAGGTTTACCCGTAGCTCTCCTAATGTTCTCAACGAGTTCTTTAACCCTTTCGTGTGGTGCACCATAGGGTGCTCCAACCACGATGATATCGGAATATATAAGGTTTTCTACGTTCACAGACGTACCATCAGTGTACACCTCGGCGATCAACAGTGGATACTCGGAGCTAACGGGTAATCCTCCGATTTCGAACACTTTGTTCGCCGAAGCCTTTGATCTCGATTGGCTTAAAACCTTGTACTCTCGGTCTCGTAGATACTCAGCTAAGACCTCATCGGCTGGTACAAGAGGTGAGAGCTTGAATCCCTCGGTTACCAACTTAAGTACGTGAATAAGGTCGTGAGCGTACCTTGGACCTTTTACAACCTCCACACCGATTACCTGCTTGACTAATCTCATATCACCACTCGCGAAGCCCGGAACCACGACGAGGTCAGCTCCGCACACAACGTCCCTGTATCTTGGTAGTTCTCTTGCTAAGTATTCAGCTGTGATCATCGCTGCAACCGGGATCGGTAAGCAGAGAACAGCTGTGTCTATTTTAAGCTTGCTTCTGGCTTCATCAGCTATGTTTTCCAGGTAACTACAGGCTATTTTACCCGTGACAAGGACTACTCTCGTAGAGACCTCACCAGTACACTGGTGATCTCGGATGGGTGTTTAATGATTCGAACACGAGGCATGTACTCCAGCTTCTTGATCATCTCAACGTAGTATGGAACCGGGTGAACAACTATCTCTACGTTAAACCTTATTGCGTTGTGAGGACACATGGATGTGCAAGCAAAACACCTGGTGCACTTCCCCAGGTCTATTACTACTTTGTAGTATGGGTGAGGCTTTGCAGCTTCAGTAGGACACACGGGTACTACGGCGCATTCCGAACAGAGGTTGCATTTCGATCTGTCCACGTGGAGAGGAACTCTGCTTTTGACCTCGTAAAGGTCTACTGGTAGTATGTACACGGGTAATCCAGCTTTAACACCGTGTGCAACTAGGTTTGTTACAAGTGTATCGGATATCCCGTGAATGATTTTTGCAACAGTATTCAAAGTAGCTGGTGAAACCACAACAGCAGAGTAAACACCAAGGTAAAGTCTACCAGTTGCTGGATACCCGGGTGGTTCAGTGCTTTCGTAGACAACGCCAATCGGGTATTCTCCTCTTAGAGCGTTCTCCAGTCTGCTTCTTAAACCGTACATTTCTAGCACTTGCTCACCGGCTCTTGAAACAAAAGCAGTGATCTTGAGACCGAGCTTTGAGATCTCTTCGATTACTTCAATAGACTCCTCTAGGTATGCACCAGCACCTGTTATTCCCCAAGCAACGCTCTTCAAGTTAGGACTCCTCGATGTCCTCTATGTAGCCGAGAGTGTAATCAAGCTCCGGAATGTACCTTAACCTAGCCTTCACTCTAGTACCCTTATAGTTGACAACAATTCTCAGGTCCATGTTCCTAGACCTTAGAGTTGTGTAGTCGTATGGTGGTGGTCTTGATGGTTTCTCGTACTCTATTTCGACTTCAACGTACTCTCTGCAGGGTTGAGCTAGTAGAGCTCTTTTCACGGCTTCACGTATAACCTCGAGGTCCTGGGGTGTTCTCATGGGAATACCGCTGAATTGGTGCACAGCAGTTCCAATGGCTATTCCTGCTTCGAACACAGCTCTGTCTCTCGGAGTAACCTTAGAGGAGAAGTACTTCTCGGCAGGGTCTTCGCTACAGCTCACTCGCGTTCACCATTTGTAACCCTTTGTCTTCAAGCAACGAAATAAGCCATTTAGCAACATCAAGTTTCTTCTTCTTTACAGCATAGTCCATTACCACCTTGCCTGGGCAAACGTGTGGTTTATCGAAGTTGAAACCTGCAAGGATAATTCTTCTGTAACCGGCGTGGTATAGTATGTAGAGAGCTCTATCACCATCCGTGAACCCTCCAAAGTTATGTACATGAGGTCTGGGTTCAACCTGCGTAGAGCCTATTACAGGTCCCTCCAGTTCGAGCACTCTTCTCAGCTTATCAATGTTGTCTCCGTGAGCATGAGTTACTACGATTGAACCCATGTTCGAGGCTTTCTTAATGCTGTTGAAGTCGCCATCAAGGTCGGAGACTACGAGGTGTGGTACAAAACCGTGCTCCAACAACACGCTTACAGCTCCATCAGCAGCTACCACGAGAACATCACCGTTCCTGGCTGTAAGCTTTCCCAGAGTTGCAAGGTCTTTGTACAGGGATTCACTACAACCCACTACAACAGCTAAATCAAACCCTCTTAGGTCTTCGAGGAACTCTTCAAGGGGTAGAACACTCCTGTGCTTGCTGATAACAGCACTCAGGACATCGGTAGCGAGCTGGTCTCTTGCGAAATTCAGCTCTGGTAGGTGAGTTGTAATGTAGTTGTACACTCTGATCCATTCCTCTCTACTAATAACCCAAGACAACAAGGCTCCCTTGTGACTACTGGTCTACACAAAGGATGTTATGAAAAACCCCATCATTAAGAAACACGACAACGCTTTCAGTGAGTTCATAAGTTGAAATGCACCTGCTCTGAGACGGAACAAGCTAGGTCACGCCAATGCGATTGAAATTAACTTGGAAACAGCGTTCGTAATGCTACAAGTACAGCGGAGTCTCCAAACAGCATGAAAATCACAAACCCGATCATCATGTAGAACACGAAGGGTATTTTCGGTGAAACCCAGATGTACATGTCCCCCACGGTGTTCACAAGCACGTCTTTAAACTTCAGTATGCAGTCCTCTTCGTCGATCCTCGATGTTAACCTGAAGAACCATTTAACCTCATTCTCGTAAACCTCCGGGCACTGTATAGGGTGCACATGCTCACGTGGACTACTAACGTAGTCTTTTATTTTAACGGGCTTTGAGATGAGTGGAACAATCAGCTTATACACTCCTTTAAGGTCTTTGACCACACTTCGATACTTAGTAATGTTCACGAAGGCTTGGGCCACTAGCACGATTAGTTGAACGATACATGCATAGAGCAGTATAACGAGACCTGGTGGTAGTAGACCGTATCCCAACAGCACTACTTTATACACACTGGGGAACGAGTGCGTAAGTCCTATAGATAGCATAACATACACATCTCCGTCACCGGTGTGCCCCATTTCATACAAAGCGTATAGCAATCCCGTTGTTAAAGCAGTTGAGAACAGCACGTAGATTGCTAATACAGTGGGTGAATAGCATCTGAAGATATTGAATAATGTGAACGTGAAAGCTACGG
>JAWAHD010000020.1:0-19125 GCA_038889555.1 Desulfurococcaceae archaeon
CTTCTCATCGCACATTCTAAGCGAAGTTGAAGGATTAGCGGACAGAGTTGTCTTCATACACAAGGGTAGAATCATAGGTGTATACACCATGGACGAAGTAAAGCACATGGCTAAACCAGCTGTTGAACTACGCGTAAGCACCGTCAGCGAGGATCTTGTTAAGGCTCTGAAAGAGTACGGTGAACCCCTTGTACTCGAAGCCGGAAGAATCATTGTGAGAAACTACACGGGAGACCCCGCAGACATAGTTGAAGAACTCGTTAAGAAAGGTGTAAGAGTGTACGAGGTTAAAAAAGCCGAGAAAAGCCTCGAGGACTTCTTCTTCGAGTTGATAAGGAAAAGCGAGGAGAGGAGATGAGTGCATGAAGCTTGAACCCGTGATCTACGATCTGAAGAGAGGACTGCTGAGACCAGCAGTTCTGATCATACTAGTACTGTTCATCTCCAGTGGTGTAGGATTAGCCTACTTAGTCCACTCAATGCTCCTAGTAAACCCAGCACCAATAATCAACCACCTAGTGCTCGTCAAAGCAGACTTCTCAAGGAGCCACCTGGAGATCGAAGGAGTAGTCTACACACCACCCTACAATCCAATCAGAGGTGAAATCGAGTACAAGCTAACCTGCTCTTCAACCGTGCTACCCATGAAACCAGCAGCTGAATCCCCGGAAGCAAGCACAGAGGAAACAGAAAAAGTCTACGCTTCATCAAGGTTCAGCTTCAACGGAGAGTTCAAGCACACGGAATCCTTGAGCGGAACACCAGCAAGCAACGAGGTATGCCAGTTAACGTACTCCTTGATCACACCGTTCATCGTAGCAACCTACACACGTAGTCTCAACCTAGTATCACTAGGTGGAGATCAAATGGTAGCATACGGATTCGCAGGCTTCACCATAGCCAACGCCACTGGTTACATCAAGGTGAACGAGTACACCGGGATCGCGGTATCAGTATCAGTAGCTGTTTCAGCTTTCTACGAGGAGAACGGTGTTTACAGATGCGTCGGCGGAGTAGTAACCCCACTGGAAAGAGGCATAGTCATGGATGCCTACGTTGCTCCTGTGCACAGGGATGAGCATGGTTTACACATAGGAAACCCCGTTAGAATAGGCACAGTGAAAGAAGGCTTGTTCACCCTTGAGTTCAAAGCAGATGAAGTAGGAGACTCAGAGCATGCTTTCCACTTGATCCTCAATGCAACAGTGAACTCCAAGCCCGTGAGCATTGAAATGCTCATACCATCACCGAGAGGAACTGGAGCATCAAGAGATCCTAGACAACTCGCTGTTGCAGGTTTACTGCTGGGAGCAGGAGGTATTGGATTGTTCGAGTTCTTCTTCCCAGTTGTAATGCTGTACCTTGTTTACGTATACATTGCTAAACCCAGGAGTACTGGTGCACTCGAGTTCGTTCTAGCAAGACCAGTAACACGGTTCGACATCTACGCTACGAGGTTTGCATCCGGTGCACTAGTAGCATTGCTAGCATCAGGTGTTTTCCACGCATCACTAATGCTCTCAATCAACCTCATATTCGGAGTCTCATTCGACTACACAGTATACACGTTGCTATACCTTGGTACAGCTGCTTCACTAGTAGCTTTCTACTCACTTTGCTACTTCATCGCGTCAACTACCCGTGGAGTACGCTACCTAGCCTTCTCCATCTTCGCATTCCTCTTCTTCACGATAATAGTGAACATACTGCAAGCCATACTAGTAGTATTGATAACGCCCGGGTTACCCCCCAGGGAGATAACTAGAGAGATAACCGTGCTTCAGTACCGGTTAAAGTACTTCAATCCACTAGGAGTAAGCGACTTCGCAAAGTACTTCGTACAGAAGCACCTTGGAATCATCACGGGACCTGAACCACTGGAAAACATCGTACTACCAGAGCTCGTTGCACTATCCACCGTACTGTGGATAACAATACCACTCCTAGCCGGCTGGATCATATTCAGAAAGGCAAACCTCGCAGGCTAATAACCAAACCAGAAGAGAATGTGGAAAAAGGTGTTCCCCGAGGTTATGTACACCTAGGCCGAAGGACCAGTCCTCCGATCACTGAGCCCACCGTTAGCGTAGCTACGCTGACTAACGTTCATCACGAAATCCCAACGCTCTTCCTGAGTCTACAATACCTCCAGATTCCCTGCTCTCAAGGCTTAGGAGTACATGACCATGTCGCACCATGCACGTCTTCGCTTGATTGATAACAAATCTGAATGCAGCGTCTACATCGATGTAACCGTTGTTGATCAGCAGCGTATACAACTACTCCGTTAACACCATTGCTGAGACTGCTAGGAGTATAACCACGAGGAGTAGTGCTATCGATGTACAAGCCTTCAACTCGTGCACCCCTGCAAGTCGTCTCTGAAACACGTTGAGCTTACAGGTATTAAAAACACCTGGTAGTTGGAGTTTACCAACGTGAGTTAAGCTCATCGGTGAGCTTTACGACTTTGAGTACATCTTTGGTTGTAAGCTTTGTTACAGCAAGGTAGGCTGTTGAGAGTCTTCGGAGTGATGAATTATCACCTTTAACCATAATGGTTACTAGGCTTGTTTCAGTCTTCCTGAGCATGCTTGCTACAGCTCGTTCACCAACTCTGTCTATTCCATCGGTTACGAGCACAATTGTCGACTTCTCCGCGTGAGCACTCTCTATGTCCTTGAGTGCCGTAAGCAGTGCTCTCGTGACATCCGTTCCACCCGAGCTTTTAACCCTCGCGATGTACTCAAAGGCTCTGGTAACCTCGGGTAAACTCCGCGCTCTCCTTACTACAACCAGCTGGTGTGGTTGACTGTCGAAGAACCTCGCGTAGAAGTCTCTCCCGCTCTTAACAGCCTTAGCGTAGAGTGCTAAAGCAACAGCTTTAGCCCAGAGCATTTTCTCACCCTCCATGCTACCGCTCTTATCTATCAACACGTAGACAGGGCCAAGCGAGTACTCGATACCCTTCTCGTAGAGAAGCAGTCTACCGGTTGCTAACTTAGCGTAGAACAGCAGGGATGGATACGCAAAGTTCCTTGGAGAAAGCCTTTCAACATCGAAACCAAGCTCGTATCCCAGCTTCTCACCACGCTTAGACCTTGAGTACGCTCTACGTGGTACTATGTCCCAGTGCTTTACACCCTCAAGGTACTTGAGAACCTCTCTGACATCAGCTTCTCTTGCAAGCCGCAGCAGCTCTAATCCGTAGTCCTCCACCGAGAAGCTACTCGTGGAACCCGGTTGAAGACCCTCAACAAGGTTTCTAACCTTGCTCACGGCTTCAACCTCTCTGTAAGCCGTTGCTATAGCATCCTCCACAGTGCTTGAACCACCCTCGTGAACAGAAGGATGAGTTTCACCCATGGTTCTCCTGTGGTACTCGGAGAGAACTACTGCTGAAGCTATCAAGCTCGTGAGAGTGTCGAGAACTGTTCTACTCCTAAGCAGTGCACCAATCCTAGTGCTTAGAAGACCAGTTACAATGCTCTTCGACAAGGAGGGCTCTGCATCCTCCCTGATCACCGGTGCTGGAAGATACAAAGCGTAGAACACGTCCACGGCAACCGCTAAGTCCAATGATACCCCGTTGCCCGAGAGCAACCGGGTTAGTCTAAGAACTTTTTCACCTCTGTACTCCACGAGTGGACTAGTGTAGTCTACTCCGCTGAGAACACCCTTCCTCATGAGAAGTCCTCGTTGACTCGTTTAGCTAAGCAACAACCCGTTTCAAGTATTCCCTCACACGCTATTAAGCACGTGTGCATCCATGAGGCAGGTGAACCGCGAAGTAGCCTGAGCACTCTCAGATAGCTAGTCTACTCTTCAAGTCGTCTATTACAACTCCTATCTCAACTATGAGGTTTTGAGCTTTCATTCTAACGTAGTCGTCTGTAACACTGCTTGCTACCTTCTTGAGTTTCTCCTGAGCTTTCTCAAGTCCACGCAGGTACTCCAGCAACCTTGGATGAAACTCCCTTGTTCTAAGCAAGTACGCTTTAACCTCCCTAATGTTGTTCTCGATCTCTCTCAACTCTTCTAGAAGCTTCTCCCTTGAGAAAAGCTCCTCCATTAGTATCACTGAAACCTTCTCCGCTTCCTCGTAGTCTCTTGGAGCAATGTACTTGAGAACCACGAGGTCCTCCTCGACTGCAGCTGTTCTCCCGTGGAGGAGACTGTGAGCTGCGATTGTTTTAAGCGCTTTCCCCTTTCTCCTATCGGTTAAGTGGAGTCCCTGGTCTTCGAGAACAGCGTAGAGCTTAACTAGCTTCTGCATCACGGTTGATACGTCCACGCTTAAAACAACTCTGTTGATATCCTTGAGCTCTTCAAGAGTGAGAACAGGTGCTGGAGCCCTGTAACCCTCCTTCTCAATCCTCCACGAGTGCTCCAGCAGTGAACTCCACTTGTCCTCGCTGACCGGTTTAACAAAATGCCTATGAAGGAACCTGTCGTAGAGAGCCTGGTACTCCTGCTCCTCGGGGATCGCGTTGCTTGCTCCGATCAGAGTCCACAGTGGAACAGGTATTTCGTTGTAGCCATCGTATATGATCCTCTCGTTCATCAGTGTTAGAAGAGTGTTGAGTATAGCTGAGCTAGCGTTGAAAACCTCGTCTAGAAAGGCTATTTCAGCCTCGGGTAGTTTATCCCTCGTAATCCTAACGTACTTTCCCTTCTTCAGCGCAGCTATGTCCAGTGGTCCAAGCAGCTCATCGGGCTCAGTGTACCTTGTAAGCAGGTACTTGAAGAACCTAGCTTGCAGTAGATCCGCAGCTCTCCTCGCGAGCGCGGACTTCGCTGTCCCAGGTTCACCTATGAGAACAACGTGCTCAGCCGTCATGAGCGATAGCGTTATAACCAGTGCTTCCTCTTCCCTACCCACGAAGGGCTTCGCCAACTCTCTGTAGAACAACGAGATCTTGTCCACTAGTGCTTTAACCGTGCTCAAGGCAACACCGCGTTCAAGTACTCCACTGTTTTATACGCTAAGAACAGCAAATATATGTACCGAAACATGCATTGGTACTCCCTGTGGGTATACTGCATGGTGAACACGCATACCTGGAGTTGCTACGTGCTCATCCTAGAGGTTGAAAACCCCGTTGAAGCAACAACGATGAAAAGACTCTTCAGAGTTGAACCCGGGGTTTACTTCTACGTGGGTTCATCGAGAAAACCCCATAGTGCTCTAGCTAGGATTGCAAGGCATCTTTCAAGATTCAAGAAAACCCGGTGGCACATCGATGCACTTACAACAAGCCGAAGCACAAGGGTGAAAGGTGTAATCCTGGTATCGTCTGAAAACGAGCGCCTGGACTGCGAATCAGCGATCGCGAGACTCCTGATCAAAGCAGAGTACTCCTACGTACCTGGGTTCGGCTGTAGCGATAAACAGAGGGACTTATCACACCTCTTCAGGTGCGGAAAAGCTGATACGGTCACGTGCACGGAGGAACTGTACAGTCTTCTCGAGGAAGCCGGATTCAACGCTGTTTACGCTGAGGTTGACATTTGAAAAACAAATACGGGTTGTTCCAGCAAGAGGCTACATGTTTACTTTCTCTCAGCTAGTATTCTATCCAGGTTCAGTATTCCAACTACGTTGTCCTTTAGCATTTCAACCTTAGCGAGAAGATCCATTGCGGACTTCTCTTCTTCAACCTGCTCGTTCACAAACCACTGAAGGAATGCTTCAGCTGCTTTATCGCCCGTTCTCCTTGCTAAGTCAACGAGACTCCAGATTCTCTGAGTGTTGCTTTTCTCAGCCTCATAGAAGTCTCTCACAGCTTCTAAAACACTACTCCAGTTCTTCTTTTCCAGAACAACATTGTCTAGCTCTACTCTTTGACCCCTGTCAACGATGAACTGGTATATTTTGAGCGCGTGTTCAACCTCTTCTCTGGCTTGAACCTTGAAGTAGTGTGCAAAACCCTCGAGAGATAAACCATCGAAGTACGCTGCCATTGCAAGGTACAAGTAGGCGTTCCGAAGCTCCTGGTTCAACTGCTTGTTCAATGCAGATAAAAGCTCAGGGTTCAACAACACCACCGGTATCAATTAGACATGGTATGAGGATAATAAAGGAAATCTAACGTGTAGATTCCACACAGCTCACAGATCCAGACACGCTGACGCACGTTGAACTCCTGAGCGTAGAACTCGGTGAACAAGCAACAGTGCAAGCTGAGACCTTTACACCCACAATCATCTCAGACCAACGGGTTTCAGAGGGATCACTTTATTTATTAACCCCTAACGCTCTACGAATTGATGTATCGATGTGAGTTGAGTCGTAAATGAGTTCGGAGTCGAGTAGAGAAGAAAAGGAGGGATCTCCTCCCTCCCTTGTAAACGTAGAGCGATTGAAACCCGGAATGGAGGATGTAACAGTTCGAGTAAGAGTACTCGAAGTGAGTAAGCCAAGGAAAATAGAGACCAAGAAAGGCTCGAGAACAATAGCAAACGCTGTTGTTGGAGACTCAACAGGCCGCGTAGATGCTGTACTCTGGGGATTCAAGGCAACCTCCCTAAAGCAGGGGGATGTCGTGGAGATCTCCCACGCATGGGTTACAGAGTTCAAAGGCAGAATACAGCTGAACATTGGCAAGAACACCGAGATCAAGCAGCTACCACAGGACTCAGTACCAAGCGAAGTACCCGAGTCTACACCTGGAACCAGAGAAGCTGGACCTAAACCTAGGCGTAAACCCTTCTACACGGGGAGACCTAGGAGAAGCAGAGGTGAGGAAAGTGAGTGGTGAGGAAGAGCTCAAGAAGCACCTCGTCAAGGACGTGTACGATAAGTACATGGAGATGAAGAACCTGAAACCCGTTCGCAGCGGAGAGTTCCTTGGTGTTGAAAAAGACAAGTTCTACGTTCAGCTAAGCGAGGAGGAGATCTACGAGCTATCACCACTAGCATACTACATATGGGCTCTCTGCGATGGAGAGCACAGCGTTGAGGACATCACAAAGGACATCTCCGAGAACGCGCATGTACCACTCTACCAGGTTGTAGAACCAGTGCTAATAGTACTCGAGGAGATGAAGAAAGCAAACCTGGTATCCTATCAGCCTATGCGTGAACACATCTGAGCACAGTCAACCCCGTATAAGTATTTTACACTGGTATTCATTTACACTACTACAACTCCGCTCAGTCATCGCTTAGCGTAGAGATAATAAGCTGTGTTTTTCAAAAGATACCTGTGGGATGACCGAAGACTCCAATACCGAGTAGATGCGGATACTCCACCCCTAGGGGACCTCGTACACCTGAAGATATATTACATCGCTGAGCCATGTTTATCCTAGGCTTGTTCGCGGTGTTATCGAATGCACAAGGGTATGGACGTAGTATCTGCTCTTCAGTTCACGCGAAGCGATGTAGAAACCTTGATAGAGGTAGCCGAGGAGATCAGGAGAGTCCACGAACACGGAGGTAGAATGAACATAGCTCAAGGCAGAGTGATGTTCACGGCCTTCTTCGAGCCGAGCACTAGAACAAGGCTCAGCTTCCAGTTCGCAATGGTGAAGCTCGGTGGTAGCGTTGTTGACCTTGGACCAGAGGAAGTTACAAGCATGGCCAAGGGGGAAAGCCCCGAGGACACGTTGAGAACAGTGGATAGCTATGGACCAGACCTCATCGTTGTAAGACACAGAGAGCCTGGCTTCGCAGCGAAGGCTGCTCAGATCTGCAGAGCACCCGTTATCAACGCAGGTGATGGCTACAACGAGCACCCTACGCAAGCACTACTCGATGCTTACACCATGTGGAGAGTCTTCGGTAGAATAGATGGTCTTCGTGTTGGTATGATGGGAGATCTAAAGTACGGGAGAACGATATCCAGCCTCTCGTACGTTCTCTCCAACTATAGAGACATAGAACTGTACTTTGTTTCACCACGAGAGCTTCAGCCAAGAGATGAAGTACTCAAGGTTCTAGACCAGAGAAGAGTTCACTACGAGTTCTACGAGAAGCTCGTCGATGTTATCGAAAAGCTCGATGTTCTCTACGTAACCAGGCTTCAGAAGGAGAGAATGAAGCCCGAGGACTACGAAAGGCTCAAGGGTAGCTACATGGTAACGTACGAGTACCTGAGGAAGCTCAAAAGAATCCCCGTGATCCTGCACCCGTTACCAAGGGTGTGGGAGTTAACACCAGACGTGGATGTACTACCTCAGGCAATGTACTTCGAGCAGGCTAAGAACGGTTTGTACATTAGAATGGCTCTCATAAAAACCATACTTGGACTCTAGTCTTCAACTCCCTTTTTGATCAACCCGTGTCCCGGTGATCTCCCCGGGGGGTTTCGTGTATACCTCTGTAGTCAACTAAAAGGTGATGGTTTATCACTGCGATCGAATCCATTGTTGATGCTCTCGTTGAGCTGACGGGGGGTAACAGAGTACTACTGGCTGCTTTAATGAGCAGTATAGCTGCTGCTTCAACAACTCTTGGTGCTTTACCCGCTCTCGTGGTTAAGTACAAAAGGGATGAACCACGTAGTCTGGAAAAACTCATTAATGCTGGATTAGGCTTTAGTAGTGGAGTTATGCTTGTAACGAGCTTTACTGGTTTGCTTTTACCCTCGGTTGAAGGTGGTGGGTTACTGGTAGCACTCATTGGACTGCTTCTCGGAGCACTACTCGTAGCAGTGGTGAACGAGCTTGTTCCCCATGAGCACTTCCTCAAGGGTTTCGAGGGACCTGCCTGGTTGAGGAGCAAAGCTAAGGCTTCATGGCTTGTTGCTTTCGCCATCATTCTACACAACATACCCGAGGGCTTCTCCATTGGTGTAGCTTCAGCGTACCAGGTTCTCGACGGGTTCAAGGTGGGGTTAGCGATCAGTCTACAGGATTTACCCGAAGGATTAGCTGTTGCACTACCTGTGCTAGCTATAACGGGAAGCAAGAAGATGGCACTATTGGTCGCCTTTTTGAGCGGGCTCAGCGAACTACTAGTAGCTGTTCCAACTGCAACCGCTTTCACAGAGGCATCGGGTGTTCTTTACCTGGGTTTATCCTTTGCTTCGGGAGCAATGATCTACGTTGTTAGTCACGAGGCTCTACCCGAGAGCCATAGAGCTGGAAGGGAAAAACTGGCTACGGTGGGTTTCTTCCTAGGGTTCATATTGATGCTATGCCTGGATGTTGCTCTGGGTTGAACCCGGATCAATGCTCTTGGACTCCGCCACTGAGCAAAACGCTGGAAACGTAGTCTAGGGCTCTCTCGATCAGCTTTTTCACGTTGACCAATGCGGATTCAGGTTTAACCAGGTTCAGCAGCTCCTCGCGGGTAAAGTACCTGGATAACTCGGTGTTCCCGAGTACAGCTTCAACGAGTGTTTCACCGGGCTTCATGGACTTAACGGTTTCCATGACCATGTAGTAAGCTTTGTGCCTTGGGAGGCCCTTGTCCACAAGCCTTGTGACGAGCAGCTCGCTGTACACGGCTCCACGGGTTAACTCAAGGTTTCTCCTTGCTGCATCGCAGTCTACAATCATGGTTTCCAGCAGCTTGATCGTATCCTCCAGCATCTGGTCAACTGCTAGAACAGCATGAGGTAGCAGGATCCTCTCGGATGAGCTGTTCGTTAGATCCCTCTCGTGCATCAACGGAATGTTCTCCAGGGCTATCGTCACGAGGCTTCTTACAACCTTTGCAAGACCCGATATCCTCTCGGCTACCACGGGGTTTCTCTTGTGTGGCATAGCACTACTACCAACACGCTCAGCAGCCTCGTAGACCTCGCCTATCTCTGTTCTCGAAAGCTCTCTAACCTCTAGTGCTAACCTGTCAAGCTGTGATGCTAGTATTGCGAGATCTGATACGAGCTCTGCGAACCCATCCCTGGGAGCAACCTGAGTTGTAACAGCGTGTGGTTTAAGCCCGAGTTCCTCTGATACAGCTCTCTCGATATCGAGGGCTACTCGACCCCACGAAGCCATTGTACCAACGGACCCGCTCATCTTCAACCTTATGAGCCTCCTGGAGAGCTCGCGAAGCCTCTCGTAGCTTCTGGCTAACTCGTAAGCGTAGTTTGCGAACTTGAAGCCGAAGGTGACCGGTAGTGCGTGTTGACCATGCGTTCTACCAACAACCACAGCGTCCGCGTACTCAATCGCGAGCTCTGATAGCCTGAGTATCACTCTTTTGAGCTTGCTCTCGATCAAGCCCAGAGCCTCCCTGAGTATCAGTGACCACGCTGTGTCAACAACATCGTAGCTTGTTGCTCCGTAATGAATGAACCTACTACACTCACCGCACTTCTCGCTGAGAATGAATACAAGTGATGCTATATCGTGCCCGGTAACTGCTTCTCTTCTGTACACCTCCATCGGGTCGACACTACTACTGCACTTCTCCACCTCTTCAATGCAGTACGATGGCGCAACGCCCACCCTGACGAGAGCTTTAACGAGGGCTTTTTCAACCTCAATGTACTTCTTCACAATGCTACTAACGGAGAAGAGCTCTCTCATCTCCCAAGAGCCGTACCTCCACTCGAACACGCAGGTGCTTGTGCTCACGAGAGGTCACCTAGAGCGATTTCGCGATACCACGAGCAGCCAGTATTCCAGTGGCGGCTGCTCCGTTGATCCCCCTCGATAACCCGGCTCCATCACCAGCTGCGTAGACTCCCGGGACACTTGTTTCAAAGTCTCTGTTAACCTTTGCTCTCACACTGTAGTACTTGATCTCCGGTGCGTAGATCAGTGTTTGAGGAGACGCGAGACCAGGGTACACGGTGTCTAGTCTCTCTATGGCTTCTACAATGTTTGCTACAACTCTGTGGGGGAGTACGAGGCTTATGTCACCAGGTGTAACATCTCTCAGTGTTGGAGTTATGATGCTTCTCGAGATCCTCTCCCAAGTGCTTCTTCTACCCTTCTCCAGGTCACCAAGCCTCTGAACTAGTGGCTTACCCATGCCAACCTTCGTAGCTATCCTTGCAATAGACTTCCCCAGCTCGAGTACGTCCTGGTATGGAACAGTGAGCTTGAGGGTTACCAGAAGTGCGAAGTTCGTGTTCTTGCTCTTAGCTGTGTTGAAGGTTGCACCGTTGACTCCCACTGTTCCATCCTCGTACTGCTCCTTAAGAACGTAGCCCTGGGGGTTAGTGCAGAAAGTTCTCACCATGTCATCGTAGGACTTAGTGTAGAGGACTATCTTGGGGTCGAAGTTAACACTGGTAACGTGCTCTGCTACGTAGTAGGGTACTTCAACTCTGACACCGATGTCTAGTGGCGTTGGTTCAACCTCTATGCCCAGAGTCTCCGCTACCTGCCTGAACCAGTGGGCTCCACCTCTTCCGGGAGCCAGTAGTACTCTTCTAGCGTAGTAGTCTCCCCGCGTTGTTGTAAGCTTGAAGAGTCCTTCCTGACTCTTCTCAACACGTTCAACCGGTGTAAGAGTGAAGATGGATACACCAGCGTTTTCAAGGAACCTGGTGATGTTTTCAACCACCTTGATCACGTTTTCGGTTCCGAGAACCCTCTGTGGCACAGGTATGTACTTGGCTCCAGCCTTCGCGGCGAGCTTTTCAATGCTCTTGGTTTTCCTGGGGTCTGGTACCATCAGCGTGTTCTCGGGTGCACCGAACTCAACGAGGAGCTTATCAAGGTACGAGATAACGTCCTCGGCATCCTCCCAGCTTCCCAGAAGCTTGTCTAGTTCTCCACCAACATCCGGTCTGAGGTTCACTATACCACTGCTGAATGTTCCAGCTCCTCCCACGCCGTAGACTACATGGCATGGACTGCAGTTTCTGCACTCTGAACCATGTGTTCTATTGGTGTACCTGTTAGCCATAGGGCATCTTCTTGCTTCAATGTGTGCTCCCTTCTCGAATATCGCTATTCTCCTCCCCTGAACACCCTGCTTCACGAGCTCAACAGCTGCGAAGAGACCAGCTGCACCTGCACCTACGATTGCTACGTCGAACATCCTCATAGCTCAACGCCGAGGTCACGTGATCTATCAATGGTGTCTAGAACCTCTTCACCTGTACCAATTATCAAAACAGGAGTTTTGAGCACAGACTCCACGTCCTCAACCCAGCGTTTAACCTCAGCCGGTAGTTTACTCCACTCTCTCACTCCTCGTATCTCCGGAAACAGTGCGTCAAGCTTCGTGATCGCGATGTGCGTTGCTGAGTTCAGCACTACGGCTCTCTTGGCAAGCTCAAAGTTGAATGGGGCTACTCTTCTTCGCCTGGAAGTCACCGTTGCGATCTCGACCCAGCCTTTCCTCGAAGCCTCCTCCGGTGAAAGCTCGTTCTCCAATGGTCCTTCACCAACTCTCGTAACATAGGATTTGAACACCACGATGACCTTGTCCACTCTCCTCGGTCCAACACCGGTTTCAGACAGCAGTGCTGATGCAGTTGTATCTCTGCTTGTAACATAGGGGTATGTACCGTGGTAGAGGGACAGGTAAGTTCCCTGAGTACCTTCTATTAAGACCTTTTCGCCCCTGTCTAATGCACTGTTCACCGTTCCCGGCACATCGCAGAGGTAGCTTCTGAGCTCTTCAAAATCCCTCGCTAGCTTAAGTCTTCTCAGAGCTCTATCAGCTGTTGCTGCACCAACACCCTGGAACGTAGAACCGATCCTCGCAAGCACAGGGTCTCTCTTCTCAGCTTCAACGTGAGTGTCCTCGATAACTCCCGTGTGGTAGTCTACGCAAACTCTATCCCTAACTCTGAGTGCTTCAACCTCCCTGTGGAACACGTCCAGTCTTATCAGTGCACCGGGTGGTATCAATAGTCTTGTTCTAGTGTTCACGAAGCCCGCTGATACTGTCCTCAGCCTGTAGACTACTCCGTTGAACACCACCGTGTGACCCGCGTTTATTGCACCTGTTCTTACAGCGTAGTCGTAGTCTCCGGCGAGCGCTAAGTAAGCTGCCACTTTACCTTTGCCCTCGTCCCCGAAGAATCCTCCTACAACAAGCGTTAGCAAAGCATTACACCAGGGCTAAACCCATGACTAGTGTTATTTATTAAAAGGGATTAAAGAGGAGGGTTCTTCACCAAGGCTGGCAACTCGTGCTACTTACTGTTATTAAGCTGACTAGTCTACTCACATCGTGGAGTTCGAGCGAAGTGATCGCTTTGCACGTTTACCTGGTAACAGTTTCAGGAGAACTGCCTTTGAAGTCGAGTAGAACAAGACCAAGGTATTACAGGAAGCTCATTGAGAACATCATAGACGCTCTAGCGCGTAGCGGAATACAGGTTCTAAACGTTGAGATCGTGAATGCGAAGATCGCGCTGTCAACGGACAAGAATGCTCTGGACACTCTAGCACGTGTATTCGGTGTATACAGAGTTGGTAGAGTTCTAAGCTACGAGTTCAAAGACCTCGTTGACCTTGCTCATTGGATAGCTGAGAACGCGAAAGACATGGTTGCTGGTAGAAAATTCGCTGTGAGAGTAAAGAGAAGCGGTGTGCACTCCTTTACATCTGTTGATGTAGCTAGAGAAGCGGGTTCACTACTAAAGCCCTACTCATCTGGAGTAGACCTGGAGAACCCGGACGTGGTTGTCGTAGTCGAAGTTAGAGGAAGCAAAGCCTACCTGTACAGGGAGAGTACGAGAGGACCCGGGGGATTACCAACGGGTGTTCAAGGTTCCGCTCTCGTGCTTTTTTCAGGTGGCTTCGATTCACCTGTAGCTGCATGGTTAACGGCTAAGAGAGGTGTTTACGTGGACTTTCTCCACTTCATCATGGGTTCTACTCAGTCATCCTACTACGCTTACCTTGTAGCAAGAGAGTTGTCCTGGAGGTGGTTGCACGGGTACAGACCATTGTTCATCCTCGTGGACTTCCGAGACGTAGTATCTGAGGTTGTCAAAAAAGTTGATAGAACCTACAGGCAGGTTGTTCTCAGAGCACTCATGTACACAGCTGGCTTGAAGATAGCTGAGAACCGTGGTTACAGTGCTCTCGTCACCGGGGAGTCCATTGGTCAAGCTTCAAGCCAGACTCTGGTAAACATAGCCTCGATCGAGGCTGTCGTTGAACCGAGTAAACCAATACTGAGACCTCTCCTCGGATACGACAAGGAGGAGATAGTTGAGCTTTCGAGGCGCATAGGGCTCTACGACTTCTCCTCTAAGGTTGCTGAAATGTGCGCGGTAGCTCCAACAAGGGTTACAACGCGTGCATCACCAGAGGAGATCAGTGAGCAGTTGAGCAGAGTTGATTCATCCCTGATCGACAGAGCTGTTTCCTCATTGAGGGTTGTTGACGTGCTCAGCACATCACCCGAGGACGCTGTGCTCGGGGATGAACTCGAGGTGGACTTCATACCGGAGAACGCTCTCGTAGTTGATGCTAGAAGTTCGAGGAAAGAATCCGAGAAGCCTATACCGGGATCAATACCACTCTCCGAGCTAGACTATTCCAAGCTTCCTAGGGACAGAGTCATTGTACTGGTGTGCGAAACCGGTAGTATAAGCCTTCTACTGGCCAGGGAGCTGAGGGAAAAGGGTTTCAAAGCGTACAGTCTGAGAGGTGGTATTAGAGGCTGTAAGATGCTTTGAGCTCTACTTCTTCCTCAGGTAGCTCAGCACTTCTCTAGCTCTGTTTCCTGCAAGCCACTTGATTATCTCCTCGGGTATTCCGTACTCTCTCGATATAGCAGCTGCAAGCTTCGGGTTGTTCTCAAATATGATCCTCAGGTAGGGTATTACATCGGATTTAACAACGGCTTTGCTCGTCAAAAGCCTCTTGGCGAGGTGCTCTGCGAGTGCTTCTCTGTATTCCCTTGACTTCTTGGTTTCAGATAACAGCTTTATTCTCTCTGGCATTTTGAACGCTTTCCACTTGAACTTGTACCCTTGCCTTGCAAAGGCTACTCCGGGCCCCATCATGTCCAGTGCGTAGCTGAGGAGATCCCAGTTCTGGGTCCTGATGATTCTACCCATGTAAACGTCCGCTCTGCTCAGTGCTTCGTAGGCTCTCCACACATCGTACGGGTTTTCGTAGTACGTTGGTATGTGCTCGTTTATCCACGTCATTAACTCATCAGGCGTTAAATCGGTAGATGTAGCTGCTTCCTTGGCTTGAAATATGTACTTGGCGTTGAAGAGCTTGCTGAGAGCTTCCCACGGTGCATAGGTTCTATCCCTGTATGCTGCAACAGCTTTAACCGACTCCAGTGTTACCCTCTTGTTTAGAGCAGCTGCTGCCTCTAGGTCGTTTATGGCGCTCCTTAGATCGCCCTCACACCTCTTCGCTATCGCTTCCAGTGCCTGCTGTTCACAGTAGATCTTCTCGGCTTTGCATATCCTATCTAAAACATCAACTATGTTCTGCTCCTTAAGCCTTTTCATTGCTACAACTTCGACTACGTCGAGGTCTCTCAGGGGTTTCAAGTGCTCTCGGTAGGGGTTGTTAGCTGTCATTACTATTGGGTTTTTTGTCTCCTTTATCACCATGACGAGTGATTCTACTCCGCCAGTATCAGAGTGGGGGTCTAAACCGTCTATCTCGTCGAGTAGTATTATCTTCTTCTTCCCTCTGAGGCTTGTTGTTTGAGAAGCCATCTTAGCCATTCTCTCTATGTCGACTTTCCTCCGGTTATCACTAGCGTTCATCTCGAAGATCTCGAATCCGAGTGATCTGGCTACAGCCTCCACCAAGCTTGTTTTACCACAGCCAGCTGGACCGTGCAGCAGTAGTGCTTTCTTCTCTGGCGGTTTACCACTAAGCCAGCTCTTCAGCCATGCTACGAGCTTCTGCTTGGCTTCCTCCTGGTCTACGTACTCGTCCAGTGTTTTCGGTCTGTACTTTACAACCCAGGGTAAGTACTCGCTCAAGAAGCTTCTACACCTTTAGCTTCCTGCCGATCAAGGCTAACCTTGCTAGGAAAGCGTTCAGCTGTACTTCGTCATCAGCACCCTCCGTGAGCCTGAACTGTATTTCACCAGCGTAGTCTGCGATGAGTATTTTGAGGTCCTCGGGTATCTTCAGCTCAGCGCTGAACACTTCTCTGTGTATCTGCTTGATTATGTCCAGTCCGCTTAGACCGTAGGTTATCATCAGGTCTCTCAGCTTCCTTCGAGCCTCGAGGAAGTTCCCTGCGAGCGCTAGCTGAAGCATTTCTCTTACTTCCCTCGGGTGAGCTAAACCAACAACCTTGAAGACAGCTTCCTCTGTTACATCGCTGATAGCAGCTGCTGACTGAAGTATGTTTATAGCTTTCCTCATATCACCCTCGGATAGCTCGTATATGAGCTCTAGTGCTTTATCGTAGCACTTTATGCTCTCGTTTTGACATATGTACATTAGTCTACCAACAACATCCTCTTTCTTGAGTGGTGTAAACCTGAAGACTGCGCACCTGCTCTGTATGGGCTCAATTATCTTGCTCGGGTAGTTCGCTGTGAGTATGAACCTTGTGTTTGCAGAGTAGAGCTCCATTAGTCTTCTGAGAGCTTGCTGTGCATCCGCTGTCATGTTGTCTGCTTCGTCCAGCAGAACTATCTTGAAGGGTACTTCACCGGTGATCTTTGAACGAGCGAACTCCTTGACCTTGGACCTTATTACCGTTATGCTTCTCTCATCGGAAGCGTTGAGTTCAAGCATGTACTGCCTGTAGTTCTCACCGTAGAGGTCGTGTGCAAAAGCGTGCGCAACCGTTGTTTTACCCGTGCCGGGTGGACCAGCGAAGAGCATGTGTGGAACGTTCTTCTCAGCTACGAACTTCTTGAGTCTCTCCACGACCTCCTTCTGGTTAACAACCTCAACGAGTGATCTCGGCCTGTACTTCTCAGCCCAGAGAAGCTCGCTCAAAGCTAGTGCACCTTGTGTGCAATCCCTTTAAACATATCCACTATTCAAGGGTAATAAAGGGGGTAGACCACATATAGACCGGAGGATAAGGTTTGAACGGCTTAATCGAGGTTCTGAGTACACTTCTGCTTGATTTAGTGGAACGGGATTTCGAGGAGGAGCATGTGAAGGTAGCATACCTTGGTCCTCCGCAGAGGGTTTTCATCGAGGACGACTACGTGGAGCTTGTGCGAGGTGCAGAGTACACTGTTCCACGCTGGCTTGCGCTGCAATTGATAGAGAACAACCTGGCTCGGCTCGTTGAGGAGGGCGTTGACTTACCCAAGATAGCTACACTTGCTTTCAACGAAACACGCTCAAGGAGCCATCCGAAGTTCGAGAAGCTGCCCGGTTACTTCTACCTGATGATCAAGCAGGAGATCAGCTCACTGTTCAGAAAGTACAAGAGCGTGGATAGTGTTTCAAAGGCTCGCGACCTCTCCGAGAGGATCGACAAGCTTGTTACTAACACCAAGGTACTCCACAGAACTAGGCTTTCGAAGATACTTACCCTGCTCAGCGTTCAGCAGGTTACACCGGAGATGCTGGTTAACTTGAGCGAGGAGGAGAAGCACCTCTACACTGTTCTGAAAACAGTTCTCGACATCTTCAACTCCAGGGTCTTCGAGGTTGAAAAGCATGAGTGAAGCGAGGACTACTCCAGAGGTTCACATGGATTACTCAATGATGTTCGTCAACTTCGTGGAGAACTTCAGAACACCAGATGGCTACCTAAAGTACCACGATAGAGTTTGGCAAATGATCAAGATGGGGCAGAGAAGCCTTGTTGTTGACTTCGAAGACCTCATACTGTACAACAGAGATCTCGCGGACAAGCTTCTGGATGAGCCAACGAGGGTTCTCGAAGCCTTCAGCAACGCGCTCAAGTACATTGTGGAGAGGGATAACCCGGAGTACGCTAAAACGGTTAGAAAGTTCTACGTGAGAGTGAGAAATCCTCCAAAGGTGCACAGGATCAGAGAGTTGTCGAGTGACTACATCGGTAAGTTCGTTGCTGTTGAGGGGATAGTAACAAGGATCACCAGGGTGGATGCTAAGCTTGTTAGAGCAATGTACAGGCATGTAACAGAGTACGGTGAAGTACACTACTTCATGTACCCACCAAAGGAGTCTGGATTAGAGTTTACCGATAGAATCGATAAACCACCCTACTGCCTCGAGTGCCATAAGCCTGCCAAGTTCGACCTCGTAGTTGAAGGAAGCGAGTTCGTTGACTGGCAGAAGGTAGTCATCCAGGAGAAACCCGAGGAGGTTCCCGGTGGTCAAATACCCCGATCCATTGAGGCTGTTCTCACGAGCGATATCGTTGACATCGTGAGACCCGGAGACAGGGTTGTTGTAACAGGTGTACTAAGAGTTGCTCCACTGACTTCTCAGCCTGATAGGCGTGGAGCAAAAACAGTGTTCTCCTTCTACATCGACGTTAACCACGTTGAGGTTCAAGAGAAGGTTCTAGAGGAGATCGTGATAACAAGAGAGGACGAAGAGAAGATCCGGGAGCTCGCGAGGGATCCATGGATAAGGGAGAAGATCATAGCTAGCATTGCACCAGGCATCTACGGTCACTGGGACATCAAGGAAGCAATCGCTTTAGCAATGTTCGGTGGAACTCCGAAGATTCTTGCTGATGGAACAAGGATCAGAGGTGATATACACGTGTTAATCATAGGTGACCCTGGTACTGCGAAGTCTCAGCTGCTCCAGTTCTCAGCCAGAGTTGCACCAAGAGGACTCTACACTAGTGGTAAAGGCTCAACAGCAGCTGGTTTAACAGCAACTGTTCTAAGAGACAAAATGACAGGTGAGTACTACCTTGAGGCCGGTGCATTGGTGCTTGCTGATGGTGGTGTAGCATCCATAGACGAGATAGACAAGATGAGAGACGAGGATAGAACAGCCATCCACGAAGCTCTAGAGCAGCAGACTGTTAGCATAGCGAAAGCCGGTATTGTTGCAAGGTTGAACGCTAGAACAACCGTTATAGCTGCTGGCAACCCCAAGTACGGACGCTACGACTCTACTCAACCCGTTTCAAAGAACATTGATCTACCAGTAACCATCCTCTCGAGGTTCGACCTGATATTCATAGTTCAGGACATACCCAGCGAAGAGCAGGATAGAAGACTGGCTAAGCACATTCTCGGGATTCACACGGATGCTGAGAAAGCTAGAGGATTCATAGATCCACAGCTACTCAAGAAGTACATTAGCTACGCTAGAAGGTACATTAGACCACAGTTAACACCTGAGGCTGCAAAG
>JAWAHD010000021.1:0-19049 GCA_038889555.1 Desulfurococcaceae archaeon
AGTTGATACCTATAACTGCGGGGAAAATAATTTTCAACGGCATGGATATATCGAGAGCACGCGGAAAGATCGTAAGAGAATGGTACAGTAGACAAGTTGGATTCGTTCAGCAGGATCCCTACGGAGCTATGCCTCCGTTCATGAACATTAGGACAATACTTGAAGAACCAATGAGAATACACAAAGTGAGCCCTGAAGAGCGTAGAAAGAGAGTTGTTGAGGTTCTCCACGAAGTCGGTTTAACTCCACCCGAAGACTTCCTGGTTAAGTATCCGCACATGCTCAGCGGTGGACAACTGCAGAGAGTAGCAATTGCGAGAGCACTTGTTATGTACCCCAAGCTACTGATCGCCGACGAGCCTGTGTCGATGCTGGACGCCTCAGTTAGAATAGAGATACTAACACTCTTCAGGGAGCTACAGAGGAAGTACAAATCGGCTACGATCTACATTACGCACGATTTTGCCACAGCAAAGTACTTCTCTGACAGAATAGCAGTAATGTACGCTGGGCAAATAGTAGAGGTTGGTAGTTCAAAGGACGTAATAAACAGCCCAATGCACCCATACACAAAAGCACTAATCGAAGTACTTCCCGATCCCGACCCTCAGAACAGGTTCACCATTAAGAAGACTCTTCCGGGTGAACCACCAAACCTCATGAACCCACCACCGGGATGCAGGCTATCACCGAGATGCCCATACGCTTTCGACAAATGCCATAAGCAGGAACCACCACTATTCGACACAAAGGGAAGACTTGTGAAGTGCTGGTTATTCGAGTAGAGGCATACTTCAAATGCTCAGCAAGGAAACACTGGAAATACTCGTGGGATCAACGCTTCTTTTCTCAAGCTGGCTTACAATATTCCTCGTGGTAATCGGCATCATTAATCCACCTACACCAGAGCTCACTATACTAACGAGCTTACTATGCTACATGTTCTCCGTAATAGGGTTAGCACTAGCTTCGCATGGTGTTGTTGTAAGAGTAGTCGCGAAAAAGAAACGCGAATACTCAAGTAGCTTTTAAATTAAAATATCACCGCATCATCTACCCCGCAAATATCTTGTTCCCCACACGTTACGGTGAATAAGATAGAACATAATTTATAAACAAGAGTGGTATTTATGAATTTACTTGATGAATAATTAAGAGTACCAATTAAGATTCATTTAAGCTCACAATGATAGTTTATTCTACTAAGTATATTTCACAACGCCGAACTACTTAAGTACGAATCCCACACACTCCATATGAAGAAATTTCCTTAATTCAACTGAATGAATGATCGAATCGAGGAGCTCTTCTCCTGACTTGCTAGTGTCTGACACATAGACCTCTCTGGGATCATCCAAGTTAACGGTGTATTCATAAATCCTTATTCTTCTTTAAGCTCCTTATGTACGTACTATATGCTTGCATGAGTTCTTCATACGTTACACACTTATACTCACTAATCATATCATAGCTTCTATTGTTGTTGATGAATGAATGCAATTGAGAATAGATCGTAGAAGACACTCTACATAAATAATCGTCCAGTACCAAGATTCCAATAATACTACATACTTCATTTTTTCTCAAAGACCTTAGAATGCGAACTTTACGTATTAAATGTTCTACTACATCCTTATACTTACCTCGTGGATCATAATGAAAGTATTTAACTTCTAAACATAGTGTAAAATTCGATTTCTCTAGATCACTTACAATAATATCAACCTCGGGAAAATCTGATTTTTTAATTATTTTGTGTTCTCTCAAGTCCTCTATTGAATTAACTATCTTTTTATAGAGAACTTTGTTATTTCTAAAGTTTCGAGGATTTAACTTGTAGTTTACATGTATTTCAAATTCTGTAGAATCGCGTTTACTTATACATTTACTTAATAGAGCCGATAGGTATGTTACTACATCTGCTTCATGCCAAAATATTCCAAAGTAACCAAATGAGATGTTGAAGTGTTCTGGTAATATTTCTTCACCCCATTTCATGAAAAGTAGATTCCATCTCCTAGACTTAGCTGTGTATATCTCTAATAGTTCTTTCCACGAAGAAAGAACGCAGTTCAATGGGTCGATCTGATCCTTCATAAAACTTCCCACACAGTACATGGTTAATTACAAGACTAACTATAATTATAAGACTACTCGGAGATTTCCAGGTGAGGGTCTTCTTGCTTGATAATACCGTAAATGGGAATAATAAATAATAAATAAGAGTAAAGGTTGAAATCCGTAACGGATCTAGTTACTTCGTAGGTCTTTTGATAAGTTAATTAAGGATTTCCTGGAAGTTTCGTAATTTTGTACAATTAGTGGGATAGCTCACGTGTAAAATACTACTTTTTGGCTCAGGTGCACTCTTCTCACCCAAATCAATTTTCTATGGTGATTTATCGTGACCTGAAACTGGAATATTTTAAAAGTAATTCATCAGTTCCTATCCGTTTTAGACCTCATAGCTGATGTAGAGGGAGTTAACCGCTGTGATCTACCGTTGACAGAAACTATGCTACGGCTAATGGAGATGAATTTAGAAATTTACTTACTCATAGTAGATTACAGTTGTCTAGAAGTGGCCGGCTCCCGAAAAATTATAGACCTGTAAGACAATGAGTAGCTGTTATGAGTTCAATTCATGCAGAGCCTAATCATCTCTATAATCTTTCCGAAGAGGTTAACTACGCATTGTTATAAACTGTACACGAGTTATTCTTGACAAAAGGTGGTGAATTGATGCCTGAGCACAAGTCCAGTAGAATAGAGGGTTTTTACAAGCTTCCGCTTGAAGAACGTGTGAGGATCGTTGCGGATTTCTCGGGGCTTTCGAAGGAGGAGATCGAATTACTACTCAACTTTGGTAATTTACCACGTGAGATCGCTGAGAGAATGATAGAAAACGTTATTGGAGCCATGTCGTACCCGTTCGCAGTAGCTGTGAACTTTCTAATTAATGGGAAAGACTACGTGGTTCCAATGGTGATCGAGGAAGCAAGCGTTGTAGCAGCAGCGAGTAACGCAGCTAGGATGCTGAGATACGATAAGGGTATTATAGCAGAGGCAGGACCTCAGGAGATGATCGGACAAGTACACCTGGTAAACGTTTCAGCTCCGTACACGAAGATTCTTAGGATCATGGAGCATAAGCAGGAGATACTAGAGCATGCTGCGCAGCAGGATCCTGTTCTAGTAAAGCTGGGTGGAGGACCAAGGGACCTCGAGGTGAGAGTTGTTGAAACCAGTAAAGGACCTGCAATAGTTGTTCACCTCATCGTGGACGTTAAAGACGCGATGGGTGCTAACGCCGTTAACACCATGGTTGAAGCGATTGCACCCCTCTTGGAGAAGATAACGGGTGGTCAAGCCAGGTTAAGGATAATATCGAACTACGCAACAAGGAGGATAGTCAAAGCATGGGCTAGGACTCCATCTGAGAACGTGGGTGGATTGGAAATAGCGAAGAGAATAGAGGAAGCAAGCATACTGGCTGAGGTAGACCCATATAGAGCTGTAACACACAACAAGGGAATAATGAACGGTATAATCGCAGTTGCACTGGCAACAGCACAGGATCACAGAGCGATAGAGGCGGGAGCGCATGCTTACGCGTGTAGAACGGGTATTTACAAACCACTAAGCCGCTGGGAGGTAGACGAAGAGGGGTTCCTCAACGGCTACTTAGAGCTACCACTTCAGGTTGGAGTTGTGGGTGGAGCTACGCGAGTGCACCCAGTAGCCAATATAGCACTGAAAATACTAGGAGTTAAAACAGCAAAGGAGCTCGCTGAGGTCATGGCGGCTGTAGGTTTAGCGCAGAACCTAGCTGCTATAAGAGCTCTCGTAACAGAGGGGATACAGAGAGGTCACATGAGGCTTCACGCCAAGAACCTAGCAGTAATGGCAGGTGCAACAGGCGACCTCATAGACAAAGTAGCGGAGAGAATGATTAGAGATGGAAAAATAAGATACGACTACGCGAAGGAACTAGTCGAAAGAGCTGCACGCGGAGAGCAGATATAGCGCGTAGCGAAGTTGGTAACCAGCTGAACCACGGGGTTTAAGAAATTGCTAAAGACCCTGGCAGAGGGGGCACGAGAACTTAGGTCTGTTTTCAGAGGAAACATCGGAGTAATGGCTATATCTTGGTTTCTTTTTTCACTAACAGGATCTCTCGTAAACCCGTTCTTCGCAAAGTACGCCAAGGACCTCGGAGCCTCCGACTACGACATCGCCGTAATGCGTAGTATAGGGATGCTTGCTGCAGCTCTTTCCCTCATAGTGGGTGGTTTTCTCACGGATTACTTGGGCAGAGTAAAGGTAATACTGATTGGAACAGGTCTTGTAGCTGTATCACAGTTCCTCTACGCGGTAGCACCGGACTGGAGATTTCTCTTCGCTGTATACGTGTTCGACCTAGTATCCCACTTCTACCAACCAGCCTTAACAGCCATAATCATGGACTCATTAAGGTACGGTGAGGAGTTCAAGGGTTTTCTCGGCTTGTACACGGTAATGGCTATACCAGGCTTGTTCATGCCGATCGTAGGCGGTGTTCTCTACGACCGGATGAACGTCGCTGGTATGAGGCTAGGTTTCACTCTTCAGGGCATGGTTGCCACAGTAGTTCTAATTCTCAGAGTTAAAGCTCTAAGAGAAGTGTTCAAACCGAGGAACAGAGACCTCGGTAAGCTCGTTCTCGAACTAGCGGGATACAGAGGGGTTCTAACGAGAGCTCTGAAACTCTACGTTTTCACCTCAATACTGTGGCAGATATCCCTGGGTGTAATAAACACGTACGGAGCACTATACGTAATAGAAGTTCTCGGACTTTCTAAGCCCTTCTGGGGGATGATCTCGTCTACTTCTACACTGGGCTCAGTTGTAATGTCCCTGGTTTTAATGAATAGAAAGCTCGATTACACGAGTGCTGTGCTGAAATCAGCTCTCGTGGTATCGGTTTCAATGATCTTCATGGCAGTACCATACTACGTTGAAAACCCAGCAGTAAAACTGGGTGTTCTCCTCGTGGTTTCTCTAGCTTCTAGCATGGCTTCCCACGTGCTCAATTCGTCCACATCTGCTATAATAACCAGAGTACTACCGGCTGAGGTTAGGGGTAGAGCAACGGGGCTTCAAAGACTCATGGACAACGTGGGGTCTTCCATAGCATCAATGGTAGCGGTACCACTATACCTGAGCATAGGCTACGCAGAGTCCTTCATTGTTTCATCTATTATAGGTATTGTGTCATGTGTTTACTTCTACGTCTTCATAGCAAGAACACGGTAACCAGGATTCCGAGTAAACAGACAAGCACCTGTAGTCCAACAATGAATCTAACCACGTCGCGCTCGTAGCATTTCTTCTTGATGGCTTTTACCACTTTAATTGCTACGTGTGTAATGCTGTAGGATTTACTGTAGGGTGGAAGAAGACTACCATCCTCCAGAACTAGCCCAAAGTTCTCCTTGTACACACCGTTCAGCAATCCCCGTATGAATAGTAGAAGCTCCACGAAGTACAGCGCAAACGATAAAACAGCGTACTTCTCAAAGCTCCAGTATATCGCTAGTGATGCGTACAGTGAACCTACCCCGTAGGTGAACGAATTGCCCGGGAACATTCTTGCTGGATACCTGTTGTAGAGTAGGTAGAATAAAGCAATTGAGGACAATACGGGCATGGCTAAGTAGAGGAAATCGGTGTTTCCTCTCAACAGCATTAAAACAGTAGCGAAAACCATTAGAACAACCCCTTGCAGAGCCTCGAGACCATTGTAACCGGCGATCATGTTGAACGCGTTGCTAGCACCGAGAACACCGATCGGAACTACTACCAGGGGGTAGAAAACCCCCAGGTCAAGGGGGCCGATAAACGGTATTTCAACTATAGTGTAACCAGCTTTAACTACAACGAGTGGTAATGCTATGGGAACTGTGAGAAGAACTCTTTTAACCGGAGTAACACCCTTCTTCCAACCAAGGAGATCGTCAATAAAGCCCAGTAAACCGGCTAAGAGCACGGTTAAGCACACAGCCAACAGTGGAACAGTGTCATGTGATGCATCAATATACGTGTCTAGAGCTACGTACGACATAATCCCGAACACGAATGCAAGTACAACCCATAATCCACCAGCTTCTACAACCAGGGGGTGACTAGGCTTGTTCATGTCCTTACCCAGAAACCCAAGTAAGGGTGCAACTTTAATCCACCAGCTGAGCATAACATGGGCTGACGCGATGGAAACAGCAACCGGTACTAGAATCCCTAGAACATGGTTCAGAATCATTGCTTATCCTCCTCACTCCACGGTGTGTTGAGTATCGCGTATATCTCCTGAGCCCTGGTTTCTCCAACACCTTCAACACTCATAAGCTCGTGCACGGAAGCGTTGGCTATATTCCTAATAGTCCTGAACTTGGCCAGCAGTCTTCTAGCTAGCACAGGACCCGCTAAACCCTCAATCACGTAGAGTATTCTCTCGTTCAAGCTCATTGGCCTCTTCTCAACTCTCATTCTCACAACTCTCTTTTCATCGGTTTTACCCAGGCTTCTAGCCTTAGCGGCAATCCACATTATCGTAGCCTCCTTGTGCGGCGTGTACAGAACAGGAGTGTTCATCTCCAGTACTACGGTGTCCAGAACTCTTAGAACACTCTGTATTCTCCAACCACGGTACTTCTCCACCCTCTCAAAGCACCCTTCTATTAACAACAGGGGAATGTGTCCATCTACATCGGCTGATTCCCTGAGGAGTTTGATTTGCTCCCATATTCTACCATCCCTAATACTATTAACGAAATCATTAACCGTTTTTCTCTCGATCAACAAGCTACGCTTACCAGGAGGCGCGAGCATAAGAAAGTCTCCCGCTGGTAGTTCTTTAACAGCAACTTTGATACCTTCCCTAGTAAGCGTTAACCTGAAATCAGGGTTTGCAGCATCCTCTCTACTGTCGATAACAACGTCCACGGGGACCAGTGTGATCTGTGACACTAGTATTTCACCTCACGTGGAGAAGCATGCAAGTGCATTTCATCATCAGTAATAAAGGGAGAGTTCTTTATTAAGAGAAGCCTCTTGGAGCAGTAATCGATGTATATCTGTTTTCATTTTCATATTTCCTCAGGCATGTACTTCCGGATCACCATCTCAGGGTTTTCTCTGAGTATTCTCACAGCTCTAGGCAGGTAGTCTAGTATTAGGTCCGGCGTAACACCGTCCTCCCCGGTATCTTCGGCAACAAGGTCTCCTGCTAAGCCATGGACAAGAACACCCATTCTGGTTGCTAACCCCACGTCTCTCAAGCCAATACCGTACATCGCTGCAATGGCTCCGTTGAGAACATCACCTACACCGGCCTTAGCCATACCCGGGTTCCCCGTCATGTTTATGTACACTCTGCCATCGGGATAGGCTATCAACGAGTGCGCTCCCTTAAACACCAAGTAGCACCCAAGCTCACTGGCTGTCTTTGAGACGTTGCCTATTGGGTCTTCCTGAACATGCCTCAGTTCTAAACCGGTTAACCTGGTGAACTCCACGGGGTGCGGTGTTAAAACTGTTGGCGATTTCCTTGCTTTGAGAATATCAGGGTTCTTGGAAACAGCTGTTATTCCATCGCCGTCTATTATAACTGGTTTCTCCACGTGGAGAGCTAGTTCTCTGATGAGCTCCTGGGTTTCCTCGTTGAGTGATACCCCGGGTCCAAGAACAACTATGTCGACACCGTGCTCCTCCACTATATTGAGTATTCTATCAAGGTTTGAGAGAGCAAGGGAGCCATCCTCGGTTTCCTCCATGGGGTGATATACTATCTCACCACACCTGGAGGCTAGTACGGGAACCACGCTCTTGGGTGTAGCTAATCTTGAGTAACCACCTCCCGCTTTAAGGAACGAGTAGGCGGTGTAGTAGGGTGCACCGTAGTAGAACCTAGCGCCAGAAACCGAGAGAAGCTTACCGAATGTTCCTTTATGCCCCCATTTAACCCGTTCTGGTATTTGAACAGGCGCGTTCAGCTCGACCTTGATGCTACTAGACGAGAGAAGATCCGGTGGATACGATAACCTTGAAACAAAGAGTTTTCCACAGTAGTAGTATCCAGGGTAAAGAATGTTCCCGTACTTGGGTAGCCCGAAGGTAACAGTGTAGTGGGATTTTACAGCAACACCCCTGATTAAACCGTTGTTCGCATCTACACCCGATGGTATGTCAACACTTACAACGATCTTACCCGACTCGTTTATGAGCTCTATAACTCTTCTTGTTAAGCCAACTACTTCACCCTTCAACCCTATACCTATTATTCCAGCCACAACAACATCGCATGTGTTTAGAGCCTGCTTGAGTTTCGCCAGGTCGTTCTCGTCCTTAACAGCCTCGATGGTTAGTCCAATGGATTGAGTAAGCTCGTACATTCTCTTAGCCGGTTCCCTGAACCTGGCTGGATCACCAACGACGAAAACAACTACGCATCCTCCACGGGAGTACAGTCTTCTAGCAGTTACCAGGGCATCTCCTCCATTGTTACCGGTTCCCGCTATGACAACGAACCTCTTACCCTCAACCCCTATACGCGTTGAGATGACGTGGTACACGGCTGTTCCAGCGTCTTCCATCAGCGTGTAGTGGTCTATGCCGCGTTTAATAGCTTCCTCGTCCAAGCGCTTCATCTCCTCCGCGTTGCAAACCTTGAACCTGAAGCTCATAGCCGAAGCCCTGTTTAGCATTAGACTTACAAGGTATATTACTCTGGTCCGAGCTAACAGGTTATGGTGAAGAGTTTGATCTTCGAGAACCCCATCGTTAAGGAGGTACTAGAGAAGTACAGAGTTATCTGGGCTCTCGGACACGCGATGTCCTTAATGTCCTGGGATAGTGAAACCTACATGCCTCTTGAAGGCGTGAAGGATAGGTCGGTTGCGAGAGCTGAGCTCAGCCTACTACAGCAGCAACTACTGCTTAAACCAGAGTTCGTGGAGCTCGTGGAGAAAGCAGACAAGGTGGAGACTTTAAACGACTACGAGAGAGGAGTTGTGAGGGTTCTAAAGAGAGCCATCAGGATCGCCCGAGCGCTACCACCATGGCTGATTGCCGAGAGAGCTAAGGTTACACAGGAAGCAATGATTGTTTGGAGAGAAGCTAAAGCTAAGAACGACTTCGAGAAGTTCAAGCCTTACCTAGAGAGGATATTTGATCTCTCGAGAAAAGCAGCCGATTACCTAGGCTGGGAAAAACATCCTTATGACGCTCTACTAGACATCTTCGAAGAGGGTTTGAGAACAGAGGACGTGGACAGAGTTCTTGGCTACCTTAAACGGGAGCTCAAGTGGATCATCAGCAGGGTTTTATCCGAGGGTAAGTACCCGCGTGAGCACGCCTTGGAAAAAGCCAGGTACGAGAAAAGTAGAATGGAAGTTGTGAACCTGAAAGTTCTCGAAGTACTAGGGTACCCGCTTGGTAAGCGCGGAAGGCTTGACGTTTCAGCACACCCATTCACCATAGACATGGGTATATTCGACGTTAGGATAACGACGAGGTACGAGGGAGTGGACTTCAAGAGAACACTTCTCGCCGTGATCCACGAGTTCGGGCATGCTTTATACCAGCTACAGATAGACCCAGCACTCTCGTACACTCCGATCGGCGATGGTGCAAGTCTCGGTGTTCACGAGGGGCAAAGCAGGTTCTGGGAGAACATCGTTGGAAGAAGCAGAGAGTTCGTTGAATACATACACCCGGTTCTCAGAGAGCACCTCGAATTCCTGAGAGACTACACACCAGAGGATGTCTACTACTACTTTAACACGGTGAAACCAAGCTTAATTAGAGTCGATGCGGACGAGGTTACGTACAACATGCACATCGTTCTTAGGTCTGAACTGGAGAAGCTTGTTCTAGCGGGAGAAGTCAAGGTTTCTGATCTCCCAGAGCTCTGGAACAACTACATGGAGGAGCTTCTCGGAGTAAAGCCAAGTAACTACAGTGAAGGTGTACTCCAGGATATACACTGGAGCATGGGTAGCATAGGGTACTTCCCAACGTACACCCTTGGAAACATAGTTGCAGCATCCATGAAGGTAGCGATGGAGAGCGAGCTCAAGCTGACTGAGAGAATAAGAAGCGGTGATTTCAAAGCTCTGCAGGAATGGCAGAGAGAAAGGATACACAAGTACGGTGCTGTGTACCCCCCGAAGGAGCTCCTGAAAAGAGCTCTAGGTGTTGAGTACGAACCAGAGCACCTCGTGAAGCACCTCGTTGCAAAGTACCTCTCGTAAACTCCTTGGAGATGGAGTTTGAGAGTTGCAATAACTGGTGGAGCAGGGTTTATAGGGCATAACCTGGCAATTCATCTTCATCAAGTCGGTTTTTCACCCTTGGTTTTTGACTCCCTTGAGAGATCAAGTTCCCTGGCATTAAGGAGGCTGGCGAGCACTGGTCTGAAGGTAGTTAAGGGTGATGTGAGGGACGGTTATGCTCTCAAGAGCGTGGTTAAGAACGTGGATGTAGTTGTTCACGCAGCAGCCTACGTAAGCGTCGAAGAATCCTTCATTAAACCCGCTGAGTACATGTCGAACAACGTTGGTGGAACAGCCTCCGTGGCTAGCGTTTGCAGTGAACTCGGAAAACCGCTCATTTACCTAAGCTCGGCAGCTGTGTATGGAAACCCGGTGAAAACCCCTATACCTGAGGACCACCCGCTGAACCCCTTATCCCCGTACGGGCTGAGCAAGCTACTCGGCGAGAAAGTAGTGGAGTTCTATGGTACTCTTGGGCTGAAGTACACGATAATAAGACCCTTTAACGTCTACGGCATTGGTCAAACGGGATACTACGCTGGCGTGGTTTCTAGGTTCGTGGAGAGATCGTGCCGAAATGAGCCATTGGAAATCCACGGCGATGGACTGCAGTCGAGAGACTTCATACACGTGGAAGACTTTTCGAGGCTGGTGGAGCTGGTGATCACGAGGGAGGCTTGGGGTCACGTGTTCAACGCTGGTACGGGTGTTCCAACGAGGATCGTGGATCTCGCGGCGATCTTGCTTGAGCTCACGGGCTCTAAAGGCGGGGTAATCTATTTGGATCGCAGACCGGGTGACATACTTGCAAGCTGGGCTGATATCACGAGAGCTAAGCGAATCCTGGGCTATGAGCCAAGGATAAGCCTACGAGACGGTTTAAGAGAACTAGTAGAGCACTACTGTGGTACTAGGGCTCGGTGAGCTTTGTACGCACGTATAGCTCTCTCTTCTCCTTAAAGTACCTAACTGAAGCTGCTTCTACGAGTAGCTCATCGCTATCAATCTTTTTCTCATCCACAAAGACCACTACCTCGCTGTAGGTAGCTATTGGAAAACCGTTTTCAGACCAAACATTTACCTTGTAATAACCGTTCTTTTCTCTTCTAGCATAAACTATCAATGAGACCCCCGGTTGGAATACTCCGTGACAAACCCCTAATACGTCTTCAACGCGTTTAATGCAACTCTGAACTCGGATGAGAAAACCACGTTGTACCCTCTGAGGCTGAGCCATTGTTCAACATTGTCCACGGTGCACCCGGTGAGGAATAGAACGTAGAGTCCACTAGCAGAGCGGCACTTACGCGTTCTAAGCAAACTGCACGGACTCGGGAGCTCAAGGTCATTGTTCTTAAGCTCGCTGTTCACGTCAACACCCACAACCACTAGCCCGGTTGAACTAGCGTAGCTCAGTACCTCGAGCAGTTCGTAAACAGCTTTCATCTCGTTTGGAAAGATGTACTCCAGGTTCTTGAGGTTCTCAGCTCTGATCGTTAAACCCAGGTTTCGATCAACCCATTTACAGAGCCTTGACAGAGAAAGCTCCATCGTGGATAGGTTTACCAGAAACGGGTACATTCGGCAGGCAAGAGGCTTATCAAAGTGTATTCTGCAGAGTCCTTCATTGGTATCGTAGAAGGGACAATAACCCGTAATCACCCATTTGTAGAAACCGCTCTCTGTCTTTTCAAAAACCAGTCTTTCAGGTACATTCAGCTTTCTCGCTAAAAGCTTTAGTACTGCCACCTCGTAGGGTAGTATTATCGGCGATTCTTCGGTTCTACCAAAGTAACAGCAGTTACTACACCTCATACAGCTGAAAGCAGGGATATCAATACGGTTTCTCAAGTTTACCTACCCGCCTCTGCTGCTGTACTCTAAGATTAAGATTCTAGTATCAATGCCTTGTATGAAGTTTATAAGCTCCTACGTGATACACTTCCTTGGTGATTGCGTTGGACAAAGTGTCCAAGCTAGTGATCTCCGTTGCCTTGATTATAGTAGTGTTCACAGCAACAGCTACAAACTCCTCTGGTTATAAGGTTGTTAGAGACGCTCTCGGAAGAGATGTAGTTGTTCCAAGTAGACCCGGTAGAGTAGTAGTGTTGGCTCCTTCCATCACAGAAGCACTAGCGTTCCTAGGGGTCGACGACGTGATAGTGGGTGTTGATGAGTCCTCTGCTAACTCGTGGTATATGGATGTGGGTAGAAGACTGAAAGAAAGAAACGTAACTGTTGTTGGAGGCTTCTGGTGGACGACCATAAGTGTTGAAAAGATCATGGAGCTACAGCCGGATCTAGTTTTAGCAACAAGAGGAGCGCATGAGCCATTGCTTGAAACTTTTGAATCGTACAACATCACCGTTGTATTCCTGCAGGGTGGAATGGCTACAACGGTGCACGACGTCTACACTGATGTGCAACTGCTTGGCTACATCTTCGATAAAACCCGGGAAGCGGGTGAGCTTATAGAGCTCGTAGCATCTGAGTTCGAGAGATATCGGGTTGCATTCGAGGAGGCAGGTTACACGGGTTTAAGGATTCTAGTCGTCGTAGACGTTACGTACGGCATTTGGGTAGCTGGAAAAGAGACCTTCATAGATGAAGTGATCACCAAGCTAGGACTCATCAATGCAGCCAACGTCTCAGGCTGGGCTGCAGCAAGCCTGGAGAACATTATTCTGTGGAACCCGGATATCATCATAGTTGCATGTAGCTATGCCACGGAGGATACAATAAGAGAGGTTGGACTATACGACGTTGGAAAACCCATTGTAATTCTTAACTCAACAGAGGAAGACATACTCGTTAGACCCGGTCCACTAATGGCGTTTGCACCAGGCGTTATCTACGGAGCTATAAGCAGAGCTGTAAAACCCGTGGAAGAAGCTCCTTTACATACTACAACCACTAAAGAAGTAGTACTATTAGTCACCGCGGTACTAGTAGTGGTATCAGGAGTCATCGGCTACCTGCTTGGACGCAGAAGGTGAAGAACAAGAGGAGATGCTGCTCGTGCGCTTAACTGAAAAACCCATATACTATCTTTTTTCCCTTACGCCTCTGGTCGTTTTCTTCGTAGTCGTCTTCTGCACTCACCTTGCTAACATGGCTACGAATGCTCCACGGGTTCTAGTCGAGTACAGGTTGTACAGAACACTCTACGCTCTAGTAGCGGGGGGCGTTCTGTCCGTTGCTGGTTGCTTGCTTCAATCATCGCTCAGGAATCCTCTCGTAGACCACTACGTACTTGGCATAGGTAGCGGAGCAGTTTTTGCAACTTACGTTGCTGTTTTAGTGCTCGGCTACTACTCTCTTCTCGCAACAGCGCTAGCTGCTACAGCTGGCGGTCTACTAGCGCTTTTCCTAGCTGTAGCAATTGCTGAAAGGATATCGGGTAGCGATGTAGCCTACGTACTCTCAGGTGTAAGCGTAGCAACACTCTTCTCGGGTCTCTCATCGTTCACCTACTACTACGCTGTCACCAGGTATAGGTATGCCTCACTCCTGCTAGTAGGTAGCTTTGTTCACTCGAGACCCGTGTATATCTGGTACATTACTCCTCCGTTGCTTTTGGTGGTGTTTGGCTACTTGTACCTGTCGAAGAAGCTGAACACTCTGCTGCTCGGAGACGAATACGCCATGCAGCTTGGTGTAAACCCGAGAACTACCCGCCTCTTGTCCTCGCTGATAGCTGGAGCATCCTCAAGCATCGTAGTAGGGTTCTTTGGTACAATAGGCTTTCTCGGCCTCGTAGCTCCTCACATAGCCAGATTCCTCCTGAGAACAAGCGATAACAGAGTAGTCATACCAGTAGCGTCAACCACTGGAATGCTTCTCCTCTACGTAACTGATGTTGCTTCTAGGTACATTACAGCACCTCTGTGGGGAGAGGTTCCCGCAGGATCACTGGTGTCGCTGATCGGAGCACCCTTCTTCGTAGCTCTGCTCTTGTCAAGGTTCTCGAGGAGGAGAGTATGATATCACTGAGAAGAGTTAAAGTGGTATACCACCCGCCCGGCGTAGAGGCTGTAAAAGAGGCTACGCTTGACATACCTGAGAAAGCTGTAACATGTATTGTTGGACCAAACGCATCTGGAAAAACAAGCCTCCTAAAGGCTATATCAGCTCTCGTTAAGTACGAAGGCGGTGTCTACATAGATGGTAAAGAGGCAAGAAGCATTGTCAAGCTACTTCGGAGGATTCTTTCCTATGCATGCAGTTTGAGCATTAGCGCCGACTACCTCGGTGCTAGAGTACTGGATATTATGCTGTTCTCAAGGTACCCTGTTTCAATGGGGTTCATGGATAGCAGGGAGGACATTGAAGAGGTTTACAGAGTTTCAAAGCTTTTAAGCATAGAGCACCTTCTCTACAGGCGTCTCGGGGAACTAAGCTCCGGTGAGCTACAGAGAGTTCTACTAGCGGTTGCTCTAGTTAAAAACCCACGGATACTCCTTCTCGATGAACCTGATGCTCACCTTGACCCTGCGTACAAGGTGTGGCTTACTGAGTTTTTAAGAAGGATTTCCAGCGAGAAAACAGTGGTTTTAACAACTCACGATACTACATTTGCTTCCAGCGTATGTGACTACGTTGTGGTGATGTCCGAGGGCAGAGTAATCTACACGGGTACAATGAGTGATCTCGCCGAAAAAGTTGAGTACTTGGAAAAAGCTTACAAAGTAAGCTTCTCGGTGGTACAGCTAAGGGATAGAAGAGTTCTCGTTCCTAACTACGTGGTAGTTCGCGAAAAAACTCAGGTTTTACCTTGAGAGTCTTCTAGCTAGTAGGATTAAAGCTACGCCGAGCACTATTGTGACGATCGGTAAAATTAAATAGCTGATGGGTTGAGGTGACTCTTGTTTTACCGGTGGGGTTGGTGTAGTTGCTACTGGAAGCCACTTTTCCACGAATTCACTGTGGTCGGTTGTTCCTAGCTCTATGTATCCCACCAGTGTGTTTCCATTGTAGAGAGGGATCCTGGTGCCTGGTTCAAGGCACGATAGGTTCATCCAGAAGTTTAAGTCTTCAACAGCACCTACAACTACGGCTAAGATGTACTTGTTTTCTCTGACAACAAGTGTTCTCGGTATAGCTCCTACAAGCCTATGCAGGAAAAGCTGGGGTACATCGGGGTTTAGAGATGCATGGTTCATGATGTACACCGTCTGTGCATAGAACATTTCATAGTACTCTTCAACGGTACCTATATCGCAGAATACACTTGAACCAGGGATCCTGGTTTCAAAGAACTCTTTTAGAGCTTTGCAATAGGGGCAACCCATTTGTCCGTATATGTAGAAGTGAACACCGTTGACACAGTTACTCTCGGCTTCGATATTGAATGTAGTAAGAAAACTGCTTGTAGTTATAAGCACGCTTAACAGTAATAAGACAGCTAGTGACGTAGTTGGTCTAATCAATGAGTACACACCGTAAAACTCTCTGTACATTATATGTTAAACTACTTTAAAAGTAAAATTATGGTGTTCAGAAAAATGGTTTACTTGGAGATGGTTCTCGGTTGCAGACAAGCGGTTTTACTTTTCCTTTGATCGTTCTCTTACAATTATCTTTTGCCCTATGATCATGCTGCTTGGTATTAGAACCTCTAAGCCATCTTTTCTCACTGCAATCGTGAACAGGGTTGTTATGTCTTTAACCCTGATCTCGCTTTCTCCTGCCACGTCTATTATATCGTTGATCTTGAAGGGTCTAGCTAGTAGTATGAACATTCCGGCTACAGCTTGCCCCAGTACCTGCTGTGTAGCAAAGCCAACAACTAAACCTATGAAACCTCCGAGTGCTACTCCAGCTGCTCCACCTGCCACTCCACCCGCAATACCAGCTAGTAGTGCTCCAAGACCCAGTATTCTAACCAGGCTTCTAACAGCTGCAGCTGTTGATGCACCGTACTTTGGTTTCACCATGGCGTAGAACATGGAGGCAACAGCGTTAACGATCATCCAGCCGAGAACTAGCAGTACTATTATGTACACGTAGACAGCATAATCCTTCAGCACCAGTAGTCCATGGAGACTGGTTGCTTCAACTATGATGTCAACACCCTGGGTAAAGAACCACTGCAGAATACCCATGACAATCGCTACTAGTATAGCATACAACACAACTCTACCAAGAGCCTTTCCAACCGAATCCTCAGTGCTCATGGTCGCATCCTTTCATTACGGTCAGAGGGAATCAGCTTATATAGTTTATAGTCAAAACCAAGCGGTTACCAAAAGGAACCGTGATCTCTTCCCGCCACACCATGGATTATTACCCAGATAGGAGAATCAATACAAAAGGGCCCGTCGCCTAGCCAGGATAGGGCGCCGGCCTCCGGAGCCGGAGGACCCGGGTTCAAATCCCGGCGGGCCCGCTGTCTTCAATTACTCGTGTAAACGCAAGGCCCCGTACATGGTCTATATCCTTCAATGCTGTTCCAGAACATCTGTGCGCTACGAACTAAGCTGAAACATCCTTTACACATGAGTTGAGCTGTCCAAGGTGATGATCAACCAGTCTTAGCCGGGTTTACTTCTCAATGTAAGAGTGAAAGATTTCAAGGAGACAGGTTCGGTGGTAATATGCACATACAGTCACTAGAGTGTCTTCTTTTTCGTTATAGATCAGGTTGTGTTTCTAAACCACTATACTACTCCTTACAACAGGGTAGTCTCATCACAGCAGAAATTAACTCCTTAAGTGCTATTAGATCGGCTTTATTCATCTCCTTGAGCGAATCTAAGTGTATGCTAGCATTAACACTGTATTCTTGGGGTCTCAGTACTCTTCTACACATGCATGCTTTCATGAAGCCGTCTACGTCGTAGAAGTTCTTCTTCCACCATGGTTCATCTCGGTAACCGCATAGTTCCCTGTGAATGGACTTCAGGTCGTTTGCGAAGCAACCTGGCAAAACAAGGCTCTTTACAACAAACTGGAGGAGGTCGAAGGTTTTCACTTCAATACCTCTCGCCAGTCTCCGGAGTATGGGTTTATCTGCTCCCCCGTAGTGTACGAAGAGTCTATCAGCCCGTCTTCTAATGTAATCGTAGGCTTTATCTTGCTCGTAGAGCGTGAACTGGTCAATCGAGTCACATACTGGGTCGTAGAAACCTATGAGAACAAACCTATCAGGGGAACCGTCGTACTCGGTATCAAATAGAATTATATCATTGAGGCTTTTGAACACCAGTGGTTCGAGCAAGCAAGGACTTTTCATACCTGCTCGTCTAATCTTGTTAAGCATTAATGTGATGTGGTACTTGAACATAGGATGCTCCTTAACTAGCTTTTCAACTACTTCCATAGTGATGCTGAGCAAATGTTCTGGTCGCCTAAATCCGTACCTATACAGTGTAAAGACCACGGCATACGGTATTGAGTATTTCCTTTTGATCTCCTCGAGTGCTGGTACATCTTCGAGTAGTTTGTCCCCGTACACATCGTAGAGTTTTTCAAACGCTCTTCTTTCGTTCTCGGATAAACCTAGTCTTTCTAGAGCTAAGTTTATTTTCTTTTTTCGATCATACCTTCTAACTGGTGGCGGTAATTCGAAGATGTCTACTACTACACCGCTCTCCGAACTTACATATATGTACGCTGATTTTAGCTTGTCGAATAAGAAATCCATGTGAGCTAGATTGACAACGGTTGACCCGTTCCAGTCGCTTATAATGCGACCCCCATTAAATGAAGGACAAGCACTAATTACTAATGGTATCTCGAACTTCCAGTTGCGCAGTTCGTCTAGTTTACCTTTAAGAACATCGAGCACTCTAGGACAATGAGAGATTACTATGAGCTGAAGGGTATTAGCAGTTACACTCGATAAAACCCCAATAAGCTCTTCTTGTAAACCTAATTTCCCTAATGCGCTGAAACTCAGAGTGTAATCGCAATTACTGCAATCAAGTAGTACGTTACACCGAATACGACCACTTTGTAACTCGAAATCGTATAGCTCTTCAACTCTACTACGTAGAAGACCCCGGTAACAACGAGTTCTCACACCAGCTGGTACTGCAGGTATTGCTACAATGACGAAGTTCTCTGCTTTAAACACATGGAAAGGTGAATATGGAATGTAGACGTTCTTTCCTAAACTATCCAAGTCTATGTTAAACTCTAAGTGCTTGCTCACGGGTGAATTATTGTCCCAGTAGACGGCGATAAGGCCGTATTTAGCTAGCGATGCCAAGTACTCAAGCACTGTTACGTTATTACTTATGTCTTCGAATGGATTTTTAACTACGTAAGGTCTATAGCCATTTTCAATGACTTGTTCAATACGCCACACCTTCAGTTCGCTATTCATCAAGTACAGTATTTCACGAGGGTAAAGTTCAAAATCGCAACTAACCCTACGCCCCTGTCTTGGTTTAGATAGTTTTCTAACCCCGAGTTTAACGTACGCTACTACTAAGTTGTTCCTTTTCGAGTCACGCACTTCCAATAGGTGTTGGACTTCATTATTGAAAACAACTTCCTTTCTCACATGCAGAGTAAAGCCCAATTCGTTAAGAGTAATCGAGGCATACTTCAGTACTTGTTTAATGGCGTCGCTTGGGTCAGGTATTTTCGTGATTTCACTGCTACCTGTTATGCTAATTAGATTTTCATTAAGTGCTCTAACGTTTTTTACAATGTTGTTAAAGTCGTCGTCGTCTCGCGCTACAATAACCAACGAGTTCAAAGTACTACAGAGGAGTTTACTATTCTTCAAGC